>DATELR010000129.1:0-41835 GCA_035276345.1 Streptosporangiaceae bacterium | reverse complement strand
AACCTGTAGAAGGTCGGTGAGCGCTCCGCATTGGTCATCGCGACGAAACGTTCCGGCCGGTCACTTCCTGCGGGACCGGCGATTACGCCGCATGCCTCATCGGGGTGATCAGCCCTGGCGTGAGCGATCACACGGTCCAGGAGGTCGCGCGAAATGGTCAGCATGGCGCAGATAGTAGCCGCAGGCCGGCGTCCTCCCGCTAGGACAGTGCGGCCACCAGGCTCTCCTGCAAAAAGGCCAGCCATTGATAGACCTGGGTATAGGCGAAACGAGGATCATCGGCACCGACGTCCTCGCTGAGCCCGTCAAAATCTTCGGTGACGCCCAGCCGGACGCCGAGCGCCAGCCGCACATCGTTCAGCGAGCGCAGCCAGGCCTCTGCCTGCTCGGCATTCAGCTTCACCTTGCCGCCACTCGCGGGCAGCGTCTGCAGCAGCGTCTGCGCGGATTCCACTTTCGCGGAGCGCAGTCCTGACTCGGTGAACCTGCGGAACTCCTGCGCTGCATCGGGATCGTCCCGGTAACCGTCAGGCAGCAGCCTGGCAAGCACTGGGTCGTCGGGCACGTCCGAGTTGTCACTCATCCCGACCATCGCCGCGAGTTCGTCAGCCTCAGGAGCTGGCATGTCGGCGACGACTAGCTCGACGACCTGCCCGACCAAGTCCCTGATGATGGCAGCCTCCGGCCGCGCGAACCGGGCGGTGACCCCGCCCGAGCTAGAGCGGAAACCTGACATCGGCTCCTCCGGCTGCGCTGAATCCCCAGGGTTGACTGGTATTTCAGTGATAACGAAATCCTCAGGGTTGACTGTGTATGTCGCCCGGCTGACCGTGGCCGGCTGCTCACACTACGCGTCGTGGCTGACCGTGGCCCAGAGGCCATAGCCGTGCAGCGTCTCAGCGTTGCGTTCCATCGCCTCCCTAGCTCCCGCAGCCACCACGGCTTTGCCTTTGTGATGCACATCCAGCATCAGCTTCTCCGCCTTCGGCTTGGCATACCCGAACACCCGCTGGAACACGTATGTCACGTAGTCCATCAAGTTCACGGGGTCGTTCCAGACGATGGTGAGCCAGGGCCGGTCGACCAGCGCCTCCTCGCTCGTGTCCGGCCTCGTGACTTCCACAGGTGCGACGCTCACTCGTAGCCACCTCCCTCCCCTAGTGTTCCACTGCCCAGATGCGGCCGTTACGCACGTCGAGGGATGGGAAAGTGTTCATTCGGCCCGCAATTCGTGCCGAACCGGCCCTCACCTGGGCGGACACCTACGCATCGCAGGCCGGCCGGACGAGCCGATGCGCGCGGATTCTTGCGGGCTTCATAGGCTTCCACTCGTGAGTACAGGGCCCGAAGGGCGATTTGCCGATACCACGCGCACCGGCCTGCTGACCGATCACTACGAGCTCACGATGGTCTGCGCCGCGCTCCGCAGCGGAGCGGCTGGCCGGCGCGCAGTGTTCGAGATGTTCGCCAGAGAGCTACCAGGTGGCCGCCGCTATGGCGTCGTCGCAGGAACCGGAAGATTCCTGCAGGCGCTCGAGGAGTTCAGGTTCTCAGCGGCGGAGATCGATTTCCTGCGCGGCGGCGGAGTCATCGACGACGCCGCCGCCGGATTCCTGGCCTCATACCACTTCACCGGCAACATCTGGGGTTACGGCGAGGGAGACTGCTACTTCCCTGGCTCGCCGATCCTGGTCGTGGATGCGACGTTCGCAGAGGCCGTGGTGCTCGAGACGCTGGCCCTGTCGGTCTTCAACCACGACTGCGCGATAGCTTCGGCGGCCTCCCGCATGGTGACGGCCGCAGGTGACAGGCCGATCATCGAGATGGGTTCGCGCCGGACTCATGAGCGCGCCGCCGTGGCGGCTGCCAGGGCCGCCTACCTGAGCGGATTCGCGACGACGTCCAACCTGCGGGCCGGCTACGAGTTCGGATTGCCTACCGCCGGCACCAGCGCGCACGCGTTCACGATGGTGCACGACGACGAGCGCCAGGCCTTTCAGGTGCAGCTTGATGCGCTCGGCAAGGGCACGACGCTGCTGGTCGACACGTACGACGTCGCTCGTGCCGTGCGGACCGCGGTCGAGCTTGCTGGCCCGGACCTCGGCGCTGTCCGGATCGACAGCGGTGACCTGCGAGAGGCCGCCCACGCAGCCCGCGCCGAACTCGACTCGCTCGGCGCCACGGCGACAAGGATCGTCATCACCGGCGACCTCGACGAGCACTCAATCGCCGCTCTGGCGTCTGCTCCGGTCGACGGTTACGGCGTAGGAACCGCGCTGGTCACCGGCTCCGGCGTGCCGACAGCGGCGCTGGTGTACAAGCTCGTCGCACGTGGTGATCACCGGGGCGCGCTCGTCCCGGTTGCGAAGCACTCCGTCGGTAAGCCGACCATCGGCGGCAGGAAGTGGGCGGTACGGACGCTGGACGCCGTGGGGACGGCCAACGCCGAGGTGGTCACCGCGAGTCCGCCACCCGGTGATGCGCAAGCCGTCCCAGAAGAACCCGAGCCGGCCGGCGACCGCTCCCCGGGCAGCGACCCTCGACGGCGCCGTCTGCTGCTTCGCCAGCTGGTCAGGGACGGCGAGATCGTCGGCGCCGAGCCGCTCGCCGCCGCCAGGGACCGGCACCGGCAAGCATTGCGCGAGCTCCCGCGCGGCGCTTTCCGCCTCTCCGCAGGCGACCCGGCCATTCCGACCGTGATCAGGCACCAGCGGGAGAATGCGGAGAACGGCTCGGGAACTGGCCGGTAGCCTGGCCGCCATGCACGCAAGCGCCCGCCACGTTGCTCAGGTCCTCACCGAACTCGGCGCAGCCGGCGCTGTCAGGGAACTGGCGGAATCCGCGCCGACCGCAGCTGCGGCAGCTGCCCAGCTCGGCTGCGATGTTGGTGCGATCGCGAACAGCCTGATCTTCAACGCCGACGGAGTGCCGTTGCTGATCCTGACCAGCGGCGCACATCGGGTCGACACCGCCTGGATCGCGGCGCGTCACGGTTACTCCGCAGTCAAGCGCGCCGATCCGGACTTCGTCCGCGAGGCAACCGGCCAGGTGATCGGCGGCGTGGCGCCGGTCGGGCACCCGGCCCCGATCCGCACGCTGGTGGACCGGTGGCTCGACAAGTACGACGTGGTCTGGGCGGCGGGCGGACACCACGCCACGGTGTTCCCCACTTCATTCGAGGAACTGCTCAAGCTGACTCGCGGCGAGCCCGCCGACGTGGCCCAATAAACAGAGCCCGCTAGCCCTCGCCTTCAGGCAGCGACTCGTAGATTTCCTTGCACTCCGGGCACACCGGGAAGCGCTTCGGGTCACGGCTCGGAACCCAGACCTTGCCGCACAATGCGACCATCGGCGTCCCGTTTACCGCGCTGTCCATGATCTTGTCCTTCAGGACGTAGTGCGCGAACCGCTCGTGGTCACCATCACCGGTTGACAGATCCGGTCTGGTGTCGGAGTCGACCCTGGTGCCGCCGGCCGGAAGAACTTCAGTCACGCGGCCCATCCTACGCCGCGCCCGCAACCGGTCACAGCGGTCAGGCATGCCGGATTTGCGGTACCGAAACGCGTATCAGTTGAGTACAGGGTCGTCTGGATATGTTGCCAGCAATGCCATCTCGCCGCCCTGCCGGCGCAGCACAGAAGGGTAGAGCCGGTCGGGCTCGTCAGCGAACGCGTCCTGCGGCAAGCCGTCCAGAACCAGCCACGCGCCAACGTCGATCTCCGCGTCGAGCTGGCCCGCGCCCCAGCCGGCGTAACCGGCGAACACCCGCAGTGAGGCGATGCCGTCGGCCAGCAGTTCGGGTGGAGCTCCGAGGTCAACCAGGCCGATTCGCGACATCAGCTTGGACCCGGCCAGCGAGCGCCAGCCGATCGGCTCGCTTTCTCCACGCGGCAGCGCGAGAGCCAGCGCACTGTCCGGCGAAACCGGTCCGCCCTGGAATAGCACGGAAGGACCCGTCACGAGCTCGGTCCACGGCTCAAGTACCTGCTGGACCGGAATCTCGCTCGGCCGGTTCAGCACGACCCCGAGAGTTCCCTCCTCCGGGTCATCCTCGACGATCAAGACGATGGTGCGCCGGAAATTGACGTCACCGAGCATCGGGGTGGCTGCGAGCAGTTGACCCGTGCGGGAATCCTCCAGCATGTCTCTATGATGCTCCACTATCCCGCCCGGTTGCGGGCCGGCCGCTGCACTCAGAACAACAGGCTAGAGAGCCTTGACCGCGCCTTGGTTACGCGCGGATCACGAGGCGGCAGGACGTCGAACAGCTCGAGCAGATGCTTCCTTACTTTGTCCCTCTCGTCACCCGCAGTGCGCTGGAAGACGCCGAGCAGCCGGTCGAAGCTCTCATCGACCTGGCCGTTGGCCAGCTCCAGGTCCGCCGCCTTGGTCTGCGCGTCAGGGTCGTCAGGGTGCTCCTGCGCCGAACGGTTGACCTTTGCCGCGTCGTAGGAATCCACTCGCCGCAAGAGGTCCACCTGTGCCAGCCAGGCCTTGGCCACCGGATGCCCTGGCGAGTCTGCGAGGACCTGCTCAAGCGTCGTTGCAGCGGTGTCGAGGTCGCCGCCGTCCATCGCCTTCTGCACGGTCTCGAACCGCTGGTCTCCCAGCATCTCGCCGGGACCCGCCGGCCCGGCGGGCCGCGCCTGACCCGCGCGAGAATCTGCGGGCGCGCCGCCTTGCTGACCCGCCGGGGTTGCCGATCCCGGCTGCCCGGATTCTGCCTCGGCGGCATCGGCACCGTCTGACGTGGCGGCCTCCTGGCGCACTCTGGCCGGCATGCCGAGCTGATCAGCGACCTGCAGGATCTGGTTGATCCACTGGCGGACCTGCGGTTCGGGCAGAGCGCCAAGGAACCCGTCAACGAGCTGGCCGCCGATCACGGCCACGACCATCGGAATCGACTGCACCTGCAGCGCCGCGGCGAGCTGCGGGTTCGCGTCGACGTCGACCTTGGCCAGCAGCCAGTCACCGGCCGCCTCGTTAGCCAGCCGCTCGAGCACCGGCCCCAGCTGCTTGCAGGGCTCGCACCATTCGGCCCACAGATCGACGATCACTGGGGCGGACTGCGACCTCGCGACGACGTCGGTGTTGAACGTGGCGTCCGTAACCTCGAAGACGAAACTGGAGGCCGCGCCGGCCCCGCCGGGCTGCGACGCTTGATCCCTGCGCTTCGCGGCGGCCTGCCTGGCGCCGAGGTCGACGGCGCCTGACATCGAAAAATCTCGCGGCTGTTGCATAACTCCATCCTGCCGTACCCGCTCAGCATTTAGGCACGTGACGCGGTCCAGCAGTACCGGCGCCAGCCGTCAGCCGCCGAACCGGCCTGCCCGTGTCGATGAAAGTGTCATCCATTCCGCCTACAGGTGATGGATGTCACCTTCACGCCAGGCGTTGCGTGGAGGCGGCGGTCAGAATGCGGGTGCTTCGGTGTAGCTGCCCCATTCGTCCTTTAGCGCTCCGCAGATCTCGCCCAGGGTCGCTTCGGTAAGCGCGGCCTCGATCATGGGAGGAATCATGTTGCCGCCGGACCTCGCGGTCTGGATCATCGCAGCGAGACTTGCGTCGACGGCCGCCTGATCGCGAACCGCTCGCCGCCGGGACAACTCGCTAGCCTGGGCGCGCTCGACCTCGTGGCTGACCCGCAGGATCTCGACTGGCGACTCGACGGTCTCGGTGTGGCAGTTCACGCCGACTACCTTCTTGTCGCCCTTTTCCAGCTGCCGCTGGTATGCGAAGGACGCCTCGGCGATCTCGGCCATGAACCAGCCTTCCTCGATCCCCCGCAAGATCCCGCCGGTCATCGTGTCATCGGGACTCATCGCCCGGATCTTGGCGAAGATCTCCTCGGCCTCGGCCTCCAGCCGGTCGGTGAGGGCTTCGAGATACCAGGAGCCGCCAAGCGGGTCGGCGACGTTGACCACGCCGGTCTCTTCCATGATCACCTGCTGCGTCCGGAGCGCGATCTCGGCTGCCTTTTCGCTGGGCAGCGCGAGTACCTCGTCGAGCGCATTGGTATGCAGGGAGTTTGTGCCGCCCAGCACCGCTGCCAGCGCCTCGATCGCGGTCCGCACGACGTTGTTGTCTGGCTGCTGGGCCGTGAGCGAGACACCGGCGGTCTGGGTGTGGAAGCGCAGCCACTGCGCTCGCTCTGTCTTCGCGCCATAGACGTCGCGCATCCACCTGGCCCAGATCCGCCTGGCGGCGCGGAACTTGGCGATCTCCTCGAAGAAGTCGATGTGCGCGTCGAAAAAGAAGGACAAGCCCGGCGCGAATACGTCGATGTCCAGGCCTCGCGAGAGCCCTAGCTCGACGTAGCCGAAGCCGTCGGCGAGCGTGAACGCGAGCTCCTGCGCTGCGGTCGAGCCCGCCTCCCTGATGTGATAGCCGGAGACGGAGAGCGGCTTGTAGTCGGGTATCTCGGCGGCGCAGTACTCCATCAGGTCGCCGATCAGCTTCAGGTGCGGCTGCGGCGGGAACAGCCACTCCTTCTGCGCGATGTACTCCTTGAAGATGTCCGTCTGGAGCGTGCCGTTCAGCTTGCCCAGGTCGGCACCCTGCCGCTTAGCCGCCGCCAGGTACATGCAGAACACGGGCACGGCCGGCCCGCTGATCGTCATCGACGTCGTGATCTCGGCGAGCGGTATGCCGGAGAACAGCAGGTCCATGTCGGCGGCCGAGTCGATGGCCACACCGCAGTGACCGACCTCGCCCGACGAACGCGGATCGTCGGAATCCCTGCCCATCAAGGTCGGCATATCGAAGGCGACCGACAGCCCGCCGCCGCCTGCCTGCAGCAGCATCTTGTACCGCTGATTGGTCTGGACGGCATTTCCGAAGCCGGAGAACTGCCTGATCGTCCACGTCCTGCCGCGGTATCCGGTGGCGTAAAGGCCACGCGTGAACGGGTACTCCCCAGGCCAGCCAATCCGTTCGAAGTCAGGCACGACCGCGCCGTCCTGCGGTCCGTAAACCGGCTCGACTGCCAGGCCCGACAGCGTGGTGAAGTCCGCGTCTCGCAGCCGCGAACTGTCGTAACGGCGCTGCCAGCGAGCCCTGCCGTGGTCGCCAGGGTCGCCGCGATCGCCTGCGGATTGATTACTCATCGTTCATCCTCCGGCAGCCGCTCGGCCAGTTAGTAGGACGTCCTACTAAAACGCTTCTCCAAGTGTAGGTCGCATCGCCAGGTAGCGGGAAACCGATTCAGACACAACCTTGTGCAGGGTCGCGTCGTCTCAGTACACGCAGGACCGAGGACCTCCGCGTGCCCGCGCTCGGGACCAGCCCAGGCCGAAATGTGTGGTAGAACAAATGCGAAATCTCGCCAGCGACTCCGGCTGCTTCGTGATCGCCGGGGACGCTGTGACCCTGCAGGCACCATGGGCTAGGCCGCCCGCGACGGCGGCGAGGCAAGGGAGCTCTGTGGCCAGGCTCCGAACCGCCGACCGCGACGCCGCCGAGGCACTGTTCAATGCGTCGTACCCGCGGCTAGCGGGCTGGGTGCGGCGCCTCGTTGACGACGATGAGACCGCGCACGAAATCGCCGCTGAGGCCTTCACGCGACTGCTGTCCCGGTGGTCAGGCCTGGACAATCCGCAGAGCTATCTGTACATGATCGCGACCAATCTGGTCAGAGATCACTGGCGTAAGACGAGCAGGGAGCGCCGCGCGATCAGAACCATGACGGCTGCGGTACCGCGGGAGCCGTCCTGGCAGCCCGCGCAGGACGTCGACGTCCGCGATCTGATCGAGAGCCTGCCGCCGCGGCTGCGCAGCGCGTTCCTGCTGCACTACTACGGCGGTTTCGGCGTCAAGGAGGTCGCGATGCTGCTGGGCCGGCCTGAAGGAACCGTCAAGGCCGATCTGCATCACGCGCGCGCCAAGCTCAAGGCAGCGGTCGGTGAGCCGTCATGACAGATCGCCGCGACCCGATCGAAGCCTGGCTCAGCTCTGACGTCGAGCTGATGCCACCGCCGCCCGGCACATTCGACCGGGTGCACCGCCGCGCCCGGCAGCGGCGAACCATGAAAGCCCTGACCGCGGCCGCCGGAGCTGCGGTTGTCATCGTGGGCGGCATCGCCGTACCGCAGGTGGTTGGCGGGTTCGGAACAAAGAGTCCGCCGCCGACGGCTCAGATCAAGATGACGGTCGAGCCGAAGCCAAAAGGCCCGGCCCCCACCGTAGAGATCCAGGGACCTCCGCTTTCCTCATCCCCTGCCGGGCCGCCTCCGGCCCCTGGCTTCAGGCCGACATCGGTCACCTTCATCGGCAGCAACGTCGGCGCCGTGCTCGGAGTAGCCGGTTCATGCGCCACACCTCCCTGCACGGCCATGGCGGCTACCCACGACTACGGCAAAACGTGGTCAGAGATAGCGGCTCCGCCCGCAGGACCCGCTAACGGGAGCTCAGGAGTCAGCCAGGTCCGGTTCCTTGATTTCCAGGACGGCTGGGCGTACGGGCCTGCGCTTTACGTAACCCACGACGGCGGAAAGTCCTGGCGCGCAGTCTTCACGCACCGCGGACGCGTGATCGATTTGTCGACTGTCGGCCGCCGCGCTTTCGCGGTCGTCGGTTTCGGCTGCACCGGATCCGGCGCGTATTACGCCACCGGTTGCACGCGCTTCACGCTGTTCTCAACGAGCGCATCCAAGAACGAGTGGGATGCGGTGCCCGGCGCATCAGGCGCTGGCCAGGCCACCTCCGGCGCGCTGCAGCTCACGAGCAAGGGCGGCTATCTTCTGGCAGGCGGACGGCTGTATGCCGGACCGGTAACGGCCGGCGCCTGGCATCGAGCCTCTGCCGCGTCTTTGCCGGGTTGCATCACCGCAGGTCCCGGTGGGCCTCAGCTGATCGCCCCGACGGCCAGTGAGCTGTTCCTGGTGTGCCAGGATCCTGGCGCCAGCGCGCTCACCCTCTACCAGGCGACCGGCCGCGGCTCGTCCTGGCAGCGGCGCGGCATGGTGGAGGCGGCCGGCGCCGCCCAGTCGTTTGCCGTCGCCCCTTCAGGAACGCTGGTGCTCGCAACCACCACGGGGATCTACCGCTCCGCGGGCGGGCACTCCTGGAAGCCGGTCCTGACGAAGCCGGCCGGCGGCTTCAGCTTCGTCGGGATGACCAGCGACAGCAACGGCGTCGCGATCGCCGCTGGCCTGCGCAGGGATGTCTTCATCACGACCGATGGCGGCAGTACCTGGCAGGCACGGCCTATTCGCTGAAGTCCCCCGCATCCACGCGCAAGTTCCTGAGCAGGCCGAACAGGTCGTCGAGCTGATCGTCGTCATAACCGCGCAGGCCGAAGCCCGCGGCCATGAGCACGGCGGTCGCCTGGGCGACGACTTCCCGCCCAGCCGGCGTGATCTCAGCTAGCGTCCCCCGGCGGTCCTCCGGATTCGGCTTGCGAACGACCAGATCTGCGCCCTCAAGCCGATCGATCGTGTTCGTGACGCTGGTGGGATGCACCATCAGGCGCTCGCCGATAAGGCGCATCGGAAGCGCACCGGCCCGGCTGAAGCTAAGCAGCACGAGCGCCTCGTAGCGGGCGAACGTCAGGCCGAACGGGCGCAGCAGCGAGTCCAGCTCGCCGAGCAAGATCTGGTGCGCGCGCATAACTGAAGTGACCGCCGCCATCGCCCGCGCTTCGCCGAATCTGCGCTCCCAGATCACGGCCGCGCGCTCGATCGGGTCGAAGGGCAGATCCATCGGCTTGCGCACAGCGCAAAGCTACCGGTGGCCCCGCGAGGGCCTCGGCAAATACACCCGCGCCCCGCCGATCACGTCTTGGACACCCATGATCACAGCAAGTTATATTCCCTGCTTGGGGAGTTCGTGACCGTGACCTTAACGGGGGGTGATATGGAGTCCGGTCACGCCGTGACAGCTGTTGCCCCGGTGCTGTGCGCGGGTGTTGGCGTCCGGTCCGACAGCCGCTGGGCGCTCAGGATGGCTAGCTTCCGGCTTGACCAGTCTGGCCTCGGCAGCGCTGCGCTAGGGATCGCGACCCTGCGGTCTCCCGCGGCCACCGCCCTGATCGGACTGCTGTCCGGCCAGATCGCTGCGGACTACGGCAGCCTGTACGTGCTCGGCTACGACATGGCCAGGGCCGCAGGCCGGGCCGCAGTCCGCCGCCAGAGCGGGGTAGCGAGCCGCGTGTCCAGGCCGGTCGCCGCCACCAGGATCAGGGCGTTGATCGACCGGGCCGCCAGGAAGTCAGGCCAGCGAGGTACCGACCGCCAGCTGCTGGTAGCCGCGATCCTCGACCGGCTTGGCCTGGAGCCATGGTCCGATGTGCCGATCGGCGCGGCCCCTGACCTCATCGCGAGGAAAGCCAGGCTGGCTGTCGCAACCGTGCATCAGCCGAAGCTGCTCCTGATCGACTCGCTCCTCGACCACCTTCAGCCGCTTGACCGGACTGTCCTGGCGGACGCGATCAGGGACTTCAACCGCGACACAGCGGTCATTGCGTTCGGTGCCGATACGGACGCTCTCACGCTGATCTGCGATCGCGTCATTGATCTGAGCGGCAGCATCCTCGTCGGCGCACCCCGGATCCCCGCGCTGGCTAACGACGGCGACGATGAAGACGGCGACGATCTGGTCGGCATCGCAGGCAGCCGTCGTTAGCCGAAGCGTCCTCCTTCGGCTACCAGCGGCCGTAGTGCACAAGCTCGTCCAGCGCGCGGCGCTTGATCACGCGTGAAGAGCCGCCCTGGTCACGGTCTGGATCGGGATGCCCGACAGCCACGGCGCCGATGGGCAGGTACGCGTCAGGGACGCCGAACTCGGCCCGCATCGCCGGGATCAGCGCAGGCGGTATCCCGAAGAACAGCGCGCCAAGGCCCTCGTCCACCGCGGCTAGCAGCATCAGCAGCGCCATGAATCCGGTGTCGATATCCCAGTACGGCACCGGCCAGCGGGACTCGTCCCGGTCGGCCCAGCCCTTGTCTTGCTGCGCATACCTGTCGAGGTAGCTGTCTTTACAAGACATTGGCACGATGACCAGCGGCGCGTTCGTCACGGGATCGAAGTCAGGGGCACCGCTTGGCGGTTCCTCGGCGGACAGCACATCCCAGAACGGCCTGAGCTGTTCGGGCTGGTCAAGTACCAGCAAAGCGTAGCCCTGGCTGAAGCCCGCCGAAGGGGCGCGGTTCGCCGCGGTCAGCAGCCGCTGCGCCAACCCGGGATCGAGCGGATCGGTTGTGAATGCCCGCACCATGCGCCGTTTTCTGATCACATCGCCGAATTCCATCCGGTCAGGCTACGGCCTGAAGGCGCCCGCACGCGGCCGCTCGGAACGGCCGGCGAGGTGCCGCGTTCCCGTAGGCTCTGGGCATGGATTGGAGCCTGTACAGGTGCGGTCGGATCGGCCACGTCACTTACGCGCCCGACGAGCCGCACCTGCGCGATCACATGCGCGGTGAGACAAGCGCAGTCGAACTATGGCAGTGCCTGCGCTGCGGGAACTACGTCACCGGTGAGCCGCACGGCTCCGGCCCGGGCTCCGACGCGCCGAACATCAGGCGCGGCAAAGAGATCAGGGGCGACTTGATCCTGAAGCTGTTCGCGATCGAGCGCGGCATCAGGTTTGTCATCTTCGGCGCCGTCGCCTACGGCATCTGGCGCTTCGCCAACTCGCGCTCGATTGCTCAGGCGATCAACAAGGACATCCCGATCGTCAGGGACTTCGCCAAGCAACTCGGGTTCACCCTGAACCACGCCTTGCTGGAGAAGATCCAGAGCCTGCTGCACGTTAGCTCGTCGAACCTGAAGCTGCTTGCGCTCGGGGTGACGGGACTGGCCGTCGTCTCAGGCATCGAGGCCTTCGCGCTCTGGCAGGCCAAGCGGTGGGGCGAGTACTTCGCGATGATCGTGACCTCGCTCGGTCTGCCGTTCGAGATCTACGAGCTCTCCAAGGCCGTCACGATCACCAAGATCATCCTGTTCGTCTTGAACCTGCTGCTGGTCGCGTACCTGGTCTACACAAGACGGCTGTTTGGCGCGCGCGGCGGCAAGCAGGCATACGAGGCGAGGCTGCGCGCGGACTCGGTCCTGGACGAGGCTGAGCAAGCGGCGGCGAGACGCGCCGACTCCGAAAGAGCCCCGCAGTCGCAGGAAGCCCAGCCAGCCCAGCCGCCCACATCGGCGGCCGGGACCGCCGCTCCGGCACCCGCACCAGCAACTCCCGGCGTTGCAGTGGATGGGCGAAGCGCGCCTTCCGGGCAACCGACGACGATTCCGCGCGATCCCGCGGAACCGGGCTAGACGTTGGCGGGTCCCGCTAGTCCCGTGCTGCGCCTAGCCAGAGAATGGGTCGCGTGAGCACGCATTCTCAATCGGCCGGGCTGGCGAGCGACGTGCAGCGCGCTCTGCTGCACGGCTTGCTGGACGACGCGTCGCTGTTTCCCCCTGGCAACCTGCCCATGGCCGCGGCCGTGGCAGCGCACCTGAATCACGAGAAGGCGTGGTTCAGCGCGCTGACCGGGCCCTTCGTCTGCGGGGATACCAAGCTCGTCGAGCTTGCCCGCGCCCTGACCGCAGTCAACAGCGCCTGGATCGACTTGTCCGTCGTGGTCAGCGGCGGGGCCAGCGGAGTGAGCGCGGCGACGGACGCCGTCGCGATAAATCCGCGCCTTCGGCTCCGGGCGATCGAAGTACCAGCAGCCAAGGACGCCGATCCCGGACAAGCCGTAGCTGACGTCGCGGCGGCGCTCGACGGCGTGCCGCTCGCGGGAGCGATCGGCTACATCGAGTACCCGCTGACGTCGATCGCCGATCCGGAAGCGGCCGGACCGCTACTCGAGATCGCCGACCGGCACGGCTACCGGCCGAAGCTACGCACCGGCGGCGTCACTCCTGAGGCGTTTCCCAGCGAGCAGATGCTGGCAGGCTGCCTGGCGGCGATCGCGAGGCGCAGGATCCGGTTCAAGTGCACCGCTGGCCTGCACCACGCGGTGCGCTGCACGAGCGACGGGCTGGAACAGCACGGATTCCTCAATGTGCTGCTCGCGACGAACGCGGCCGCCGACGGCGCGGACGTGCCCGAGATCGCGGCGATTCTCGGCGAGCGCGACCGCGTTGCCATTGCCGCCGCGATCCATGCCCTTGACGCCGAGGCGGCGGCGGAGATCCGCTGGCTGTTCACCTCGTTCGGCACCTGCAGCACCGATGAACCCGTCGCCGATTTGGTCAGCCTTGGGTTGCTGAGTAAGCCCTGAGTCCAGTTGAGCCTTTAGGAGGTCTTCTTTATGGCAGTGCCTCGCGCATGCGATTGGCTCGAAGTGCCCGATGGTCACCTCTTCGGGCTGCAGACGCTGCCGTACGGGTCGTTCAGCGACGCGCACCATCCCGCGCACCGCAGGGTTGGCGTCGCGATCGGCGACCGCGTGCTCAACCTCACCGCCGCGGCCGACAGGCTGCTGCCCGGGCGGGCCGAAGACTTCAGCGGCGGCAGCCTCGACCGCTTCCTGGCCGCTGGCGACGGAGCGTGGGCGCAGGTCAGGGCTGCGCTGACCGAGTGGCTTAGCCATGATCACTACCGGAGCGCGATCGAGGATCTGCTCGCGCCAGCGGCCGACGTCACCATGCATCTGCCGTTCACGGTCGCCGACTACGTCGATTTCTACGCTTCCGAGCAGCACGCGACCAATGTCGGTCGGATCTTCCGGCCGGACGGCGAGCCGCTCACGCCGAACTGGCGGCACCTTCCGATCGGGTACCACGGCCGCGCGGGCACCGTCGTGGTTTCCGGCACCCCGATCCGCCGGCCGTCAGGTCAGACGAGGCCTTCCGGCGCGCCGGGGCCGGTCTACGGAGTCTGCAGGCGGCTCGACTTCGAGGCCGAGCTCGGCTTCGTGGTCGGCGCTGAGTCGGCGCTCGGCGAGCCGGTTCCCGCCTCCCGGTTCGCAGAGCATGTGTTCGGCGCATGCCTGGTGAACGACTGGTCCGCGCGTGACATTCAGGGTTGGGAAGCCCAGCCACTCGGCCCGTTCCTCGGGAAGTCTTTTGGCACAACAATTTCGCCCTGGATAGTGCCGCTCGCGGCGCTTGAGCACGCGAGGGTGCGGCCGCCTTCCCTCAATACCGAGCTGGCCAGCTACCTGGCCGATTCCGGCGACTGGGGACTGGACATCGAGTTCGAGGTGCGGATCAACGGCCATGTCGTGTCGAGGCCGCCGTACGCGACCATGCACTGGAGCCCGGCTCAGATGCTCGCGCATATGACCGTCAACGGAGCGTCTTTGCGCACGGGCGACTTGTTCGCGTCAGGGACCGTCAGCGGGCCGGCGCCGGACCAGTACGGGTCGCTGATCGAGCTCGCCTGGGCCGGCCGCGAGCCGCTGAAGTTCCCTGACGGGAGCAGCCGGGGCTGGCTCGAAGACAACGACGAGGTTGTGATCACGGCGTCAGCGACCGGGCCGGAGGGCACCAGAGTCGGATTCGGCGACGCCCACGGCCAGATAGTCCCGGCCTGGCCGCCAGGTTCCTGACCGTCCACCGCGGCCTCCCAGATCACCCTGAACTGGGCCATCTGCCAGACCGGCATGTCATCGGCTGATCCATGACTACGATGACGACATCACCGATACGCGGGAGAAAGCGCCATGTCAGGGCAGCACGAGCAGCAGGACGGGCTGGAGCAATCCGGTCGGCCTGAGCAGTTCGACGGCGCCTTGATCATGACGCAGTCCGCTGGCAGCGACGCGGACCGCCAGAACGGGCACAGCTACGACCGGGAGGCTGGAGGTTCTCGTTCGGCCCAACCGCCGCAGCGTGGTTCGCGTAGCGTCTTTGACCCGATCCCGCCTTCGGACCGCAGTCAGGGCTTTCCTGACCCTGACTCTCGGCATGAGCGGAACTGGGATCCTGCGCCCGGAAACGGCAACCAGCCGACACGCAACGGCGTGCCCGATCCAGAACGGGAGCCAGATCAGGCGGCCGAGCCGCCGCTGGCTGCCGAAGTTCCGGATTCGAACTCTGCCGAGTCGGATCGAAAGGACGGCGCTGGCACCCAGCCGATCGCAGTGCCCTCAGGCAGCGCTAGCCGTCGGCATGGCCGTTCCGCTGGTGATACTGCGTCGCGTCGCGCCGACCAGCGCACGGGATCGGCCGATCAGCCAGGGCCGGAGCCGGGATCGTTGGCTGACCTCAGGCAGCGCCTGAATGGGCTGCCTTACGGCCACCCGTCC
Source organism: Streptosporangiaceae bacterium (assembly GCA_035276345.1). Classification (GTDB taxonomy): domain Bacteria; phylum Actinomycetota; class Actinomycetes; order Streptosporangiales; family Streptosporangiaceae; genus Chersky-822. The sequence goes on along the minus strand of DATELR010000129.1, from coordinate 26,652 downwards.
TCGCCGTATCACGACGACGGTGAACGCAAGCCGCCGCCGCCGAGACTGAAGCACCTCGAGCTCGCTCCGCCGGCACCTGGGCGGATCAGCGATCGGCCGCCGCAGGCCGGCCTGCCAGGTCCGCCAGTCGCTGATCTGGCAGAACAAGCGTTGCCGGCTGGCGAACCGCCGGCCAGGGACGAGCCCGCTTCTGGCCAGCCTGACAGGCAGCACACCGCGGAACCGCCTCCGAGCCCACTCCCGTCCAGGGGCCGAAGGGCGCGCCAGGCCCAGCCTGTTACGAGCCAGCCGACTTCTGCTGTGCCGGACGGGCTGCCGAGCCTTAGCGAGCCGACGTCGGCGGCCGATCTCAGCCAGCCAGCCGCCAGCAACCGTTCCGACGACGGCGAGCCTGACCGTAACGCAGCACGGGCGGCACCGCGCCAGGAGCCGGCGCTACCGCTCGCGACGCCCGGATCCGATGTGCCCGGCCCGCATGTCGCTTCGTTGCCTGGTCTGCCGCAGCCGCGTTTCACCCCTGCCGAAAGCCCCGCGCCGCAGGCCAGCTTCACGCCGGCGCCCGACCCCCTGCAGTCTCCGGCCGGGCGGACTGGCTACCCGGTCCAGAATGAGGACGGCGGGACGCAGCCCTCGCAGCGCCGGCCCACCTTTACGCCGGCGGCCAGGGCTGCACCGGCTGAGACGAGCGATCACTTCGGTGCACCCGCCGACCAGTCAGAGCGCAGCGGACTCCCGACCGAAGCAAAGGGCGCGTCGGCGCGGCGCGGCCCAGGATTTAATCCCGACATCAGCCCGCCGCGGATGATGCCCGACGGATCGTGGACGTGGGGCCCCGCCAAGCTCGCGCCCGACGAAGTCGGCGTGGCCGATGACGGCTACGAACGGTTCCGGGCCGCGGAGGGCCGCGATCTCTTCGGCAGCTACGTCGGCAGCGGTCTCACCGCTAAGCTCCGCCAGATTGAAGAGCGGCTGGAGCGCGGCAACCTGGACGCGCATACCGAGGACCACGCGCTCCTGGACATCGACGTGTTCCGTGCCAGGTTCGCGGAGATGCTCAGACGCCACCCGGACCGCTCTCCTGAGCTGCTCGCCACTCGGGTGCCCGGCGCTCTGTCGTACGCGTTCATCTTCGACGTCGATCAGTACGCCGACGGCATCGTCCTCGTCCAGGAAGCTCTTGAGGGGCAGGGCTTCGAGCTGCAAGCGCGCAAGAACAGCTGGAGCAGCGCGGCGAACCGATGCGTCTTCACCATGTGGCATGATCCGCTGAGCGAACTGCCGTTTGAGGTTCAGTTCCACACCAACGCGAGCTTCGATGCGCAGCAGCTTGCCAGGACATCGGTCAACCTGATCAATGACCCGCGGATCCCGCGCGAGGAGGCCGCGAGCTTGCGGTCGGACCTGGCGTCCGCCTGGGCGGCGGTGCCTTCTCCGCCGGGCAACGGGGATATCGCCGATTACCGGCGCTACGGAAGCACTGCATCGCGCAGGTAGACAGCTGTCCCGGGGTCCTGGCTGACCCCGGTGCGCGGGCGACCAGGGTCACGAGACCGCGTCGTGGCTGTCTGTCCGGCTCTCGCCAGCCTTGCTGAAGTACTCCCTGATGAGCTGGCGCTGGCGGTCACTGACCAGGTCAAAGTTCTGCTCGAGCGCGTGTTCCCCGATGGCTTCGGCGGTCAGATACAGGTCTTTGATCTGATCCATCTTTGCCGCGGCGGGAGACCATACGCTCGCGCGCGCTGCGTCCGACATTGTCGTCTGACTCGCTGAGCCGTCAGCGCCAGCGTTCGCGGTCCTGACCGGCGACGTGCTCCCGTTTTCAACCGGATCCGACTTCTCGGGAGGCTCGAACGGGCCTCGAACCCGCTTGACAGACGGCAGGACAGCCTCGCCGTCGGCGCCAGCCGGCTCGGCTGCGGGCTGATGATCCTGCGGCTGGTCACCCAGAATCACCGCCATTGGCGTCGTCTCAGCATCAGGGCTGACCTCGTCGGCGTCATCAGCGTCCTGGTCGGGTCCGGTGGCTGCAGATGCTGAGGCCGCGGCGTCGAGCACAGCGGGCGGTATCATGCCGGTCGGGCTCGGCGGCAGTGAAGGGCCGGACGGCGTGGATGCGGGCGAACCTGCGGTGTGACTCGCCTGCGCTGGGAGCTCTGGTTCAGCGTCCTGGGCGCGGCCGGCCGACGGTCCTGGTGGCAACGCGGCAGGCGGACCGGTCCTGCGCTTCACACCGGCCTTCCCCGCTGCCGCGGAGCCATGACCGCCCTCGCCTGGCTGACCGCGCTCGGCCGCCGGATCAGCGCGCCCGGCGGTTGGCAGCTGTTCGCGTCCGGTTCTCAGGTCGCCGGCCTCAGGTCCTCCGCGGCGACCGCCTTGCGGCTGCGGGTAATGCGTGAAGTCGGCGTCGTAACTGTCACCCATCTCGGAGCGATAGCCGTGCGCGGCTGGTCCGTCAGGCGCGTATCCGTACGTCGCGTCGGGTGGCCACGGCCGCGCCCGGCGCCGCCCTGGCGGGGCGTAGCCGCCTTGCCGCGGCCCGAATCCGCGCGGCGGGTAACCAGATTGGTCCTGCCACCCGGGATCGGCGGGTGCCGTGGGTCGCGGACGCTGACGGGCGCCTTGCGGTCCCCCTCCGGCTCGCCCGTACTGCCCGCGATCGGCCGGTCCCTGGAAGCCGCCATCGTCCCAGTCGCCGCGCTGCCTGACTCCTCCGGGCTGATACCCCGGCGGGGCGTCATATCGCTCCTGCGGCCAAGCTGCCTGATCACCGGCGTAATTGTCGGCGTGACCATAACCGGCACGCGCTGGATATCCCGCAGCCCGGCCGAACTGACCCTGGCGGTTCGAGCCGTGGTCGGGCTGAGGCCTGCCACTTTGCCGGTATCCGTCAGGCCCGCCATTACGAGCGCCCCAGCCGGGATGCGGCCCCTGACCACCTGGCGGCCTGAAGTCGCCGTTCGCTGACTGGCCTTGCATGTCCGGCCGCGCCGGATAACCCGCGGACGGATCGCCGCGGTCTGACGTTCCGCGCGGCGCCTGCGGGCCGTAACCCGGTCGTCCATAGCCGTCCTGCGGACGGCGGCCGCCCTGCGGACCGTAGCCGCCCTGACGATCGCCTGGGTAGCGGTCCTCAGGCCGCCCGTAGCTCCCTGGCCGTGTGCGACCGCGGTAACTGCCGTCAGGACCGTCGCGCCCTGGCGCGAAGCCGTCAGGACCGTAACCGGCCTGCCCGGCAGCACCCGTACCAGCGGCGCCACCCTGGCGCGGGTCGAATCCGCCGCGCGACCCGGTGCTGGCTCGCGGACCGGCACGACTGGGGCGGGCAGAAGCGCCTGCTGAGCCGGCCGGCCCGCGCCGCGCATCGGGGCTCCGGGCTACGTCCGGCCGAACTGCCGGACCGAAGTTCTGCCGTGGGTCGTAGTTGCCGGGCGCGCCGTAACTCGCGCCAGGGCCGTAACCTTCGCCGTCACCTCGGCGCGGCCGGCGCACGGGCAGGCCGCCTGGACCCAGCGAACCGTCAGGCGATGCCGGCCCGGCTGGCTGCCACTGGCCGCGCTGCGGGTCACGGACGGGACGTCCGCTCCTGGCGTCCTGCGGCGGGTACGAATTACGGGCCCGTCCAGGCTGAGCTCCTGGCGCGTATCCAGGATCCGACCACGCACCATCGGCGGACTCGTAGCCTTCACCCGGCCTCAGCCTGAGGGTCTGCGGCGGAGGCTGGGCAGGCTGCTGCCAGTCCTGATCGGGATCGGGATCATGCCAGATCTGGCCGGGCGGCTCGGCATCATGCCATATCTGGCGCGGCAGATCGGACCGCACCGGCTCGGCCTGGAATGGCTCGGGGTACACCGGGCGTGCGACGACGGGTTCGCCAGGTGCGGCAGCCCGGCGCGGCGATACCACCGGTGTGACGGGGCGCCCGATCCTAAACGGGTTGAGCCATTGTTCCGCCTCGGCTTCGCTGGTCTCCGCCGAGTTATCCTGCCCCCGCTGGCCAGGCAGCAAGGCCTGGTCGTCATGCGAGCCATTATCGCCAGGCTCACCCTGCCCCGGCCTACGCCGACCCCTGCGCCCCCCGGCCACGACTAGAAAGACCGCCAAGGCGCAGGGCAACTCGCATCTCGCGAAACGCGTGCCCGCACCGACAAGACCTGTTACCTCCGCTACTGCCGCTCGCGATGCTGCCGCCGGACCACCGGAGTCGCCGGAAGATCGCGGGCCGCGCCGCCGCCCCGCTGTCAGGTGCCGGGCAGGCCGCTCGGCTGGAGGTCAGCGAGCCCGGGTTTAACCGTCTAACGATTTCATGCAGGGGGGCATGCCGCAACCGATCCAATGCAGCTCACAGGTTCCAGTCAGGTACCGATCATGGCATTTCCCGCTAACGCCAGCCGAGGCGCCGCAAACGCACGCACGTGTCCGCCGTGAGCTAGGTTGTTGTCACCTAACCGACACAATCTGACGGCCGATAGCTGGGAGGGGTCATGTCGAACCAGGTCAAATATGTCCTCCAAGAATCTGAGATGCCGCAGCAGTGGTACAACGTCGTCCCCGACCTGCCCTCTCCTCCCCCGCCGCCGCTGCACCCGGGCACCCGTCAGCCGGTCGGGCCCGGGGACCTGGCGCCGCTGTTCCCGATGGCTCTGATCATGCAGGAAGTCTCTGGCGACCGGCACATCACGATTCCGGAGCCCGTGCTCGACGTGTACCGGCTCTGGCGTCCCACACCGCTGTTCCGGGCACGGCGGCTGGAGAAGGATCTTGGCACCCCGGCGAAGATTTACTACAAGTACGAAGGCGTGAGCCCGGCCGGCTCGCACAAGCCGAATACAGCCGTTCCCCAGGCCTACTACAACGCCGCCGAGGGCACCGGGAAGCTCACGACCGAGACTGGCGCCGGTCAGTGGGGCAGTTCGCTCGCGTTCGCGTGCGCCCAATTCGGGATTGATCTTGAAGTCTGGATGGTGCGTTCGTCGTTCGACCAAAAGCCTTACCGAAAGCTCCTGATGGAGACCTACGGCGCTACGGTCCACCCGAGCCCGTCAGAGGTGACGAACGCGGGTCGCGCGATCCTGGCCGAACACCCCGATTCGACCGGCAGCCTGGGAATCGCTATCAGCGAAGCGGTCGAGGTCGCGGGCAGCCATGACGACACCAGGTACTCGCTCGGCAGTGTCCTCAATCACGTCCTCATGCATCAGACGATCATCGGCGAGGAAGCGATCAAGCAGTTGGCGCAGGCCGGCGACACGCCCGATGTCATCGTTGGCTGCACCGGAGGTGGCTCGAACTTCGGCGGACTGGCGTTCCCGTTCCTCAGGGAAAAGATGGCCGGACGGATGAACCCGACCATCCGGGCTGTCGAACCAGCTGCCTGCCCGTCGTTCACCAGAGGTACCTACGCTTACGACTTCGGCGATACGGCCGGATTCACGCCATTGCTGAAAATGCACACGCTCGGGCACGAGTTCATTCCCGATCCAATTCACGCGGGCGGACTGCGTTATCACGGAATGTCTCCGCTGCTTTCGCATATCTACGAACTCGGCCTCATCGAAGCGGTCGCAAAACCCCAGTCAGAATGCTTTGCGGCTGGTTTGCGATTCGCGCGCACCGAGGGAATCGTGCCCGCGCCCGAACCTACGCACGCGGTCGCGGCGGCCATCGAAGAGGCGCTGCGCTGCAAGGAGACCGGCGAGGAGAAGGTGATCCTGACCGCGCTCTGCGGCCACGGGCTGCTTGACCTGCAGGCCTACGGCGACTACCTGCACGGCGAGATGCGCGATCTCGACCTCAGCGACGCGGCACTCACGCAGGCCATGGCCGGCATACCGGCCGGCGTCTGAGGTTGCGGTCCTTCATGATCGCGAAGGATCCCCGGTCCTAAGGGACCTCGGATCCTTCGCGATCGTGGAGGAGGCTGATGATCTGGTCGCCGTACTTGGCTAGCTTCGCCTCGCCGACTCCGCCGACCGCGGCGAGTTCGGAGAGCGACGAAGGCTGTCGCGCCGCGACCTCTCGCAGCGTCGCGTCATGGAAGATGACGTAGGCCGGCACGCCCTGCTCCCTGGCGGCCGCGGCTCGCCACGAGCGCAGCCGCTCGAACAGGCCAGCGGCCTCGGCGGGCAGTGCGGCCGCCGGCTCGGCAACAGCGCGACTTGACCGGGACCTGATCTTCGCGGGCGTTTGCTCGCGCCGCAGCAGGACCTGCCGCTCGCCGGACAAGACCGCCCCGCTGGCCTCGGTCAGCGCGAGCGTCCCGTAATCGCCGATCACGGCCAGCAGCCCTTGCGCGAGCAACTGCCTGATCACGCCGCGCCACTCGCTCTCGCGCAAATCGGCGCCGATGCCGAACACGGTCAGCGACCTGTGATCGTGCTCGATCACCTTCGGCGTCATCTTGCCGAGCAGGATGTCGATCACCTGGCCAGCGCCGTAGCGTTGCCGCCGCTCCCTGTGCAAGCGCAGCACCGCCGACAGCAGCTTCTGCGCCGCGATCGTGCCGTCCCAGGTTTGCGCCGGAGACAGGCAGGTGTCGCAGTTTCCGCACGGCTCGGCTGGCTCGCCGAAATAGCCGAGCATTTGGGCCCTGCGGCATTCGATCGTCTCGCAGAGCGCGAGCATCGAATCCAGATGGGCGGCCTGCCTGCGGCGATGCGCGAGGTCGCCCTCCGAGGAATCGATCAGCCGGCGCTGCAGCACCACATCAGCGAGCCCGTAGCCCAGCCAGGCAGTGGCCGGCAGGCCGTCGCGGCCTGCCCGGCCGGTTTCCTGGTAGTAGCACTCCACCGATTTTGGCAGGTCCAGGTGCGCGACGAACCGGACGTCTGGTTTGTCGATCCCCATGCCGAACGCGATCGTGGCCACCATCACCAGGCCGTCCTCGCGCTGGAACATTGCCTGATTGGCCGTCCTGGTCCGCGCGTCAAGTCCCGCGTGATAGGGCAGCGCCGTGATCCCGTTCCTGTCCAGGAAGGCGGCGGTCTTCTCGACCGATGCGCGGGACAGGCAGTACACGATGCCGGCGTCCCCTGGATGTTCGGTCCGCAGCAGCGTCAGCAACTGCTTGAGCGGCTCGGCCTTCGGCTCGATCCGGTACCTGATGTTCGGCCGGTCAAAGCTGGCCACGAATTGCCTGGCGGCGCCGAGGTTGAGCCGGGTGATGATTTCTGCCCTGGTGGCCTGCGTCGCGGTGGCGGTGAGCGCGATCCGCGGAACGTGTGGCCACCGCTCGTGCAATGCGGAAAGGGCCAGGTAGTCAGGCCGGAAGTCGTGGCCCCATTGAGATACGCAGTGCGCCTCGTCGATCGCGAAAAGTCCTACCTTGCCGCGGTCAAGAAAACGCAGCGTCGATTCGGACCTAAGCCGCTCAGGAGCCAGGTACAGCAGGTCGAGCTCGCCGGCGAGGAAGTCGGCCTGCATCGCAGCACGCTGGCCGGAGTCCTGGCTGGAGTTGAGGAAGCCGGCCCGCACCCCGAGCGCCCGCAGCGCGTCGACCTGGTCCTGCATCAGGGCGATCAACGGCGATATCACGACGCCAGTACCCGGCCTGATCAACGCCGGGATCTGATAGCACACCGACTTTCCGCCGCCCGTCGGCATCAGTACGAGTGCGTCCCCGCCGGCGACTACGTGGTCGATGACCTCCTGCTGGGCGCCGCGGAAGGAGTCATAGCCAAAGACGCGGCGCAAGACGCCGGCCGCTTCGCTTAGGTCCTGGCCTGGGTCCGGCCAGGAGAGCCGACCCTGCGGGCTAGCACTCTCGGCCTGCGACATCACCGCGCCAGTCTAGGACGCCGAGCGGACACTGCGGCCGCGCCGATCCACTCGGACCTCGGCTGCCTGCGCCGCGATAATGTCCTGCCCAACACCACGGGGAGGGACTATGCAGGACAGCGGGCACGTCAGCGGTGCGGTGATCGACAGGCAGCGACTGCATGAGCTCACCAGCCGGGAGCGAGCGAACTACGCTGCCGCGCACGGCGCGTCGCAACGAGCTTTCGACTTGGCGGGCGAGCACCTCCTAGGCGGCGTCCCGATGACGTGGATGCGGATGTGGCCAGGCGGATTTCCGCTGTACCTGGCGACCGCGCACGGGGCCAAGCTGACCGACATCGACGGGAATATCTTCACCGACTTCTGCCTGGGTGACACCGGCGCCATGGCCGGCCACTCCCCTGGGCCGGTGCAGTCGGCAGTTGCCCAGCGTTATGGCGACCTGGGTGGCGCGACAACGATGTTGCCGACCGAAGACGCAGCGTGGGTGGCGGCCGAGCTTGCACGCAGGTTCAGGGCTACGCAATGGAGCTTCACGCTGTCGGCGACCGATGCCAACCGGTGGGCGTTGCGCATCGTCAGGCAGGTCACGAGGCGACCCAAGATCCTCGTCTACTCCTACTGCTACCACGGCAGCGTGGATGAGACCTTCGTCATCGCCACGCCTGAAGGACCGCGCAGCCGGCCTGGCAACACCGGCGCGCCTGTCGACCCGACGGCCACGACCAGGGTCGTCGAGTTCAATGACGCCGCCGCGCTCGAACGCGAGCTAGCGGCCGGCGATGTCGCAGCCGTGCTGATGGAACCAGCGCTGACCAACATCGGCATCGTGCTGCCCGAACCTGGCTACCTGACCGCGGTCAGGGAATTGACAAAGAGCTACGGCACCCTGCTGATCAACGACGAGACGCATACGTTCAGCGCAGGACCAGGCGGCTGCACCAGCGCATGGGGACTCGATCCGGATCTCGTGACGATCGGCAAGTCCATCGGAGGTGGCATCCCGTGCGGCGCGTTCGGGCTGTCCGCGGCGCTGGCCGAACGGATCATGAGCGACGACAGCGCCGACCTGATCGATACCGGCGGCGTGGGCGGCACCCTGGCCGGCAACGCGCTGTCGGTGACCGCTATGCGCGCGACTCTCGAGCACGTGCTGACCGACGACGCGTTCGCGCAGATGATCGCGCTGGCTGACCGGTTCACCGCCGGCGTCAGGAATGTCATCGACCGCCGCGCGCTGCCGTGGAGCATCGTCCAGCTGGGCGCGCGAGCCGAGTACCGGTTCGCGCAGCAACCGCCCCGCTCTGGCGGTGAGTCACACGCCGCCGCCGACGAGGCCCTCGATGAGTTCCTGCACCTGTATCTCGCCAACCGCGGCGTCTTGATCACGCCGTTCCACAACATGGCGCTGATGTGTCCCGCCACAACCGACGCGGACGTCGATGTGCACTCTGAGCTGTTCGCTGCCGCCGCCGGCGAGCTGGTGGGCTAGGAACATCGCGGACCTGGGCCAACAGCGGTGACAAGCGACAATGAGCCGGCGTAGCTTGGCAGCATGGGAGCCCCCCAATGGCGCTGACCAGCAGCCAGCGCAAGGCTCTGCCTCGATCGTCGTTATTCGACCCGGCCTGCCGCCTGTTCCTCCCGACCAAGCCCCAGCGACGACTAGCTGATCGGCGAGTGGGTCAACGCCGGCCACCTCTGGGAACCGCCGGGCAGTCCTGTACCTCTGGCGCCGAGCTGCGCAATGTCCTCGGTGGCACACCCCTGCCCATTTGAACGCCACCAACGGAAGGACCCAGGAATGACCAGTCCCGACCCGCAGCACAACGACGCTGCCGACAACTACGCCGCCGAGACCGACAACCCCGCCGACTTCGTCACCGACTCGTCGCCTGCCGATGAGGAGACCGACCCCGGCGAACTACCAAGCGAGCTACCCGACGCGCCTGAGGAGGACACCGGCCCATGAGCGTCAACATCCGCAACCGCCGCGCCTGGGGCGCGCAATTCACCATCCCGGCCGGGCGGCACGTCGCCCCGGCCCAGCGCCGGTTCTTCGTCGTCCACTGGCCGGGCGGCCCGATCGGCTCCGACATCCCGGCCATGATCCGCAGCATCGAGCGGTTCCACCGCGTCAACCAGGGCTGGGCCGCCGCACCCGGGTACAACTTCCTGGTCGGCCCCGGCGGCACCATCTTCGAGGGCTGCGGCCGGGACGTGCGCGGCATTCATTCCGCGCCCCGCAACACGGACGGGTTCGGCGTCTGCGTGCTGATCGCCCCTGGTCAGCCGGTGCCGCAGGCGGCGCGCAACGCCACCCGCGCGCTGTACGAGTGGCTATGCCAGGTCTCGGGCCGACGGCTGAACATGTCTTGGCACGGCCAGCACGTCGCCACCGCCTGCCCAGGCCCTGCGCTGACCCAGTGGGTCCGTAACGGCATGCCGGCCAACGTTCCCGGTGGTGGAGGGGGCGGCGGAGGCGGCAGCAGCGCCCCCCGCTTCCCCGGCCGCCTGCTCCGGCAGCCCCCGGTCATGCGCGGCGAGGACGTCCGCACCTTCCAGGCCCAGCTGAACCGGCGCGGCTGGGGATCCGTCATGGGCGCCGTCGATGGCGCGTACGGCCCCCGCACCGCCAACGCCGTGCGCGGCTTCCAACGCAACCAGCGCATCACCTGCGACGGGATCGTCGGCCCGGTCACATGGCCGCGGGCATGGTCGGCCGGCGGCGGAGGGCCGATCCGGGGAGGGTGCCGATGACGTGACCGGAGCCTTTCGCCGCGTCGTGCTCGACCAAATCCGTCACCTGACCGATGTCTTGCGGTGAAAGTTTCAGCACCATTTCCACTCGGGCTGGCTCGTTGCATGGGCCCCTGGCCGGTTCATGCGGAGGAAGGGCGAACTCGGTGGATACTCGCAGGCTGAAAGACAGCTTCGCGAAGATAGCAATGCACGGCGATGAGGTTCCGCTGTTCTTCTACTCGGACCTCTTCATCAGGCACCCCGAGCTGAGGGACCTGTTCCCCATCTCCATGAAGACGCAGCGCGACCACCTGATGGCAGCGTTAGGGAAGATCATCACCGAGGTCGACAGGGCCGACGAGCTCTCGCCATTCCTGCAGGGCCTCGGCAGGGACCACCGCAAGTTCGGCACCATTGCCGAGCACTACGACAGCGTCAGGGACAGCCTGATCGAGACGATCGCGCACTTCTCCGGCGATGCCTGGTCGCCGGATCTGGCCACCGACTGGATGGACGCTTACGGCCGGATCGCCGACCTCATGGTGGCGGCAGCGAAGGACGACGAGTCGACTAATCCCCCGTTCTGGCAGGGCACTGTGCTGTCCTGCGAGCGCAAGGCCTTCGACATATCCGTGCTGCAGGTCAGGCCGGAGCCACGGCTGGATTTCATACCAGGACAGTCGGTGGCGATTGAGTCGCCTGCCAGGCCGAAGGTATGGCGCTACTACTCGATAGCTAACGCTCCCCGCGCGGACGGCACGCTGGAGTTTCATGTCAGGCTGATCGACGGCGGGGCCGTGAGCATGGCTCTCACGCAGCTGCAATCCGTCGGCGGCTCGCTGCGCCTTGGTCCGCCAGTAGGGGTGCTGACGCTGAACGCCAGCGCGGGCAGCGACATCCTGATGGTCGGCGGCAGCACGGGACTTGCACCGCTCAAGGCGATGACCGAGCAGCTCGCGAATTCGTCGCAAGCGCGGCAGGTTCAGCTGTTCTTCTGCGCTCGGACCTCGGATTCTCTGTATGACCTGGGCAGCCTCCAAAAGCTGGCCGCGGACCACCAGTGGCTGACGTTCGTGCCGGTGGTCACCGCCGACCCCAGGTTCGGTGGCGAGAAAGGCAGTGTTCCCGACGTGGTGGCGCGCTCGGGAAGCTGGTCAGGCCGCGAGGTGTACCTTGCCGGCCCGACGGAGATGGTGCGCGAGACGTCGGCGCGGCTGATCTCGGCCGGGACTCCGCGCGGGCAGATACATATCGAGGATTTCGGGTGGAGCGAGCCATGACGATCGCCTGGCAGGACGAGCAGAAGAGGCTGACGCCCGATGAGGTGCAGTCCGCCAGCTTTCCGTTGTCGCGCCTGGGACGGCGCGGATACGACGAGGAGCATGTGCGCGCGTTTCTGCGCGAGGTCGAGCGCGAGCTCGTGGCGTTGCTGAACGAGAAGGTGTCCCTGTGGAACGAGGTCGAGCGGCTCAGGCGCCGGATTATCGCCGGAATGAAGACCAGCGGAGAGGGCGGCGTCCTGTTCGGCCGGGAGGACGCGCACGTACATGCGGTCCGGATCTTGTCCAACGCGCAGCTCACGGCGGATCGGTACGTCGCGGATGCGCAGGCCTACAGTCACCGGCTCACCGAGGAAGCAAGGTCACGGCGCGACGAGATCCTGACCGCGGCTCAGCAGCACGCTGACATGGTTCTCGCCGAAGCTCAGTCTCGCGCCCGCGAGGCGGCACTAGCCACGCTGAACGCCCCTGCGGCGGCCCAGCCAATGGAGGCGGACCGGAGCGCGCTCCAGGCAGAGCTTGCCTACTTGCGGACGTTCGGCGAGGTCTACCGGACGCATTTGCGCGCCTACACCGAGGGGATGCTCCGCAGCATCGCCGAATGGGAGCGCAGCGAGGCGGGCGCGATCGAGCAGGCGTCGGCTGGCGCCGCGGGGTCGTTCAGCCTCGGCCAGCCTTAGCTTCCGGAGCCCGATCGGCCAGTAACATGGCTCTCCCAGGTCCTCACGGCTCCAGGGAGTATGCGGCATGCGCTTTGATGAACAGGGCCGGCCGGATGTCGAGATCTACACCGACGGTGCGTGCAGCGGCAACCCTGGGCCAGGCGGCTGGGGCGCGGTGCTCACCTACGGCTCTCACACCAAGGAGATCTGCGGCGGCGAGAGCGACGGCACCACGAACAACAGGATGGAACTGATGGCAGCCATCCAGGCGCTCGAGAGCCTCACCAGGCCCGCCACGGTCAGGCTGCATACCGATAGTTCTTACCTGCGCAACGGAGTCACCACCTGGCTGCCGAAGTGGAAGCGCAACGGCTGGCGAACCTCAGACAAGAAGCCGGTCAAGAACGCAGACCTGTGGAAGCGGCTCGAAGCCGCCGTCGGCCGACATCAGGTCATCTGGCTCTGGGTCAAGGGCCACGCTGGCGATCCCGGCAACGAACGCGCCGACGCCCTTGCCAACAAGGGAATGCTCAAGGCGTCCGGCAGGCGAGCGCGCTGACGAGTCACCAGTTCGCTAGCGCACCGCAGGTGAGCTCGTGCGCAAGTCCTTGACCGCCCCGTCTATTTCTGCGTGCTTGAACGCGAATCCACGTTCTGCCAGCCTGGCCGGCACGCAGCGCCGGCCCGTCAGCGCGAGCGCTGGATCGCTGCGCAGCACCGCAGCCCCGAGCTGGAGCAACCAGGCCGGCGTCGGCGGCGCGGCGGGGCGGTTCCACGCATTCCGGAACGCGGCCATGAAGTCGGCATTGGTGACCGGCTCCGGACTGGTCGCGTGGACTACTCCGGCCAGTGCCGTGTCGTCAAGACAGAACCGGATGATCGCCAGAAAGTCCTCGATGTGCAGCCAGCTAACCCACTGGGAACCTTTGCCGATCCGGCCGCCGAGACCCCAGCGGGTAAGTGCCGTCAGCCTCCTGCAGGCGGGCGTCCCCTGGTCGAGCACGATCGCTGTGCGCAGGACGACCTGCCGCTCGGCGGTCACGCCTTTCGCTGCGGTCTCCCACGCGCGGGCGACGCCCGCCATCTGAGCCGGGCCGTCAGCCGGAGCCGTGCTCTCGTCCAGGATCGCGTCACCCGCGTCCCCGTAGATCGCTAGCGTGCTCATCTGGATCCAGACCGTCGGCGGCGTGGCAAGGCCGGCGGCAGCCTGCCTGAGCGCCCTGGTCGGCCGGACTCGCGAGCTGGTCAGCGACTCGATGTTTGCCGCAGTCGGGCGCCGGTCGACCAGTTCACCAGCCAGATTGATCAGCGCCGCTCCGGCGAGCTCGTACGCCCACTTGCCAGCGCTGGCGCCGTCCCAGAGCAGTTGCCGGCCAGGTCCGCGCGGATCTGGAGAACGGCTCAGCACCACTATCTCGTCGCCCCGTCCGGCCAGATCGGCAGCGATCCTGCGGCCGAGGGCACCATTGCCGCCGGCCAGCACGACCTTCACGCGTCTCGCACCAGTGCGACCATGAAGACATCGTCGCATTGTGTTGATTCAGGGCGACGACCCCCCGGATTCGCCGGCCAGGATCCCAGCCAGGATCTCGACGGCCCTGACCAGCGCAGGCGGCTCGACCGCAGAGTAGCTAAGCCGCAGATAAGCACCAGGGGGCTCGCTCGGGAATGACATCCGGCCGGGGCTCAGCGACAGACCGCGGCCGGCAGCCTGGTCCGCGACATCGATATCGGACCAGCCTTCTGGCAGCCGCAGCCACAGATGCACCCCGCCGGCCGGGACGAGCCGCAGCTCGCACTCCGGCAGCAAAGCGCCGATCGCCGCCGCAAGTGCGTCCCTGCGCTCGCGGAGCAACCGCCTGATGCTGCCCAGATGCCTGACCCAGCCCGGCGCGGTCAGCACCTCGAGTGCGACCTGCTGCAGAACGGGAGCGACAAAGAGGTCATCGCTGATCCGGCCGAGGCGCAACCTCGCGAGCACTGGCCCGCGGGCCGCCAGGCCAGCCACCCGCATGCCAGGCGCCACCGGCTTGGACAGCGACCTGAGGTAGATCACATGACCGTCGTCATCCATGCTTGCCAGCGGCGGCGGCGAAGGCGGCCCGAGGTCGAAATCGCGCATCCAGTCGTCTTCGAGCAAGAAGGCACCGTGCCTGGTGACGGCCTCGAGCACCGCTAGCCTGCGCTCGCGCGCGAGCACAGCCCCTGCCGGATTGGAGTACCTCGGCTGCAGGTACACGAGCCTCGCGCCGGTTCGGGCGAGCGCGTCCGCCAGGACGTCAGGCTGCATTCCCTGGTCATCGCCTGGCACGGGCACCATCCTCAGCCCGGCTGCTCTGGCCACCGCGATCGCGCCGACGTAGGTCGGCGATTCGAGAATGACCGGGTCACCAGGTGCGCACAGGTGCCGGAACGCGGCCGAGAGCGCGGCCTGCCCGCCAGGAGTCACGATCACGTTCTGCGCGGTCATCGTTCCGCCAGTCTCGGCGGCGAAGAAGGCGCGCAGTTCGGGCAGCCCCTGCGGTGGCAGCCGACTCCACGCCCGCGGCCGGCGGCCGGACCTGGCGCACGCGGCCGCGAGCAGGCCAAGCGGTTGCAGCCGCTCGTCCAGGAAGCCGCTAGTGAGCGGCAGCGAGTCGGCGGCGCCAGGGTCGACGAGGCGTTCCAGGTCAACGCTCAGCCCGGTTCTGCTGCCCAGGGCCAGTGTCTGCCAGGAGACGTCGGCAGCCGCGGACGCCTGCCGGCGCTGCGCCGTGTAGGTGCCGCTTCCTGGCCGGGTGACCAGCAACCCGCGCCGCGACAGATCAGCCAGAATCCGCTGCACCGTGGCGGGACTCAGCCGGTAGCGCTGCTGGAGATCGCGATAAGACGGCAGACGGCTACCAGGCGGCATGGACTGGATAAGGTCCTCGATCCGAGAGGCCACCAACACCGAACTGCTATCATTGCTCATGAGAGCCAATAGAAGCACTTCTGTCCTGGGAAGGAAAGCGGCGCCGCTCGCGCTCGGAGCGCTCGGCGTCATTTTCTTTAGCGTCACCTTCCCGGCCACCACCGCCGCCGAGGCCTCGTTCAGCCCCGTCGAGGTAGGGGTAGGGCGCTCAGTGATCGGCGGCGTCGTGGCCATCGCCGTTCTGCTCGTGCGCCGGCAGTCACTGCTGCCGCCGCGCGCAGTGCTAGGGCGCATGCTCATCGTCGCCGGCCCGGTCGGCATCGGCTTCGGCCTGTTCTCAGCGCTCGCACTCGGATACGTCAGCAGCGTGCACGGCGCCGTGCTGACCGGCCTCATTCCCGCCGCCACGGCAGGAGTTGCCGTCTGGCGCGCAGGCGAGCGGCCGCGTCGTGCCTACTGGGCCGCGCTGGCATTCGGCCTGGCGGTCGTCATCGGTTTTGCGGTCGTGCAGGGCGGCGGGAACCTGACCGTGGCCGACCTGCTGCTGCTGGTCGCCGTCGCAATCGCCGGCCTGGGCTATGCAGAAGGCGGGGCGGTTGCCCGCGACTACGGTGGCTGGCGCGTGATCTGCTGGGCCATCATCCTGGCCTTGCCCGTCACCGTGCCGGTCACCATGATCGCCTTGATCGCCGACCCGCCTCGGCACATCACGGCCGGCGCGGCAGCGGGACTCGCCTACGTCGGCGTCATCTCGATGGTGGTCGGATTCTTCGCGTGGTATCACGCGATGGCGATCGGGGGTGTCGCCAGGGTCGGCCGCCTGCAGATCGCGCAGCCGGCGCTGACACTGTGCTGGTCGGCCCTGCTACTCGGCGAGCACGTCAGCCTGCTCAGCGGCGCGGCGGCCGCCGCCGTCATCGCCGCGACGGCTGTCGGCAGGAACGCGCGAGTTGATGTCAGCCGTGACCGAGTGCCCGCCGCCGAGCCGGCCGCCTGCGCGCGGCCCGCGCCAGCCGCTGCGCCTTAGCTATCGTCAAGGCGACCGCTGGCCTGGGACCGTGGGAACGAATGGATGATGCTGAGGGCTCCCTTGACGGCTTTCAGCGCCGGCAGCAACGGTGCTCCGAAGCCGCCGCATGCCGCAGCCCGCTGATTTCTCATCGACTCGATGCGGGGCAGGTCATCAACCTGGACGAGGGTACAGCTCAACGTGCGGAACGTTCCCCGGGAACAGCGCCCTGAGCAGGAAGCACGTGAAGTCGACTACGACCCATGGAACGGCCTGCTTGATAGCCGGAAATTCTCCGGCGAATCAGCAACATCATGATTCACATCCCCGTTTGTGCGGCACACTGTTGCCATGCAACGTCTGCATTTCCGGGTATCGTCCCTCGTGTCGGCATCACTGCTGGTAGCGGCGGCGCTCGCGCTCGGCGCGTGCAGCAGCGGCGGGGGCGGAAGCGGAGGCAATACCTCACCCGCCGCCCCGGCGACATCGCCGACCACACAGACATCGGGGGCCGCCGGCGGCGAGCCGACGACCGGCGCCGGCGCAGTCGCGGCGATCAAGACGAACTGGGCGACTTTCTTCAACGGCAAGACGCCCACCGCCCGCCGGCTGCAACTGATACAGGGCGGCGACAAGCTCGCCAAGGTTCTTAAAGCACAACAAGCAGGCAACCCGCTCGCTTCAAGCGCCACAGCTAAGGTCACCCACGTCACGCTGACGGGCACCAGCCAAGCATCGGTCACCTACTCGATCCTGCTTGGCGGCCAGGCGGCGCTGTCGGGTCAGTCGGGCGTGGCAGTGTATGAGGATGGCGTGTGGAAGGTCGGGCTTGCGAGCTTCTGTGCCCTGCTGAAACTGGAGAACTCAGGGAACGCCTCCGGCCTGCCATCGGCTTGCAAGGGGTAGCTACCGCGCAGTGATGGACACAAAGCTGGGACGTAATCTGGTCATTGACAACTAGGTGACCGGAAAGTACCGTCTCCTGCCAATTGCCGTGCGCATGGTGCGGACGGCGGTATCTGTTGAAGGAACGCCAGATGGTCGATCCGCCACGTGAGCCGGCCAGCGAAACAGCGGGCATTCCGGCTCCGGGCGCTGCGCCGGCCGATGGCGAGGGCGGGAGCGCGGCCGCTCATCCGCAGGATAGAGCGGACGGGGCCAATACACCGGAGATCATGGGCGAGAACCGCCAATCCGCGGCGCTCGCCACGCTGTGCCTGGTACTGTTCCTGACCTTCCTGGACATCACGATTGTCAGCGTCGCGCTGGCAGGAATACAGACTGAGCTGGCAGCCGGGGTGTCCTCGCTGCAGTGGGTCGTAGGCGCGTACGCGCTCACGTTCGCCGCGAGCATGCTGACCTTCGGGACGCTCGGCGACCAGTTCGGCCGGAAGAAGATCCTGCTGGCCGGCATCTGCGTCTTCATCGCGGGCGCGGTGATGGCCGGGCTATCGGTGATCGTGACTTCTGGCTCAGCCGCGCTCGCGATCGTGATCGCCGGGCGAGCGGTCATGGGTGTCGGCGCAGCTGCCAGCGAGCCAGGCACGCTGTCCATGCTGCGGCACATTTATCCCGAGTACAAAAGCAGGAACTGGGCTCTCGGGGTGTGGGCCGCTGTATCGGGATCGGCACTCGCGCTTGGTCCGGTTGTCGGTGGTGCGCTGGTCTACGCCTGGAACTGGCCGGCGATCTTCTGGTTTAACGTCCTCTTCGGCCTGATCGCGCTCGTCGGCGCGATTGTCGTGCTCCCCGAAAACTCCGACCCCACGCACAAGCGGATCGACCTCATCGGCGCTGCGCTCGGCGCGATCGCGCTCGCGGCCCTGATCTTCGCGGTCATCAACGCCGAGAGCGCGGGGTTCGCTTCGCCAGAGAGCATCGCCCTGTTCTGCGTGAGCGCGGTGGCCGCCGCAGCATTCCTGTGGCAGGAGAGCCGCGCGGAGCACCCGCTCCTGGATCTGCGCTTCCTGCGGATACCGCAGTTCGCGACGCCGAATATCGTTGCCTTCTGCGCTTATTTCGCGACCTTCGCCATTTTCTTCTTTACGGCCCTCTTCCTGGAAGAGGTCACAGGTTATAACGGCGGCCAGATTGCGATGGTCTTCCTGCCGATGACCATCCTGATGATTGTGGCCTCATTGCTGGCGGGACGGTGGACGGGATCGGTCGGCGTGCGCTGGTCGATCGTCGGCGGCTGCGCCGCATTCGCAGGCGGGCTGCTGTGGACCAACGAGGTCATCAGCCCGCAGCCGCCATATGTGCCGCTCACGGCGGCGCTCGCGCTCACCGGGATCGGCATCGGAGCCTGCGTGGTGCCGATCACTTCGTCCGTCCTGGCAGTGGTACCGCCGGAGCGATCAGGCATGGCCGCCTCAACGACGAACACCAGCCGCGAGGTCGGCGCGGTGATGGGGGTGGCGATCCTCGGCGCCATCGTGATCGGCAAGCTGCAGACCGCACTGGTTGCCAGCCTGAATGCGCTCGGCCTGCCCAGGAACATCCAGCAGATCGTCATCAGCGGCGTGCTCACCGGTAAGGAGCCATCCGCCGGTCAGGCCTCCAAGCTGGCCCCTGCTGGGCAGGCAAAGCTCGTCCACGAGGTCATCCAGGCCACGTACTCCGCATTCCAGTCGGGCCTGCATGACGCCCTGTATGTCTCGGCCGGCCTGGTGGCCGCCGCTGGCATCCTGACCGCGATCACGATTACCGTCGCCAGCGATCGCGAGCTGTCCGAGCATCCCGTCGTTTAGATCTGGCTGGCCTCCGGCCCGTTGCCGGTGGCCAGGTATGCGACTCGCCTTTACCCCAGGCCGGCGATGGCGCCGCTACGATGACGGCCGATGAGGACTCGGCAAGTGCTTGGGGCTGGCGGCCATTCAATGGCCGCCGCGTGGCTGGCCGTTGCGGCCGCAGGTCTGCTCACCGCGTGCGCGACAACGGCCGGCGCTGCTGGCCAGCACGCTCGGCCCGCAAGGTCATCCGCCTCGATCGCGGCGGCGCCATCACCCTCGGCATCACCGACTGCACGTAAGGTCCGCCCGCTACCCGTGGCTCCCGGGCAGGGAGCACGCGCCCAGACCCGAGCAAGGCCGCAGGCGCACGGGCCCGCCTTCCGGGCGATGGCAACCGACCTGTGGCTCGCCGTCAGGACCGGCCGGCCGTCGCTGGCAAAGCCGGCGTTCTTTCCGCTGGCCGCTTACAAGCAGGTCAAGGCCATCTATGACGCCGCCGGAGACTGGCGGTCGCGACTATGGCTGGACTTCAGGCTCGATGTGAGGGCGGCGCACCGCCTGCTCGAGCCGCACCCGGCAGCGGCGAAATTGCTGCGCGTGATCGTCCCCTCGGCGGGCGCGGCCTGGATCGATCCCGGCGTCTGCTACAACAAGGTCGGGTACTGGCACGTCGCAGGCCCGAGGGTGGTGTACCGGGAGCGCGGGAAGGTCCGGTCCTTCGGCATCGCTTCGCTGATCTCCTGGCGCGGCGTCTGGTATGTCGTGCACTTCGGCGGCATCACGAGGCCGGCGGTCGGGATGGTGGACACGCCTGCAAGCGGTCCCGGTTACCCGGGACCGCAAGGAGGCTGCTGACGAACTGCGTCAGACGTGCGGCAGCACATCGGCCGCGATCAGCTCCAGATGAGCGAGGTCATCAAGGTCGATGACCTGCAGGTAGATGCGTCCGGCTCCGATCTCGGCGAACTGCCCGATCTTGTCGACCAGTTCGGCCGGTGTTCCCGCGAGCCCGTGCTCGCGAAGATCTGACAGGTCCTGGCCGATGGCCGCCGCCCGCCGCTTGAGCTCCGCGTCGTCGCGCCCGCAGCACACCGTCTGCGCCGCCGAATAGATCATCGACGCCGCCGGCCGGCCGGCCGCTTCTACGGCTGCCCGCACCCGGTCGAACGCGGCCTTGCTTCCGGCGACGGTGTCGAACCCGGCGTTGTAGTCGTCGGCATAGGCGGCGGCCAGGCGAGGTGTGCGCTTGGGACCGTGACCGCCGATGACCACTGGCGGCCTGGGGCGCTGAACTGGCTTGGGCAGCGCTGGCGAGTCGGTCACGGTGTAGTGCGCTCCCTGGTAAGAGAATGTCCCGCCGGCAGGTGTGGCCCAGAGCCCGGTGATGATGGCGAGTTGCTCTTCGAATATCGCGAACCGCTCGCCCAGGCCGGGGAACGGTATCCCGTACGCGGAGTGCTCGGCGTCGAACCAGCCGGTTCCAAGGCCGAGCTCGACCCTGCCGCCGCTCATCTGATCGATCTGCGCGACGGCGATCGCCAGCGGCCCAGGTAGCCGGAAGGTTACCGGCGACACGAGCGTGCCAAGCCGGATCCGTTCGGTCTGGACAGCCAGGCCAGCGAGGGTCGTCCAGGCATCCGTTGGCCCGGGGAGCCCGCTCACCGAGCCCATCTTCAGATAGTGGTCCGACCGGAAGAACGCGTCGAAGCCAAGGTCCTCAGTTGCTTTAGCGACGGCCAGCAGCGTGGCGTAGTCCGCTCCCTGCTGTGGTTCAGTGAAGATCCGCAGTTGCATACCGGCATCTTGCCGTATCAAACCGGCGATTGCCCTAACCGGCCGGCGGGACCAGCACTGCAAGGCATTCGACGTGGTGCGTCATCGGAAAAGCGTCGAAGCCGCTCAGATTCTCAAGCTGCCAGCCGTGCCCGCCGAAGACGGCGATGTCGCGGGCGAGCGTCGCCGGGTCGCAGGAGACGTAGGCCACACGACTGAGTCCTCCAGAGCAAAGCACGTCGATCAGCCCGCGGGCCGCTCCTGTTCGCGGCGGGTCGAGAACGGCGATCGTCGCATCGCCCAGCCCGAGCCTGGCCAGAACGCGCGAGGCGTCCCCGCGGTGCACCTGCGCCCACGGTGTCTTGCGCAGATTGTGGCGGGCATCTGCGGCCGCGACGTCGTCCTGCTCGACTCCTATCACCGCGCCATCAGGCCCGACAGCTTCAGCGAGTACCCCTGCGAACAGGCCCGCGCCGCAGTACAGGTCGAGCGCGGTCTGCCCGGGTCGTGGTGCCAGCGCTGCTATCACCGCCTCGGCCAGGACGTCGGCGGCTCCGGGATGGACCTGCCAGAAACCCGCAGCGCTCACCCGCCAGTAGCGCCCGGCAGCCCGGTAAGTCAGGAACGGGGGCGAGCCAGGGGCGGCCTTATCGCCTGCTGCCCCGCGGGTCAGCAGCGCTCGATCGCCAGTCCCCGGCGACGCGGCGACTTCGACCCAGCGCACACCAGGCCAGGAACTGCGCGTAACCCCAACCTCAGTGACGAGCGGGTGCGCAATCAGGCAGTCGCTGATCGGGGTGATGTCATGCGACCTGTGCCGGTGCAAGCCCGCCCTGCCGTCACTTCCGACGGCGAACCGAACCCTGCTCCGCCAGCCAAGACCTGCCGCGTCACCTGGCAGCGCCGCGACGCTCACGGTTCGCTCCAGTCCTGCGATGCGTTTGAGCTGCTGGGCGATGACCTGCGCCTTGATCTCGCGCTGCGCTGGCAGGCTGGCATGCTGCCAGTCACAGCCGCCGCAGCCGCCGGGCCGCGCGTAAGGGCACGGTGCGCTTACCCTTTCGGGAGCCGCACGAATGATCTCGGTTGCTTCCGCGCGTGCGAACTTCGAAGTTGTCTGGGTGACGACCGCTTTGATCAGCTCACCAGGAAGCGCATGCCGCACGAACACGACAGGTTGCCTGCCGTGCTGACCCGCTTCAGATGCACCTGGCCTGGCGATGCACCAGCCGCCATGGACCGCTTCAGCGACATCCAGCTCCAGGATGTCGCCGACCTCGAAGAGTTGCGAGTTCTCGTTCCGCACGCCACCATCGTGCCGTCTGGTTACCGGATCGTCTTTACTGGGTAAGACAGAGCGTTTTGCCGGGAAGACCCCGCGCTAGCCCGACGCCGGTCCAGGGCATAACGTTCTTCAGGCACCAAAGCTGCTGGAAGGATGATCATGCACATCGTGATCATGGGGTGCGGGAGGGTCGGCTCGACACTTGCCCACATCCTTGAGGATCAAGGGCACACCGTGGCCGTCATCGACCAGGACGTCGAGGCGTTCCGCAAACTACGGCCTGGCTTTCGCGGCAGCAAGATCACGGGAGTCGGATTCGACCGGGATGTGCTGATCGAGGCGGGCATCGAGAAGGCGCATGCTTTCGCCGCGGTCAGCAGCGGCGACAACTCGAACGTCATCGCCGCCCGGGTTGCCAGGGAGTCCTTCGGGGTGCAACGGGTCGCGGCCAGGATCTACGACCCACGCCGTGCCGAGGTCTACCAACGGCTGGGAATTCCCACCGTGGCGACGGTCCGCTGGACGGCGGATCAGATGCTGCGCCGGCTGCTGCCTGAGGGCGTGGCAACGCTCTGGCGCGACCCGACAGGGTCGCTCGTCCTCGCCGAACTGAGTTGCTGCAACGACTGGCTCGGCGAGAAGGTAAGCGCGCTTGAGGCGGCCGCTGACACCAGGATCGTCTTCATCTCCCGGCTCGGCGAGGCGCTGCTGCCCGGCCCTGGCACCGTCTTGCAGCAAGGTGATGTCCTGCACGTGATGGCCAAGGAGGATGACCTCAAGCAGATCGCGTCGGTGTTCGCCAAGCGAGGTCCCGGCAGAGGGAGTCACTGATGCGCGTCGCGATCGCTGGCGCTGGCGCCGTCGGCCGTTCAATCGCCAAGGAGCTGCTCGAGAACGGGCACGAAGTCCTGCTGATCGACAAGAACTCAAAGGCCATCAAGGTCTACAGCGTTCCGCGCGCGGAATGGCTGCTCGCCGACGCTTGCGAGATCTCCTCGCTGGACGACGCCTCGCTCGAGCGGTGCAACGTCGTAATCGCCGCCACCGGTGATGACAAGGTCAACCTCGTCGTGTCGCTCCTGGCCAAGACCGAGTACGGCGTACCGAGGGTCGTGGCGCGGATTAACCACCCGAACAACGAGTGGCTGTTCAACGAGTCATGGGGAGTGGACGTCGCGGTATCGACCCCGCGCCTGCTGTCTGCGTTGGTCGAAGAAGCGGTGAGCGTCGGCGACCTGGTCAGGCTGATGACGTTCCGCCAGAGCGCTGCCAGCCTCGTCGAGCTGACGATGCCCGACGACGCCCCGCTCGTCGGCCAGCGAATCGGCGCGATCGAATGGCCGGCTGATACAGCGCTTGTGGCGATCCTGCGCGACGGCAGAGTCATCGTGCCGAACAGGGACGACCCGCTCGAGGGTGGCGACGAGTTGCTGTTCGTGACGAGCGAGGACGTCGAGGCCGAACTCGGCCTGCTGCTGGCTACCGGGTCTCGGTAATCTCCGGGCCGCGGGTGAACGGGTCGGGCAGGTCCCAGCCAGGATGCTCCTGCTCGAGCTGCGCCTCGAGTGCCTGCCTTGCCTCCTCGGGCAACCGGATCTCGAGCTGCTCGCGAGGCGGTGCCGGGTAGTCGCCGCGGACTACAACGACGTCGGCGAATAGGTCGTCGAACGGAGTTCCCATCTCGGGCTCGGTCGCCGCAGGGCCACTGACCACTCCGCGCAAGAACCACCGCGGCCCGTCAAAACCGAGAAACCTGACAGGCTGCAGTTGATCATGCATGCCATGTTCCTCGCCGACCGGCACCTGCGCACGCAGCTCGGTTCCGGCTGGGCCTTGGCTCTCCTCGCAGCTGCCTCCTGAGTCAGCGATGTTCGCCGCAATCTCCTGCCGCACCTCGTCCCACAGGCCGCCGGTGCGGGGCGCGGCAAACGCCTGTAGCTGCATTCCGCTGTCACCGTTGACGATCGCGACCCATGCGCCCTGCTCTTCGGCGACGTTGATCTGGACGTCGAAGCCCTCCCTGACCGGGACGAGCAGGCTGCCGCAGTCGATCCGCTCTGACTCCGGGTAGTCCTCCGCGATGTCCCAGGGGCCAGCGTGCGGTCCAGCAATGTGACTGCCATTGTCATCCGGCGCGTACAGGTCAGGCTGATCGCCGCTGTCGCGGCGTCGACGTCGCAACACGTCCGCACTCCCTACCCATCCGATGGCCGGTCCGGCGGGCCAGTGGCGTTCATTCAGGACCACCAAGGCTGCCGGCATGTCCCCCGGTTGATCCGAAACCGCCCGCGCCCCTTGCCGATCCGGGCAGCGTGCTCACCTCGCAGAACACCGCGTGCTCGATTCGCTGAATCACAAGCTGAGCGATGCGATCCCCGCGTCTGAAACTAACCGCGGCATCTCTGTCAGTGTTGATCATCGTTACTGCGATCTCTCCACGGTACCCCGCATCGATCGTCCCCGGCGCGTTGACGAGAGTTACGCCATGCCGTGCCGCAAGCCCGGAGCGCGGGTGCACGAAGCCGGCGTAGCCGTCGGGCAGAGCGATCGCGATTCCGGTCGGCACAACCGCGCGCTCGCCCGGAGCAAGGTCGACGTCGCAAGCCGCATACAGGTCAACTCCGGCATCGCCAGGATGTGCCCGTGCCGGGAGCGGCAGGCCGGGGTCAAGCCGCCTGATCAGGACCTCTACCTGCTCAGCCCGCATCCTCACTCCCGTGTTCATCGCGTCAGTGCTGGTCACCGCTCAGGGAGCCTCCACGTCGGGGGACGATACGGCGGGCTCGTGATCATGGTCATGATCGCCGCGCAGGTACGGCCAGGCATAGGTAACCATGGCCGAGACAGGCACCGCGATGATCGCGCCAGGAATGCCGGCCACAATACCGCCGACGGCAAGGACGACGATGATTGCCAGCGGATGCAGGCGGACGATTCTGCCGACCACGAGCGGCTGGAGCAGATGGCTCTCGATCTGGTTCTCGGCCAGGAATACAGCAAGCAAGATGACCGCGGCGATCACGCCCTTTGTCGCGAGCGTGATCACGATCGCCAGAGCGCCGACCACAAGGATCCCGATCAGCGGCAGGTACGCGGCGATGAACACGAGCATGATGAGCGGAACTACCAGCGGCACTCCGAGTAGCCACAACGCGAGGCCGATGAAGACCGCGTGGATTGCCGCGACGACCGTAGTCCCGCGGATGTAGCTGACCAGAGCATGCCATGCAGCATCACCAGCCATCACCGCCCGCCGGTGCGCCACTGGGCGCCGCAGTCCGCTGATCAGCCACGACCAGATCTTCCGGCCGTCCTTGAGCAGGAAGAACGTGATGAACACCGTCAGGATGATGCCGGTCAGCACCTCAAGGAAGTAACGGCCGCCAGTCAGAACGGTGCCTGCGACAACCGACTTGTGCTGGGCAAGGTAGGTCAGCAGCCTGCTCGACAGCTGATCGAGTCGCGTGTTGTTCAGCCGGAAGGGCGGGCCGGCCAGGTAGTTCTGCACCTCGTGCACGGTCCGCCGGACTTCGGATGCGAGCATCGGGTAGTCGGCCTGGACCCGGTTAGCGATCAGGGTGCCGATGCCGACAAGTACGGCAACCGTGGCCAGGACCGTGCACCAGGTCGCGGCCAGCCCAGGCATGCCGGCCCGGCGGAGCAGGTGCGTCAGTGGTTGCAGCAGCGCGGACAGCAAGAGCGCGGCGATCAGCGGGATTACCACCAGCCGGAGCGCGTCCGCGACCTTGAAGGCCAGGTAGACCACCGCGGCCACCAAGAGCAGGCGCCAGCACCACGCTGCCGTGTTCCGCAGCAGCGGAGGCACCGATGAGTCGGCCCGGCGGTCGGTCAGCGGCGCGCTCGGCTCGCTAGCGGCGGCACCGTTTTGCGGATACGTACCGCTCTCTGACCGGCCGCCGTTCTGATGGCCAGTCCGGTTTACCCGCGCATCCTTGTCGGCATGATCTGTGCTCGCCGAGCTCCAGGCGGCGCGAAGCCGGGATGCCAGCCCGCGCGCCGCCCCCCTGACTGACCCGACGTCCCCGCCGTCCTCGCTCATGGCCTCCATGTAACCAACTACGGTGGAACAATGCGTAAGTACAGGGAACGACTGAGCGTGCCTGCGTCCTGGTGGCTCGTCGTTACCGGGTGCGTCGTCCTGCTGGGCACCACGCTGTGGGCCGGGCTGAGCTTCACTTGGGCCATTCTGATCTACGCGGCGCTCGAGGCTGCGGGCGCGCTCCTGCTTATCCGCTGGGGCGCTACGACGATCGAGGTCACCGAGACCGACCTTCGTGCAGCAGCCCAGCGACTGCCGCTCGCGAGCGTCTCCGACGTGTCCGCGCTCGACCGCGCGCAGACTAGCGCGCTGCGCGGCCCGCGTGCCGATCCCGCCGCTTACCTCCTCGTGCGTCCCTACCTGCCATGCGCGGTGTACGTCGCCATTAAGGGCCGCCCCGCTGAGCGTCCCTACTGGCTGATCGGCACGAGGCGGCCAGATGA
>DATELR010000128.1:0-3762 GCA_035276345.1 Streptosporangiaceae bacterium | reverse complement strand
CGGGTGATCGCCGGCCAGTTCGTCGGCAACGAACTGGCCGGGCCCGCCGCGGGAGGCTGGCTGTTCGGTCTGGCCGCCGTCCTGCCGTTCGCGGTCAACGCCGGCACGCTGGGCATCGCCGTTCTGCTGCTGCTGACCCTCCCCAGCATCTTCCAGCCACTAGGCCAGCCTGCCCGCCAGAACTCCGCCGCGCCGCTGGCGGCCTTCGGACATGATCTTGCTGAGGGCCTTAGGTGGCTACGACGCCACTCCTGCGTCCGCGATGTCACGATCGCCGTGGGTGTGATCGCCGCCATGGATGCCGCCTGGTTCGCGGTGCTGGTCCTGTATGTGCTGCAGATCCTGCGCCAAAGGCCCGGCACCTACGGCTTGCTGCTGGCCATCGCAGCGGTCGGCGGAATCGCCGTCGGCGGGATCGGCCCCCCCCTGTCTCCCGGCGGCTCGGCATCTGGCGGTCGCTGCTCATGGCCGGGCTGGTCATGGCGGCCACCCAGACGGTGCTCGGGCTGACCGCTAACGTGATCATCGCCGCCGCGATGCTCGCAGCCAGCAGCGCCGCCTTCGTCCTGTTCAACATGACCTCGGCCAGCATGCGCCAGCGGCAGGTGCCCGATCAACTGCTAGGCCGGGTCAGCAGCCTGTATGGCACGGTCGCAAGCGGCTCAGAAGCACTAGGCGCTCTCGGCGGCGGCGCCATCGCCGCCATCGCCGGAATTCGGGCCACCATGCTCATCGGCGTCATCCCCATCGCCGCCACCATGACCCTGCTCGCATGGAAGCACCGCTCATAGCATGATCATCTGAGCGTCGAGAAGACCGGTCCGGTCCTTGGGCGTGGCCGCCAGGGTGCTGCCGCTGTAGGCTTCCCTTGCTTTGCGGCTGGGGAGGCGCCAATGACGGCAGGGCCGGGAGACTGGACGCCAACGGGCAGGGTGGGCCGCGGCCGCCTCAGGGTGTCCCACCTCGACCGCCAGCATGTGGTCGAGGTGCTCAAGGCCGCGTTCGTGCAGGGGCGACTGACCAAGGACGAGTTTGATCTGCGGGTTGGCCAGGCGCTCGTCTCGCGGACCTTCCTGGAGCTGGCCACGGTCACCGTCGACCTTCCCGCCGGGCGGAGCAGAGCCCGGTACCCGCGAAGGCCCGCTGCGGTGCCGGCACGGCATCTGGTGCGCAAGGTCGTGACCGCGGGCGCACATCTGGCCGTTCCGGTCGCCGCGCTGGGCCTGCTCGCGGGAATCGCCTTCGCCATACTCATCCCGCCCGTGTTCACCAGCAGCTCGCTCGTCATGTTGCGGTTGTCGCCAGCCCGGTATAGCGGGACGCAGGTAACGATCGCCGGCAGCGACCCCGTATTGTCTGGCGCTCTGCAGAACGTCAAGCCAGCCACGTCGTTGCCAGCCTTGCGCAACGACGTCCAGGTCAAGATCCTGACCGACCAAGTCATCTCAATCAACGCCCGGGGCGCGACCGCCGCCCAGGCAGCGCGCACAGCAAACGCCGTCGCCGACAGCTATGTCGCTTACGTCGATGAGGTCGTGACGCCCGGGCATGCTCAGCCGCGGATCCTAGAGCGCGCGGCGGGGGCGACCGAGCCACCATTGCCCGCCCGGCTGCTCGTTCCTGGCGGGCTCGGCGCCCTGATTGGCGCGCTGATCGGTGTCATCGCCGCGCTAGCGCTTAGTCACAACCATCGCCGCTCACGGATCTGGTGAGCCGTCAGGGCCCAGCACGTACTCGTGCCATTGCGTGCCAACTATGAGCGTCAGCGGCAAGTGAGAGCTTCCCGGTGGCCGTCGCAATCGTCCGGCTCACCCGACCCGGCCGGTGACGTAGGCCTCGGTGCGGGGGTCGTTCGGATCGTGGAAGATGTGCTCGGTCGGGCCATACTCCACGAGCACGCCCGTGCGGGTATCGCTCTCGCTGTCTGTTAGCACGGAGAAGAAGGCGGTGCGGTCGCTGACCCGCGTGGCCTGCTGCATGTTGTGCGTGACGATGACGATCGTGTACCGCGACTTGATCTCGCGCATCAGATCCTCGATCGCGCGCGACTGTCCCTGAGACGTTCCTAGCCCTGCAACACTAACGACGGGTATTTCATGGGCGAACGGAACCCACTTGTATCGGGCAGCTCACCCGACTACGGCCCACACGTCACAAGGATTGTCAGCGACTGCTTCAGGTGCACGTTCTTGGCCAGGGTTCGGCTCAGCCGTCGTTGGCGTGCTGGCGGAGCCAGTCCAGCGCCATGACGCTGGAGCTGAGGATCGAGATATGTCCATCGTCGGGGCGCATCCACAATTCCGCCGAGCGGCAGTGGCCCGCGAGCCACTGACTGTGCGAACTGGGATCGAGCCGGTCCTGCGCGCCGTGCACGAACAAGACGGGGGTACTGACCTGCCCGGGGTCACAGCCCCACGGGGCGACGTAGGCAAGGTCGTCGTCGACCATCCCGCCCTGGTCGCTTTCCAGCGCCTGGCCGACGACGGTTTCTATCCACGACCAGGCACCGGAGAGCGCGGCGTGATCGGCAGCGGTGAATATGTCCGGGTCGAACTTGGCGGACGCGAAGTGGGCCTCGAGCGAAGCGCGTCCGGCGGCAGCGGCGCGCAGTTCCGCCGCGCCGGACGGGGCCATGCCCCCGAACCAATCCAGGCCCTCGGCGCCGAACGGGGCCAGCCCCGACATGCAGACCGCGGCCATCACCCGTCCTGGCAGGACCGCGGCGCACGCGAGGGCGTGCGGGCCACCACCTGAATGACCCATCACCGCGAACCGGTCAATGCCGAGCGCATCGGCGATGCTGGCGACGTCGGCAGCCGCGGACGCCAGGTTCCGGCCGGGTTGCGGAGTTGACCCGCCATATCCGGGCCGGTCATGCGACACCCAGCGGATGCCGCGCTCGGCCGCGGCCGCGAACAGCGGCTCGGGAGGTGCGCCGGTGTTCGGCGTGCCGTGGTGCCAGAAGACGGCGAGCCCGGTGCCGCCGTCACCGGTGCCTGTGTCGTAAACATGCAGCGTACGCCCGTCATCCAGCGCAAGATCAGTCTCTGTCACCGCCACCCTGCCGAGCCTAACGACCGGTGCCCGATACTGCCGATTGATCGCGAGGGCGAAACCGGCAATCAGGAGTCGTCTGTGCCTGCGTGCGATCCTGTTTAGCGTGAAACCCGGGGTTACGGCCGCGGCGTGGGCTGAGCAGCAGGTGACCGCGGTTCGCGACGACCCAGCCGGCCGGCTCGCCCTGATGCAGCGCTGCTACTACGGCCCGTTCGGCGAGGCCCCGCGGCATCTGCCGTACCGCCGGGCGGCGACGGCGTTCATGCTCTGGCTGCTCCAGCGGGGTGTACTGCAACCACCGTCCAGCGACCGTCCCGGTAGTCCGTGGTGGCGTGCGGTGAACGAGCGCATCCTCCGGGACGGCTGCGAGGCAGTGGCCCTGAGCGGGGGCCTTCCCGGCCCAGCCTCGTCGCGTACGGTCGACTACTGGATGTCCTTCGCCGACTACCCGACCGCCCGGGCCTGGTACCGGGCGCATAACGGGAGCGTGGTCGCCGCCTACCTCAATCACTGCGACCTGGCGGAGGCGGAGAACGCCGCCGAGCGCTTCTTCATGAACGTCGTGCTGTGCCGGGTCCTCTACACCCACGCTCTCGTCGCCGCTCCCCGGATCTCACTCGGGTGGCTTCGCCCGCTCGCGCCGTTCCTCGGCGACCCGAGGCTCGGGATGACCGGGATCTTCCTGCAGCTGTCGCGCGTGCTCCC
>DATELR010000127.1:0-4976 GCA_035276345.1 Streptosporangiaceae bacterium | reverse complement strand
TGAGGACCGTTTGCAGGTTCGAGTCGGTGCGGTTGAGCAGGTACCGGCGCAGCTCGCTGACCGCCGTGACGTCAAAGACGGCGAGCGCGGCGAGGGTGACGAGTAGCACGCCCGCAAGGACCTGAGTACGCAGCTGCGGTCGCCGGAACCGCGGGACCAGTCGGAACTTTCGCTCTCCGGACATCGGATCACGCTCCTCGCCCCGTCCGGGCTTACGCCGCATCATTGGCCGATGCGGCGTCGGCGACGGTGGGAAGCCGGAGCCGGTAGCCCACCGCCCGCTGCGTGTGGATCAGTTCAGGGGCGTCTTTGCTCGCGCATACCGCGAGCTTGCGGCGCAGGTAGCCAATATAAGTAGCTACGACGGTGCCGGATCCGCCGAAGTCGTAATGCCATACGTGGTCGAGGATCTGGGCCCGGGTCAGGACCCGGCCGGGATTCAGCATCAGGTACCGCAGCAGCCGGAACTCGGTGGGAGACAGCTCGATCAGATGGCCTGACCTGCGCACCTCGTATGTGTCCTGGTTGAGCTCGAGGTCGGCGAACGTGAGCACGGGACCGGATGCCGCAGCGGGCCTGGTCCGCCTGAGCACCGTGCGGATCCGCGCCGCGAGTTCTTCGAGGCCGAATGGCTTGGTCATGTAGTCGTCGCCGCCAAGCGTGAGCCCGGTGACCTTGTCGGCCTGGGTGTCCTTGGCGGTAAGGAAGATCACGGGGACGTGGCAGCCGTCCCTGCGCAGCCTGCGCACGACCTCGAACCCGTCGGTGTCGGGCAGCATCACGTCGAGCACCACGAGGTCGAACGGCTGTTCTCGCGCGAGCCGGAGCGCATCGGTTCCTGTCTCGGCCGTCGATACGTCGAAGCCCAGAAACCGCAGCGACGCGGCAACGGCATCGCGCAGGAACGGTTCATCGTCGACAACGAGCAGTTCGCCCTGGTCGTGATGGTCGGCAGGATCTGGTGATACTGGTTCAGCCATGTCTCGCTCCTCGTCCGCCCACGTGATCGCAGCACATCAGAGCCGGCCGAGGCTGTGAGCTTCATGCCAGTTTTATGTGAACATCGACTCCGGGGGCGGCGGATCCGGTCGCTCCGCTTGTCAAGGTTAGGCGTGGTGGACCGGTTTCTTGGCCGGGAGATAAGCTCGGCGTATTGCCGGAATTTGTCGGGAAGGTTCGCTCGATGAGCAAGCAGGTAAGGCTGACGCAGCCGCTGGTCAAAGAAGACGGCAAGCTGCGGCCAGCCACTTGGGATGAGGCGCTGGACCGCGCGGCCGCGGGCTTCGCGCTCGCCAGGGAGCGAGACGCGACCAAGTCGTTCGGCATGTTCAGCTGCTCAAAGGCCACCAATGAGATGAACTACATGGCCCAGAAGTTTTCCAGGGCCGTGATGGGCAGCAACAACATCGACAGTTGCAACCGAACTTGACACGCTCCTAGCGTCGTCGGTCTGGCGGCTGTGTTCGGAGCAGGTGGCGGCACCAGCTCCTATCGTGAGGCGGAAGATGCCGACCTCATAGTCCTGTGGGGCTCAAACGCGCGCGAAGCGCACCCGATCTTCTTCCACCATGTCCTGCGGGGGATCAGGCGCGGCGCCCGGATGTATGCAGTCGACCCGCGCAGGACGACGTCAGCGCAGTGGGCCGACGCCTGGCTCGGCATCGAGGTCGGCTCGGATATCTCGCTGGCCAACGCCATCGCCAGGGAGATCATCCACAAGGGCCTGGCGAACACCGAGTTCATCCGTCGCGCCACTACCGGTTATGAGGAGTACGCGGCTTCGGTCGAGCCATACACGCTCGAGCGTGCCGAACAAGACACCGGCGTTCCCGCTGACCTCATCAGCAAGCTGGCCGTCGAGTACGCGCAGGCTGACCGCGCCCAGATCTGCTGGACGCTCGGGATCACCGAGCACCACAACGCCGCTGACAACGTCTTCGCGCTGATCAATCTTTCCCTGCTCACAGGGCATGTGGGCAAGTACGGTTCCGGCCTCGTTCCGCTGCGCGGTCAGAACAACGTGCAGGGCGGCGGCGACATGGGCGCCATCCCGAACAAGCTGACCGGCTTCCAGGACGTGGAGACCAACCTCACCGCGCGCGCGAACTTCGAGGCGACCTACGGAGTCCCGATCCCGCCGAAGGGCGGCTGGCACCTATCGCAGATGTTCGAGGCGATGGAGCATGGCGAGCTGACCGCGTGCTACATCATCGGCGAGAACCCGTTGCGGTCTGAGGCAGACACCGGCCGCGCCAGCAAGCTGCTCAGCGGGCTCGAGCATTTTGTCGTCCAGGACATGTTCCTGACCGACACCGCTGAACTGGCCGACGTGGTGCTTCCTGCCACCGCGACCTGGTGTGAGGCCGAGGGGACCGTGACGTCGAGCGAGCGGCGGGTGCAGCGAGTGCGCAAGGCACTCGACCCGCCGGACGGCGCGCGCGACGACATCGAGATCATCTGCGAGATCGCGAGGCGCATGGGCTCGGACTGGGGTCACCCCAGCGCCGAGGAGGTCTGGAACGAGTTGCGTGCGCTGTCGCCCATGCACGCCGGCATGAGCTACGAACGGCTGGAGAAGCTTGGCGGGATCCAGTGGCCGTGCCCGGACGAGACTCACCCCGGCGAGTTGTTCTTGCACGCCCGGCTGTGGGACGAAGATCCGGCCAAGCGCGGCCCGCTCGCTCCGTTCACGCCGGTCGTGCAGGAGCCGCCGGTCGACGAGCTGTCCGAGGAGTTCCCCATCAGGCTCACGACGGGACGCAGGCTCGACTCGTTCAACACGGGAGTTCAGACCGGTCATTACGCGACGCCTATCAGGAGGCCGGAGACCCTCAACCTGGCACCCGAGGACGCGCTGCGGCTGAGCCTCGCGGAAGGTGAAGTGGCGAAGGCCTCGTCTCGTCGCGGATCCCTCCAGGTTCCTGTCCACATCGACGAGACGCTGAGGCCGGGGCTGGCTTTCATGACGCTGCACTTCCCCGAGCAGGCCAAGACCAATGTCCTGACGCTGGACGCCTGGGATCCGAAGTCAGGCACCGCGGAGTTCAAGGCCACGGCGATCCGGGTGGACAAACTCGAGGCTGCTCCCAATGGCGATCCCGGCCAGTCCGAGTCCGCGAAGGCGGGGACGGATCCCGCGAAGGCGGGTGCCTAGTGGACTTGCGGCTCAATGCCGCCGCGCCCGCGACTGAGGAGGAGCGGGCAGCGGTCGCCTCTGTGCTTGGTCCGGCCGAGGGCGGCTGGGATGGCGGAATGCGCACGGAAGCCGATGGGCATGCCGCCTATGGCGGTCATGCGGCACGCGCCAGGAGGCACCTGCTGCTGCCAGCCCTGCACGCCGTGCAGGAACGGATCGGCTGGATCAGCCCCGGCGCACTCGACCACATTTGTGCCCGGCTGACCGTGCCGCCCGCCGAGGCTTATGGCGTCGCCTCGTTCTACGCGTTGTTCCGCACGACGCCCGCGGCCGCCACCGTCGTCCACGTCTGCGACGACATCGCGTGTCAGGTCAACGGCGCCGAGCAGGTGTGCGAGGCAATGGAACGCCGGTTTGGCCCAGAGGGGTCAGGGCCCGACGGTTCCGTGCCTGCAGGAGCGACTCCAAGCTCGAACGGCTCCTCACCACATGCGGCGCCCGTGCCAGCCAACGCAGCGCCAGCCAACGGCGCGGGTATTTCCTGGCAGCGCAGTCCTTGCCTGGGTCAGTGCGACCGGGGCTCGGCGGCGATGGTTCAGCTCGCAGGTCCATTCCCGGCGCGGGTCGTGCTGGCCCCGGTTGATCCCGACCAGGTCCGCCCGGCCGCTTTGCCACCGTCCCCAGCCACTGCCGACGGCGATCCGAACGCGAACGACCCGTTTGTGCCCCAGCTGTCGGGCGAGCGTGACTCGCTCCGGCTGTTGCGCCGGTTGGGTCATGTGGACCCGGTGTCCCTCGATTCCTACCGGGCAGCAGGCGGATACGAGATGCTCCGGCGTGCCGTGGCTGTCGGCCCGCTAGGCGTGATCAGGGAAGTCAAAGAGGCGAAACTACTTGGCCGCGGCGGGGCCGCGTTCCCCACGGCGATCAAGTGGGAGGCGGTGACCGCCAACCCGGTCCGGCCGCACTACGTGGTCTGCAACGCAGACGAATCCGAGCCCGGCACCTTCAAGGATCGGGTCTTGATGGAACAGGACCCGTTCGCCCTTGTTGAAGCGCTCACAATCATGGGCTACGCGTGCGGAGCCGAGCAGGGCTACATCTACATCAGAGGCGAATACCCGCTCGCCGAGGCGCGGCTGCAAGCCGCGGTCGAACAGTGCCGCGCCCGCGGGCTGCTCGGTCCCGACGTCATGGGCCACGGGTTCGCGTTCGACATCGAGGTCAGGCGCGGCGCGGGCGCCTATATCGCGGGCGAAGAGACCGCGCTGATCAACTCTATCGAGGGCAAGCGAGCCGAGCCGCGGAACAAGCCGCCGTTCCCAGCGCAGGTCGGGTTGTTCGGCAAGCCGACCGCGATCAACAATGTCGAGACGCTGCTCTGCGTGCTTGAGATCCTGCGGATCAGCGGCGCCGAATTCGCGCAGATCGGCACCAAGGACTCGACGGGGACCAGGCTGTTCTGCCTGTCCGGCTGTGTCGAGCGGCCCGGGCTTTATGAGTATGACTTCGGCGTCACGCTGCGCGAGGTCATCGACGCCGCGGGCGGCGTGCGGGGCGGGCGGCCGGTGCAGGCCATTCTGCTCGGTGGCGCGGCCGGTGCGTTCGTGGGCCCGGATGCGCTGGATGTGCCGTTGACATTTGAGGGAGTCAGGGCGATCGGCGCGACACTCGGCTCCGGCGTCGTGCTGGTGCTGGATGACACGGTCGACGTCGGCGTTCTGCTGCGCCGGATCGCCAGGTTCTTCCGTGACGAGTCGTGCGGGCAGTGCGTTCCTTGCCGGGTCGGCACGGTGCGCCAGGAGGAACTGATCGGCCGGATGGCGCGCGGTGCTCCGCT
>DATELR010000126.1:0-44496 GCA_035276345.1 Streptosporangiaceae bacterium | reverse complement strand
CTTACGGACATCGTCGTGACCTTCAGGGTTGCGTTCCCCGCCACCGCGGCCGGCGACGAGGCCAGGGCGATCCTGCCCGACGTCGTACGCAAGTCGCATGACCGGCTCTGCACCGTTGGGCGCACCATCGAGCTTGGCACCGCGATCACCAGCCGCGTCGAATGACCGTGCCAGCCGGTGCGTCCATTCCCGCCGACGGCATAGTCGACGCACACCAGCACGTCTGGGACCTCGCCGCGCACGCGCAGCCGTGGCTTGAGCTGCCTGGTCACGAGCCGCTCTTGCGCAATTTCTCAGAAGCCGACCTGCGCCCGCAGGCCGCAGCGGCGGGCGTGACCGCGACGGTCGTCGTGCAGACGGTCACCGAGGCCTCCGAGACACCGGAACTGCTCGCGATTGCCTCGGCCAGCGACCTGATCGCGGGCGTGGTCGGCTGGACGGACCTCGAATCGCCCTCGGTCGCCGACGCGCTCGCCGCGGTCCGCGGACAGCCAGGCGGCGATGCGCTGGTCGGCATCCGGCATCCGGTCCTGATCGAGACCGACCCTGGCTGGCTCACCCGCCCCGCGGTCCTGGCCGGCCTCGCCGCAGTGGGTGCCGCCGGCCTTTGCTATGACTTCGTGGTGCCAGCAGATCTGGTGCCGGTCGCCGCCGACGCCGCGGCAGCGTGCCCGGAGGTCACCTTCGTTCTCGACCATCTCGGGAATCCCCAGATTGACGGGCGACCCGATGGTCAGCCCGACCCTGCGTGGATGGCCGGCATTCGCCGGCTTGGCGCCTTGCCTAATGCTGTGTGCAAGCTATCCGGGATCCTGAGCGAGCCGCCGCCGAAGAACGCCGCGCCAGCTGCCGGGACACTGGCCCACTTGACGCCGTACTACGAGACCGCGCTGTCCTGCTTCGGGCCTGATCGGCTTATGTTCGGTTCCGACTGGCCCGTATGCACGCTGTCGGCGAGCTACGCCGAGGTCGTCGATGCCGCCCGGGCACTGACGGCAGGCCTAAGCGAGGCCGAGCAGCTCGCCATCTTCAGCGGGACCGCTCGCCGTGTTTACCGGCTCGGGTAGCAGCCAGGATTCACGGCAGCCGGCTCAGCCGGTTCCCGGCCAACGCGCGTCCGCAGTCGGGGGCGAGGTGAGGAAGGACGCCACCCCCCGGATGAGCACGTCCAGGCCCCACTCAAAGCGGTCGGTGCCGGTGCCGGCCACGATCAGATCCGCGACCGCGACCGTGTTGGGGAACTGGTCCTTCGGCAGGGACTTCAGCCATGCACTGGCCTGCGCTGTGAAATCTCCTTGCTCAGCAGCCGGCGTGATGTCTAGTTCATAGGCATAAGCCGCCACGTAGAGGCTCCCGAGGTCGCCGATGAACGCGGCAACCTGGTCAGGGATGCCGGCCGCCCGCAGAGTTGCCAGCATCCGCTCAACGGCGGTCATCATGGCCGGGCCGAACGGAACGCGGCCAAGCGAGAGCCCGGCGACTCCAGGGTGGCGCCGGAACACAGCCAGCGTCTCGCGCGCCCAGGATCGCAGCATGTCCTGCCATTCGGTTCCGGGCGCAGGCAGCGGAATCTCGGTCATGATCTGCTCCAGCACCAGCTGGACCAGTTCTTCCTTATTGGCAATGTAGCCATACAAGGACGAGGCCGAGACGCCGATCTCGTCAGCAACACGGCGCATCGTCAGCGCATCGCCGCCTTCGGTTTCGACGACCTTGAGCGCGGCCGACACGACGACGTCCCTGCTGAGCTGAGGTCGTGGCGCGGTGCGCCCGCGCTTGGGAACTGAGCGCCACGGCGGCTGCGGAGCACCGGACGCGTCGGATCCGAACGACTCCTCATCACCAGCTGGCTTGATCACGCCAAACAGTGTACTTGACGAGAACATCGTTCTGTAGTAAACGTTGTTCATGTCATGAACGTTGTTCCCACACAGAACGCTGTTAGGAAGGTTTAGTCATGACGGCTGGCGTAGCCACGGCGGTGGTGGAGGCTCGCGACCTCATCAAGACGTACAAGGGCGACGTGCGCGCGCTCGACGGGCTTAGCTTCTCCGTCGACGCGGGAAGCATTTTCGCCCTACTCGGACCCAACGGGGCCGGCAAGACAACGACGGTCAGGATCCTGACGACGCTGGTGAGGCCAGATGCCGGCTCAGCAAGCGTGGCCGGCATCGACCCGGTCGGCCAGCCCGCCCTGGTCAGATCGGTGATCGGCTCCGTGAGCCAGCACACCGGCGCCGTGCCGCAGCTAACCGGCCAGGAGAACCTGATCATGCAGGGCAGCCTGCACGGAATGCGTGGCAGGCGGCTGCGACTTCGGGTGGCCGATTTGCTGGACCGGTTCGGCCTTGCCGAGGCGGCCAAACGGCAGGCGCATACCTACTCGGGCGGGATGCGGCGCAGGCTCGACATTGCCACCGTGCTCGTCCACCGGCCCGCGGTGCTCTTCCTGGACGAGCCGACGACCGGCCTCGATCCTGAGGGCCGCTCCGACCTCTGGGCCGTTCTCACCGAGCTGGCTGCGCAAGCAGGGACCACGATCCTGGTGACGACCCACTACCTGGAGGAAGCCGATCAGTACGCGAGCCGGATCGCGATCGTCGACCGGGGCCGTGTCGTCGCCGAGGGAACCTCCGATGAGCTGAAGGCCGAGCTGCAGGGGGACTCCGTCCTGCTCGAAGTCCCCGACGCAAGCCGCGCAGCGCAGGTCACCTCGGCCTTGCGTGGCGTTCCGCAGGTGCGGCAGGCCTCCGCCGACGGCAATGTCGTGCGAGCGCGCGTCGCTGACGGACCGCGGACGCTGCCCGCTGTCCTTGCGGGTGTGGAAGGTGCCGGCGTGCCCGTCCTGTCCGTTTCTGTAGCCCAGCCTTCGCTCGACGATGTCTATCTGCACCATGCCGGCCGGTCGTTCGGCCAGGCGGAAAGGATCCCGGTCTCATGAGCATCCAGGACACCATCCTCAGCACCGCGCCAGGGGAGGCGGCCGCGAGCAAGTCCGGCAAGCCCGCAGGCGGCGCGGCCGTCCGGCACCCGAACCAGCTGCGCCAAGCCTGGGTAATCCTTACTCAGCGTTACCTCCGGCAGCTGTACCGCGTCCCCGTCGTCATATTCATGACGCTGATCCAGCCGATCATCTGGCTGCTGCTCTTCGGCGCGCTGTTCAAGAAAGTTGCTGAGATCCCTGGGTTCGGCGGCGGCGACTACATCACCTACCTGACCCCCGGCGTCGTGATCATGACCGCAATGTTCTCTGCGAGCTGGACCGGGATGGCCTACATCGAGGACATGCAGACCGGGGTGATGGACAGGTTCCTGACCGCGCCCGTCGGCCGCGGCGCGCTGACCGCGGCAATGCTCGCCTACCAGGGGCTGACCACCGTCCTCCAGTCGGGGATCATCATCGCCATCGGCTGGGCCACCGGCGCGAAGTTCCCGGGCGGCGCCGCGGGAATTGCCGCGTTGATCGGGGTATCGGTCCTGATCGCTATCGCCATGGCGGGGATATCCAACTGGTTCGCCCTGCTCACCAAGCAACGCGAGGCTTTGATCGGAGCTTCGACAACGCTGGTGCTTCCGCTGACGTTCCTTTCGGGCGCCTTCTTGTCCTTGCAACTGGTGCCGGGCTGGATCGCCGACGTGGCGCGATTCAACCCGGTCAACTGGGCAGCCAGCGCAGGACGGATTGCCGTCGAAGCACATCCGGCCTGGACCAGCGTCGGATCCTATGCCGGATTCCTGGCCATCGCGGTCGTGGTCACCGCCGCAGCGGCTACCCGCGCGTTCGGTAGCTATCAGCGGGCGCTGTGACTGCCTGCGCGAGATGATGCGGCCAGGAACCGACCGAGGAGTGCCATGACCGAGCAGATCGCCACAGGCGAAATCCACCACCTCCGCCTCACCGTCACTGATCTCGAGCGCAGCCGCTCCTTCTATACCTCGCTGCTCGGCTTCACCGTCGCTGTCGAGTCGCCAGAGCCGACCGACGCCGAGACCACCGCGATGCACGCACTGCTGTTCGGTGGCGTGGTAATGATCCGCGGCAGCCTGCTGCTCGGCTTGCGGCCGGTGGCGCAAGCAGGCGACGCGTTCGACGAGAACAGGGTCGGCCTTGATCATCTGAGCTTCGGCGTGCCGAGCCGTGACGACCTGGACCGCGCCGTCGCGCTCTTCGATGAGAACGGCGTCCCGCACGGCCCGATCTCCGAGCTCAGCTCGTTCGGCATCTACGTGCTGCCGTTCCGGGATCCGGACAACGTCCAGCTTGAGCTGACAGCGCCGATGAGCTGATCTGGCGAACGCTCAGCTCAGCGTCTGGACCTCGGCGGTCATGTCACCGCCCGCGTCACCCGTGTTGACGACGCCACGAGGCTCGATCAGCAGGACCGCAGTCTCGGCGTCCGAACGTGGGCAGTGTTCCGCACCGCGCGGCACGACATACAGCTCACCAGGGCCGAGGCGAATGTCGCCGTCGCGCATCTGCAGGGTCAGCGCTCCATCAATGACCAGGAATAGCTCGTCGGTATCGGCGTGAGAATGCCACGTGAACTCGCCTTGAATCTTGACGATCTTGACGTCGTAATCGTTCAGCTCGGCGATCTTTTTCGGCGCCCAGTGCTCGGTGAAGTGTGCCAGCATGGCGCCGATATTGACTGAGTCCATGCCAGCATCCTGACATCGCATTGGGCGGCACGATCCCGCCCGCCTGGATCTGGTGAGATGAGGGCATGTGCACTGCCGTGCTCAGTATCGAAGCTGGCCGACCCGTGCTCCTCGCCGGAATCAGGGACGAGCTCACTGATCGGCCTTGGCAGCCGCCGGCCTCGCACTGGCCGGATCACCCAGGCCTGTTCGGCGGTCGTGATCTGCAGGCCGGCGGCACCTGGCTCGCGGTTGCGCCGTCCAGCCGCCGGGTTGCGTGCGTGCTCAACGGCACCGGCAAGCTCGCGCCAACCGAGACGAGGCAGTCTCGCGGCGAACTGCCGCTGCTTACTGCCGCCGGCGGCCAGCTGCCCGATGCCGAGCTTGCCGACTTCGATCCATTCAGGCTCGTCGTCGCCGAGCCAGGCCATTGCGAGGTGCTCAGCTGGGATGGGACAGCTCTGAATGCCGCAGACCTTACCGACGGGCTGCATTTCGTCGTGAACAGCGGCTATGCCAGCGATCTCGCCGGCTCGGCGGGAAGGGCGACCGCCTGGACAGGACCCGACTGGCAGGGACCTCCGCCACCTGACGGCCGCGAGCACGAACTGGCACGCGCCGGATACTTTCTGGACAGGTTCAGGTCGGCGAAGAGGCCCAGCCCGATGCCCGGTGTGCCGGTTGCCGACGCGTGGGGCGAATGGTTC
The DNA here is from genome assembly GCA_035276345.1 of Streptosporangiaceae bacterium. GTDB lineage: Bacteria > Actinomycetota > Actinomycetes > Streptosporangiales > Streptosporangiaceae > Chersky-822. The sequence goes on along the minus strand of DATELR010000126.1, from coordinate 39,151 downwards.
TCCCTGGTCAATGGCGACGGCCTCGCACCCGACGATGAGCGCGCACTGATTGTCCGCCGCGAACTCGGCGGCGGACGGACCTGGGGCACGACGTCCGTATCGCTCGTCGCGCTGACGGCCGAGTGGGTTCGCTATGACTTCTGCGCTGCCCCTGGCGACCCAGCGGCCTGGATTCAGGTACCTCTAGCCCATTGACTTCGCGCCGTCGATGGCTTCCCGCAGGATGTCGGCGTGGCCAGCGTGCTGTGCCGTCTCAGCGATGATGTGCAGCAGCACCCTGCGCGCAGACCAGGACGCGCCGCGCTCGAACCACGGGGCGTCGGGCAGCGGCTGCGCTGCGTCGAGGTCGGGCAATGCCCTGACCAGTTCCTCAGTCTGAGCTGCGACCTGGCCGTAGTCGTCGAGCAGCCCTGCCAGCGTCTCGCTGTCGACCATCCGGAACGCGACCGCCCACGTGTCAGCGGCATCGGCCGGATCGAATTCCATGACGCTCGGGCCCTCAACGATGAACCTGGTCCACTGACGCTCGGTCAGCGCAACATGCTTGATCAGCCCGCCGAGGCAGAGCTCACTGACAGTGGTACGCATCGCGGCCTGCTCATCAGTCAGCCCCCTTGTCGTGAAACGCAGGAAATGCCGTTGCTTGGCCAGTGAGGCGAGCAGATCTGCGCGCTCGCCCGTGACAGTCTGCGTGGTGCTCACGGTCGTGGCCTCCCCCTCAGCTCGCTATCTCTGTGCAGAACGTTACGCCCGGGTACCGACAGCCCGGGCGGTCTCGGCATCGGCAGGAACGGCGTTCAGGAATGCGCTCCTTGCTCAATTGGTTGCGGCGACCATGCCACCAGTCGTGATAGCCACCGCCTACGGCGGTCCCGAGGCACTGGCAGTGGCTGACCAGCCGACCGCTGAGCCGGGACCTGGCGAGGCCGCCATAGCCGTACGCGCCGCTGGCGTCAATCCGGCCGATTACAAGTCGTATTCAGGGGCCTTCGGCCGGGACCCGGCCGCGCTCCCGCTCAGGCTGGGATCCGAGGCCGCAGGAACCGTCACGCGGGTCGGCCCTGGTGCCACCGGGCCAGCCGGGCCGATCAGTGTCGGCGACGAGGTCATCGCGTACCGCGTCCGCGGGGCCTACGCAGCCGAGCTGGTGACCTCTGCGGCCAGCCTCATTCCTAAGCCGCGCGCGCTGGCCTGGCCGGAGGCAGCCGGGCTGATGCTGGCCGGCGCTACCGCATGGCACTGCCTCGTAGCGACGGGCGTGAGCGCCGAGGACACTGTCCTTATCCATGGCGCCGCAGGCGGAGTCGGCCTGATGGCGACTCAGCTAGCCGTCCGGCGCGGCGCCACAGTGATCGCGACGGCGAGCCCGGCGCACCATGAGATGCTCCGCGAACTTGGAGCCGTGCCAGTGCCGTACGGCGCAGGCCTGGCCGACCGCGTCAGGTCGTCTGCCCCTCTCGGCGTCACCGCCGCGCTTGACCTGGTCGGCACCGATGAGGCGGTTGACGTGTCGATGGCGCTCATTCCCGACCGCACCAGAATCGCCACCATCGCCGCGTTCGGCCGGGCAGGGCCGGCCGGTATCCAGGCGCTCGGTGGCGCCCCTGGCGCGGACCCAGGAACCGAGATCCGGATGGCCGCAAGGCCGCAGCTCGCCAAGCTCGCCGGCGACGGCGGGATCCGGGTGATCGTCGCCGCCACCTTCCCGCTGACCGAGGCGGCTGCGGCGCACCGCATGATCATAACCGGGCACACTTCGGGCAAGGTTGCCCTCATCCCGTGACGCCGACCAGCGTATATCCCTTGACAGGTATATACGCTGCACGGCATATTGGGAGGCGATGGATGCCATCTGGTCGGCCCTAGCAGACCCGCACCGCCGGGCGATGCTCGACGCACTGCGCGCAGGGCCGTGCCCAGTTGGCGAGCTCAGCAGCAGGCTCGGGTTGTCCCAGCCGATGACGTCCAAGCACCTTCGGGTATTGCGCGACGCCGGGCTGGTCATGGTGAGCAAGCAGGCGCAGCAGCGCATCTACGCCATCAATCCCTTGCGGTTTGCCGAGCTTGAGGCGTGGCTGGCGCCGTACCGCGAGCTCTGGAATGACTCTCTCGATGCGCTGGCCGGTTATCTCGATTCCGAGGAGGAGAGCTGATGGAACGCGGAACTCTGATCGATCATGACGGCCGCCCGGCCGTTCGCTTCCGGCGCGCGTTCGCCCAGCCCGCCGAACGAGTGTGGGACGCGATCACGACGCCCGACGACCTGGCACACTGGTTCCCATCGAAGGTCAGGATCGAGCCGAGGGTCGGCGGGACGATTGAGTTCTACGGCGACCCCAATATGCCCGAGGCCAGCAACTCGGGCACAATCATAGTGTTCGAGCCTCCCACCAGACTCGCTTACACCTGGCACGTCACTGAGCTGCACTTCACGATCGAGGCGGCAGGCGACGGCGGCTGCGTGCTGACGCTGATCAACGTCCTGGAGTCACGAGACGAGGCAGCGCGAAATGCGGCCGGCTGGACGATGTGCCTCGCCGAGCTAGGCAAGCACGTGGCCGGCCAGCGGGCAGATGGCCCGCACAGCGACACGGCGGAGACCTGGCGGCAGCTCTACGACGACTATGTCGCAGCAGGAATGCCATCTGGCGCCCCGATTCCAAGCGGGACGTAACGCCACGGGACTGACCGCAGTGTCCGATGGGCAGGATAGCCTCGGCCCATGGCGACCGCCGATGACCTGCCGGATCCGCGCTATGAGGACCTGATCGACGAGCTCATGGGCGAGCCTGGCGTCACACCTCCGCACGGCCGGGGATTCGGCCGGTCCGCTGTCAGGTTCAACGGGAAGATATTCGCGATGTTCGTCCGGGGCCGGCTCGTGCTGAAGCTGTCGGCGGACCGCGTCGACGAGATGATCGCCGCTGGTCATGGCATCAGGTTCGACGCGAACAAGGGAACGCCGATGCGGGAGTGGCTCAGCCTGGATCCCGCGAGCGATGAGCCGTGGCTGCCGCTGGCCAAGGAGGCACTCAGCTTCGCCAGGACCGGCAAGGGCGCGCGCTCGCGCTAAGACATGCGAGTTCCTTCCCGCCCAGCGCGCAGAGCCGGGCCGCGGCGCGGTCACAGCAGCCCGAGACCGGCGGTCACCGCATCGATCCGCTCGGCCTGTGCCGGGCCGACCGCGCAGCAGGTAAGCGTGCCAGATGGAACCTGCGTCCGGCCAGCGTCGTGCACCAGCTCCACCGGCAGGTCCGCCGCGCGCGCCTGTCTGATCACCTCGTCGAGCGCTTCTTCCCCCGGCACCTTGAGCACCACTTTCGGCTGGCCGTCCTCGAGCCAGCGGTTGAAGAGGTCTCCGCCCAGGCCACTGAGGACTGCGGCCACGGCGGCATGCGCAACCTGGGCCGCGATCTTGCCGCGTCCCATTTCAAGGTCGGTCCTGACCACAAGCGCGAGCTTCATCGGCACCGGACCACGGTAGACCCGGAGCTGATCACGCGTCGCGGCAAGCGAGCGGCCGGCGGCGGTATCGTGTGGCCCCGTGGCCCCGAGTGCCGGCGACATTCCGCTGCGCCTGTTCAACACGCTGACCCGGCAGGTCGCGGACTTCGCCGCGGCCAGCCCGCCCGATGTCGGCATGTATTCCTGCGGTCCTACCGTGTACGCGGACCAGCACATCGGGAACATGCGCGCCTATGTCTTCGCGGACACCCTCAAGCGCCTGCTGACCTGGAAGGGCTACCGCGTTCGGCACGTCATCAACATCACCGACGTCGGGCACCTGACATCCGACGCCGACGAGGGCGACGACAAGCTGGAGCTCGCAGCGCGCCGTGAGCACGCGAACGCGTGGGACGTCGCCGAACGCTACACCAGCGAATTCAAGACCGACCTCAAGCGGCTGCGGATCATCGAGCCGGACATCTGGTGCAAGGCAACCGACCACATCCAGCCGATGATCGAGTTCGCCGAGGTGCTCGACGCTGGAGGCTGGTGCTACCGGCTTCCGTCCGGACTCTATTTCGACACCGACCGAGCACGCGACTACGGAGCGCTCGCCCGGCTAGATCTGGCCGGCCAGCAGGCAGGTGCCCGCGTCGACCTCGTCGAGGGCAAGCGGCACCCGGCCGACTTCGCCGTCTGGCGCGCGACGGCTCCTGGCGAGAACAGGCAGATGGAATGGGACTCGCCATGGGGCAAGGGCGCACCTGGGTGGCACCTGGAGTGCTCGGTCATGTCGATTCGTTACCTCGGCGACCACTTCGACATTCACACCGGCGGCGTCGACCACATTCCCATCCATCACACGAACGAGATCGCCCAGAGCGAGGCTTACCTGGCCGATGCCAAGCCCTGGGTCCGCTGGTGGCTGCACGGCGAGTTCATCAACCTCAGCGGAGCAAAAATCTCTAAGTCGACAGGGGGCGGCGTGCTCGTGGCCGACCTGATCGACCGCGGGTACCACCCGCTTGTCTACCGCTACTTGCTGCTTCAGTCCCATTACCGGAGTCAGGCCGAGTTCAGCTGGACGGCAATGGATGCCGCGCGGGCCGGACTCCGTCGGCTGCTGGACCGGTACGCTGGCAACGGAAGGGCAGAAGCCGGCGAGCAGTCCAGCGCGACTGGGGCCGAGCACCTGACCGCGTTCGACGGAGCCGTATCAGAGGACATGAACACGCCGAGGGCACTGGCCGCTGTAGCGGCTGCGTCACGGGACGACCGCCTCAGCCGAACCGACCTCGCTTGCCTTGGGCGCCACTTCGATCAGGTACTCGGCATCGGCCTTGCCGACTTGGAGCCGTCTGACCTGGACCTGAAGCGCAGTGACGCCGCTATCAGCGAGGAGGAAGTGGAAGCCATGGTCGCCAGGCGAAACTCGGCCCGCGCAGCCAGGGACTTCGCTGCATCGGACCAGATCCGCGACCGGCTGGCCGCGGCGGGCGTCGCCGTCGAGGATCACCCTGGCCGCGAATCGACCTGGCGCTGGCGGTGACGGTTCAGAGCGGCTCCTCGCGCTTCCGCAGGGAATTCACCACGGCGGCTGGTACGGTAAGGCGCTCGTCGTCCGCACAGATCTGCTGCAGTTCGTCGAAAGCCTCGTCGGCCTTCTGGGTGTAGCCAGCCAGCCGGTCGAAGAGCATGAGCTCATCTGCGCCGATGTCCGCGTAAGGCGCTGGCATCGCTCCCCAGGAGTCCCAGGGCAGCAGCTCGATATTGCCCAGCGCAGCGGCGTCTCGCATCAGGTTCGCTGCGATCCACCACATGCCGGACTCCTTGATCAGGCTGAGTCCGAAAACCGACGGGTCAGCCGCACCCTCCCTGCATCTGGCCCACGCGTCGCCTGCGATCAGGAACCGGTCGCGCGGTACGTCGGTGAGATCGAAGTCAACCGCGAATATCTCGAGTTGCTTCGCGTCGATCTGAGCGTCGACGAGTTTCCAGTCCTGCGCAGCTGCGTCCCAGTACTCGCAGACCCAGTGATCTTCGAACAGCCCGTTCCCGAAATAGCTTCCGAAACCGCATCTGGCGCGCGCCGCTACTCCCTGTGCTCTGAGCATCGCGACCATCAGTACCGTGAAGTGCCGGCAGTTGCCGGGCAGCCTGGCTGCCGGTTCCCTGGGCACGCTGAGCGGCCGGCTGTCCCGGGAGTAGATGAGCCCGAGCAAATCCTCGGTCCGCCTGACATGGACGCTCGCGCGATCATCTTCAGTCAGCGTCACACCGTAGATACCGGCAACGTGCTCGTGGATGATCAGGCCATGCAAGATGCCGGCGAGTTCGGCGACATCGCCAGGCAGGTCCCGGAAAAGCACGGCGTGCCGGCCTGGCGAGGTCATCCGCTCTGGCCGGCGGTAGTAGGGGAGTGTGGGCGGGAAACTGGCGAACTGCATGACCCTCCTCGGCGCGGACCGAAGCCTTTCGCTTGCCCATTTCACATCATTAACGTCCAAGAGCCATTTAGCCAGCGCGGCTCAGACGGCCATTGTTCAGCGGCCCTCTTGGGTCGTGATGAGCTCGGGAACCCGGTCGAGCACTACCCCGAAGAGGTCGCGGTAGGTTGCGAGCACGGCCGCGTCGTCGGTGAGCTCGACCTCCGTCCTGGAGTCGCCGGTGGTCGTGATCAGCGTGCGGCCGCTGAGCGAGATCCGGCCGTCGGCTGTCAGCAGCGAGCAGATCAGACCAGCCCTGAAATGCGACTGCGGTGATGTCTGCTGCCACCAGCAGGTGGGGACGAAGTCATCAAGCGACCTTGCCCGCCGCTCCAGCCGGTACGCAGGTTCAGAGTCTTTGAACACGTCCAGATCGCCGTCGGGTGCCGCCGCAACCCGGAAGGTACCTGCAGGGTCGTGCTGGTCGCCGCGGTCTTCGAGCTCGATTGGGAAGGTGCTGTGACTGCCGAACCCGACATCGGCCAGCCAGGGACCGCTGCCATCGGCCGGTCGCACTACCAGCGCCATGTGATCGAACGGCGGACCGAGCCCGCCGCCGCCGTAGACCCGGGCAGCCACCCGCTCAACCTCGAAGCCGAGCGCGGTCAGCAGCAGCGCGAATGCGCCGTTGAGCTCGTAGCAGAACCCGCCGCGACGCCGTGCGACAACCTTGGCGAGCAGATCATCCTCGGCCAGCATGATCGGCTCGCCGAGGTGAATGCTCAGATTCTCGAATGGGACGGTCATCTGGTGCGCCCGGTGCAGTGAGCTCAGCGCCGCCGCGTCCGGACGGTCAGGAGGCGGGCAGCCGATCCGGCTGAGATAGTCGCCGACTAGCTTGTCGTCCACGTGCATACCGTAACGATCCCGACTTGTGGAGGTGAAAGCGGTGACCGCGGCGACGGAACTGCTCAGGATCGAGATAGATGGTGAGTCAGCGAGCATCGCTCAGCTGCGCTCCGTCGCTCTCGCTGGATTCGGTCATTTCACGGCGATGCAGGTGAGAGACCGCAAGGTTCGCGGGTTCCGGCATCACCTGGCCAGGCTCGACGCGGCGAACCGGGAGCTGTTCGGGTATGAGGTCGAGGAACACCTGCTGCGGGACAGGATCGTTCACGCGCTCGGCGACGACATCGCGGACGCATCCGTGCGGGTGCACCTGCACGAGGCAGCCGAGGTGCCGGCCCTGATGGTGACCGTGCGTCCGCCAGGTGGCATGCAACCTGGCCCGTGGCGACTGCGGTCGGTGCCGTATCAGCGATCGATCGCGCACATCAAGCGCACCACCGACTTCGGCCAGGGCTACTACCAGCGGCTCGTTCATTCCGCCGGCTTCGATGAGGCCCTGCTGACCGGACCGGACGGGATCATCTCCGAGGGCAGCATCACCAACATCGGCTGCTTCGACGGCCAACGGCTGATCTGGCCCGCTGCGCCAGCCCTGCGCGGCATCACGATGCAGCTGGTCGAACCCGCTCTCGCCGAGATCGGGATGCCGTCTGTACGCGCCCACCTCCGGATCGCCGACCTCAGCTCGTTCACCAGCGTGTTCGTCACAAATGCCCGCGGCGTGGCCGCGGTCGGCCAGGTCGACGCTGAGGCGCTGCCGGTCGATGAACAGCTGATGAAGACGCTCACCGAGCGTTACGAGTCTGTCCCGTGGGACGACATCTGACGGCGTCGCAACCTGACCACCGGCGGGCCTTTCGTCCCTGCCGCGCGGGGCATCACAACGTCGATGCTTGATCGGCGGCCACGACGGCTGACCGCCTGCGCGAGCAGGGAGGAAACGCGATCATGGGCAGGTACGAAGAATACGTACGGTGGATGTACCGGGATAACCGGCCTAACAGGTGGGCGCGCTGGCAGAACCGGCTGTCAGCTCTCGTCTTCGGCGCCGGAGCATTGCCGAAGCGCGCTGCGGCGCTGGAAGTACGCGGCCGCACAAGCGGGCGCAGGATCTCGTTCCCCGTCGCGATCGCGGACTATGACGGCGAGAGATACCTCGTCTCGATGCTCGGCGAGAACGTCAACTGGGTACGCAATGTCAGGGCCGCCAACGGCCAGGCGATATTGCGGCACGGCAGGTCAGAAGCAATCAGGCTGGTCGAAGTACCCGCCGATGCCAGGGCTCCGATCCTGCGGCGTTACCTGGAGGTTGCGCCGGGAGGGCGGCCGCACATCGCGGTTGACCGGCGTGCGCCGCTCGAGGAGTTCGACGAGATCTCGCCGAGAATCCCTGTTTTCCGAATTACGCCGGTCGCAGCGGCGCCTGCTGCTTAGGACCACAAGGCTGATCTCGCATCCAGGAACTCCTGCACTCCGTCGACGAAGCCCGTCAGCTGCTCATCGGTAAGCGCCAGGCTGAGTGCCATATAGCCCCGCGGCGCAATGTAGTAACCCGCTTCAAGCAGATCCAGGAACAACAACTCGTTGAGCCGGGGATCACTCTGGTTCAGGTCACGCGGCGAGCGCAGCGGTGCGGCTGTCGCGTGCACCGCGATCAAGCTGCCTACGCCTGTTGCCTGGAATGGCGCCTTCGCTGCCCGGAATACGCGGCAGAGTTCGGTGCGCAGCTCATCACCCCTGGCCGTGTGTCGTTCGGCGACCTCCGCCGGGTAGACCTTCGTGAGACCGGCGTGCCCGGCGGCCATCGAGGCGACGTTGTTGTTGAACGTGCCAGCGTGCGGCAGTGCGCCGGGCCGGGATGGGTCGAACTGAGCCATCACCTCGGACCGCCCGCCGAATGCGCCGAACGACGAGCCGCCGCCGATGTACTTGCCGAGCGTTGTCAGGTCAGGGGTGATCGAGAGCCTGGCCTGCATGCCGCCGGCACCGATGCGGGACGTCATGACCTCGTCGAAGATCAGCAACGCGCCGACGTCACTTGTTGCCGCGCGCAAGGCGGCCAGGAAATGCCGCTCTCCTGGCAGGCAACCGCCCGAGCCCAGCATCGGCTCAACCAGCACGCACGCAAGCGCGTCGCCATGCTCGCTGACCAGCGCGCGCGCCCCTGATGGGTCGTTGTACTCGCCGAGCAGCACGTCATAAGGCGCGTTCACAGGCGACTGGCCAGCAGCAAAGCTCAGCAGACCGCCGTGGTAGCCGCCGCGGAAAACGAGTATCCGCTCACGTCTGGTGAAGGCCCGGGCCGCCGACAAGGCCATCAGGTTGGCCTCGGTGCCGGAGTTCGTAAAGCGCACGCGCTCGATCGAGGTGAATCGCGTGCAGATGGCTTCGGCGAGATCCACCTCGTACCTGGTATGCGCGCCCCTGCTGACGCCCTCGCGGAGTGCAGCGATCATCGCGTCGATGACGACCGGGTTCGAGTGGCCGTAAAGGCCCGCCGAGTACTCGCCGAGCAGGTCGACGTATTCGTGGCCGTCAACGTCGGCCATGTTCGCCTCCCAGGCCCTGGCGATCCGCAGCGGGAACGGCCGGTGGTACAGCACCGACCGCGTGTTACCTCCTGGCAGGTACGCCTTGGCCCGGTCGTGCAGCTCGGCCGTACGCGGGCGACGTGCCGCATACCGGGCGCGCGCCTCGGCGACCGCCTCGCTCGTGGCATCTGGTTGCGTGCTGATCGTTGTCATGAACCACCGCCGGCGTAGATTGCGAATGGTGAAGAAACTATTGGAGATACTCGTCTGTTTCATCCACCCGGTGGCAGTCGTACTGATGTGGATCGACCTGGCGACGCGCTCCGACATCGGCGGCGGCGCGAAGATCATGTGGGCGCTGTTCGGCCTCATCCCGTTCGTGCCGTTCCTGTACGTGCTGACGGGCGGCGACCTCTGGTAGGCAGGCGGCCAGGCACGAGCCGCCGTTAGGTGGCGGCGCGGGCCCCGATCAGCCGCAGCTCGGCCAGCTCGTCCGCAGTCAGCCGCCGTAGCAGGCCCGCAGCAGCGCAGTTGGCCCTGACCTGGCCAGCGCTGGTGGCGCCGAACAACACGCTCGCGACGTTCTCGCTCGCCAGCGCGAACGCGAGGGCGACCGCCGCCGGGGCAGCATCCACGCGGCTCGCGAAAGCGGTCACTTCAAGGGCGGCCGCGACCGCCCGAGCGAACCTCGGCTGCTCAAGCACGTTAGCAGCGCGGCCAGGGGCCGGACCATGGCGGTATTTGCCGCTGAGAATGCCGCCCTCCAGGCAGAAGGAAGCCACGACGCCCGCGCCGGCCTGCGCAAGGGCCCGCGTCATCGCCTCATCTTCCACCGGGGAACGCCTGGCCAAGCTGTACGGGAGCTGCGCCGCGCACGGCGCGGGAACCCCGGCTGCAACGGCCGCTGCCGCTGCGTCGCTGATCAGGTCGGCTGGCCAGTTCAGCACGCCCCAGGCCCTCGCCGTGCCCGCGCTGATCAGGGCACCGACTTCGGCCACGAGCTCAGCAACGCTCATTCGCTCAGCGGGCGGGCCGGCATAGATCAGGTCGACGTACTCCAGGCCCATCCGCTCTAGCGACTCGTTGAGCTCGGCTACCGCGTTCTGCTCCGGCCAGAACTCCCACCACAGCTTGTTCGCGATGATCACGTCGTCGCGGGGTACCCCAGCGGCACGGAAGATGTTGCCGAATACGACCTCGGAGTACCCGGTCGGGATCGGTGCGCTGCCGGTCTCGTCGTCGTACCGCGCGTCGTCGAAGAACGTGATCCCCTCGTCGCAAGCCGCGCGGATGATGTCGATCCCCGTCTCCGCGGGAAGGCGTTCGTAGGTACGCCAGGAGCCGAGCGACAGCGCCGACACATGCAGGCCCGACGACCCGAGCGGCCGGGGGGCCACGCCATCCGCACCCATCACGCCTCCGATCCAGCTAGCTCCGGTGCTCACGGGATATCCGCGATGCTATGGGGCCGCATACTTGGCTGGTGCGAATCACCGGACAGGCTGACCCTGGTTTTGAACCCGTGAGCGATGCCCTCGCCGACGTCCTTGCCACGCAGAAGGGACCTGGCGCGGCCGTCGCGGCGTGGACAGACGGCCACTGGACGGTCGATCTGTGGGGCGGCGAGTCCGATCCTGGCGGACGGCCTTGGCAGCGCGACAGCCTGGTGCAGCCGTACTCGGTGACCAAACCCTTCGCGGCGATCGCCGCGCTGGTTCTCGCCGACCGGGGCAACCTTGACCTGGACGCCCAGGTCCGCCGTTACTGGCCAGAGTTCACGGCGCCCGCGACGGTGCGGCAGGTGCTGTCGCACCAGGCCGGCGTCGTGGCACTGGACGAGCCCGCGCCGACCGAGGCCTTCTACGACTGGCCCCGCATGTGCGGCCTGCTCGCCGCCCAGGAGCCGCAGTGGGAGCCTGGCACCGGGCCGGGCGAATCCGCGCTGTTCTACGGGCACCTGGTCGGCGAGATCGTCAGGCGGATCGATGGGCGGCTACCCGGCCGATTCCTGCGCGAGGAGGTATGCGGTCCGCTCGGCCTGGACTTTCATATCGGCCTTGGACCGGCCGAACGCGCCAGGGCGGCTGACCTCGCCGGGCTGTCAGACGCCGCGTGGCAGGACAAGTCCGCGCCCGATCTCTACCGGCGCGCGATCTCCAATCCTCCCGGAGCCTTTGACCCGGCCGTCGTGAACGGCACCGCCTGGCGGGCGGCCGAGGTGCCTGCGGTGAACGGCCACGGCACGGCCCGCGGTGCGGCCGGCCTGTACGCAGCGCTGGCCTCCGGTGAGGTCATCAGCTGTGGCCTGCTCGCAGAGGCGACGACGGCGCAATGCACGGGCGTCGACGCCGTGTTCGGGGAACCGGTCTCGTGGGGGCTGGGATTTGCCGTCGACGACGACGGCTTCGGGATGGGCGGCACCGGCGGCAGCTACGCCGGCCTCGCAGACGGCTATGCGTTCGCCTTCGTCACCGCCGCCATGGGTGACCATGACCGGGCGACCGCTGTCGAGAACGCGTTCCGCGCCTGCCTGGGGCTGCCGGCCCTCGATGACTGACCTGCGGTCGGTGCACCATTCACCATCATGATCCAGTGCGTTTACCCCCCGTGAACCATCCAGGCATACGCGCCCGGCATCATGGAAGTAGCAAGATTTCCACGCGAAAGCGATCGCTACGGGGGCTCGCTGCATGCTGACCGGACTCGTCCGCCGGCCGGACGCAGCCGGGGTTCCCGCCCCTGAGCAGGTTCATCTTCAGTTCGGCGCGGATGCATCTCGTCAGGTCGCAGTGTCCTGGGCGGTAGCCGCGACGGTGGCGAGGCCCCGGCTCCGGTTCGGCCCGGCAGAAGCGGGACCCGGCAGCCAGGTCGAGGCCGAAGAGCGCTCCTACACCGATGTCCTGACCGGCCAGACCGTCTGGACCTACCACGCGAGGCTGGGCTCCCTCGAGCCCGATACGGCATACGGCTACGAGGTGCTGCACGACGGCGCTGACCCGGTGACGGGCACGTTCAGGACCGCGCCGGAAGGTCGCTCGGCGGCCTTCCGCTTCACCAGCTTTGGCGATCACGCCATACCCGCGCCGGTAGGTGACGGATCCGGGCCGAACTCGCCTAACGCCGGTCACGTGGTGGCCGCCATCGAGCAGCTCGATCCGCTCTTCAACCTCGTCAACGGAGACCTCTCCTACGCGAACTCCAGCGATCAGCCGGTCGACACATGGACGTCGTACTTCGCGAACGTAAGCAGGTCGGCCAGGTACCGCCCGTGGATGCCGACTCCCGGGAATCACGAGAATGAGGCGGGGAACGGAGCTCAGGGCTACCTGTCTTACCAAACCAGGTTCGAACTGCCAGGCAACGGAACGCCGGCTTTCGCGCGCAACTGGTACGCGTTCACCGCAGGGCCGGTGCGATTCATCGCGCTCAACAATGACGATGTCTGCCTGCAAGACGGCGGATTCAGCGGGCTGCGCAGGGACAACGTCCCCGGCTATCGTTCGGCGGGATTCGATCCTTACATCAGCGGCTACAGCGGCGGGCTGCAGCGCCGGTGGCTCGAGCGCGAGCTGGCTTGTGCGCGTCAGGACGACGACATCGACTGGATCGTGGTGTTCATGCACCAGGTCGCCATGTCCTCGGCGCACTTCAACGGCGCCGACGTCGGCATCAGGCGTCAGTGGCTGCCGCTATTCGACACCTACGGTGTCGACCTTGTCCTTTCCGGTCACGAGCATCATTTCGAGCGCTCGCATCCGGTGCGCGGCGTCGTGCCAGGCAGCAACCTCCTCACCCCGGCGGCGGTGTCGCGCCAGGACCACCAGGCCGATATCGATACCAGGCAAGGAACGGTTCACATGACCATCGGCGGCGGCGGCCATCCCTACCGCGTACCCGGCAGGCGCCTGCATGGTCCGCGAGAAGGAATCGTCATCGCAGACGTCCAGGAGGGCAGCCCGCTCGTGCAGCGCAGGTCGGTCATGGAAGCCGAGCCGAACCTGTGGTCGGCATACCAGGACACCACCTCAGCATTCGGATTCGCGTCCTTCGACGTCGCGCCCGCGGAGCCGGCCGGGACAACCTCCATATCCATGACGTACTGGGGCGCTGCCGAGGGCTCGCCAAGCTACCGGCCGCGAGACCGGATCGTGTTGCGCAAGCCGTCGCGAGCGGCACAGCGCTTCGACGATGGGATGGCTGTCAGCCGTCGCGCGCGCTAGATCACCGACAATGGAGTGGTGATCGAGATCGACCCGGTTAGGTTCGAGCAGATGGTCAGCGAGGCACTTGACAGCTTGCCGCCTGAACTGGGTGAGATGATGCGCAACGTGGTCGTCCTGGTCGAGCACAACGACGGACCGCCAGGCCTGCTTGGCCTATATGAGGGCGTGCCGCTGACGGCCAGGAGCACGAGCTACGCGGGCGTGCTACCAGACCGGATTACGATCTACCGCCGGGCGATCTGCGCGAAAGCGTGGTCCGAGTGGGACGTGGAGGACCAGGTGCGCAAGACCGTCATCCACGAAGTAGCCCACCACTTCGGCATCGACGATCACCGGCTACGCGAGCTCGGCTGGTAAGTGGCGCACTCGCCATGCTGATCTGACGATCGCGTACTCGACGTCGCCATGCTCAGCCCCCTCGAGGTAGCTCGGCCACACCGCAAGGAACGTTCGCGCGAGCGACAAGCCGGCCTTCTCAAGGACGCGCCTGGATGCCATGTTCAGCGTCATCGTCGTGGCGACGATGCTGGTGAGGTCAAGGCTGGCGAAACCGTGGCGGATCAGAGCTCTGGAGCCTTCGGTCGCGTAGCCGAGGCCCCAGACCTCCGGGAGCAACCGGTAACCGAGTTCGGCCACGCCAGCTGGGGGGCAAAGCCCGGTGTTGGCTGGCGGGCAAAGCCCGACACTGTCCGGCGGGCGCAAGCCGATCCAGCCGAGCGGCCTTCCAGCCGCCCGCTCGACCGCCGCGAAGTAGCCGAGACCGGCAGGCAGCTCGTCATATTCGCGCAGCATGGCAGGCAGCGTCCGCGCCGGGATCTCCGTGCGCGGTACCGGCTCGCCGTCGCCGATGTAGCGCATGACCCGGCGGTCACCGTGCAGCCTCGCCAGCCAGTCGAGATCCCTGCCGGTCATCTGCCGCAGCAGCATCCGGCCGGTCTCGATGCTCACGGGCATGCGGCGATCTGATCATTACGGCCAACCAGTCCGCAACACGTTTTGCTGCTCATCACGAAAGTTGCCTAGGCGGCTGACGTAGATCAAGATATTCCTGCGACGAGTCTGGCTAGCCGAACGCCATTGTCCGTTGCGTTCTAGTTCCCGACCCGGAGTGATTGCCATGGCCAGTGCCCGACCGAATCACAAGGACAACCCGACCGAGAACACTGTGCAGCTTGCCCGGTCCAGAGCCGGGGTGGTCGTCGTTGTGGCCGGAGACGTCGTCATCGCGCTGGCGGCATTTATCGGCATTAGCAAGTTCTCCGCAGGCAGTTCCGCAGGCGTTTCCATGGTCGCGATCCTGACGACCGCGTTCGCCGCAATCAGCACAATGACGACCGCGTATTTCGGAATCAAGACGGTCTCCAATACCGCGCAGTCGTTCGCGAAGCAATTGCCCCAGGCAGGTCTGGTCGGAAGCCCGCTAGTCCAGGACGGGCCGGGCTCTGGTGACTCGGCATCAGCTCAGCCTGACGACGAGTCAGGCGAGCCTGGTCAGCAGCCCGTGCCGCAACCGGCGACTTGACCCCGATTAGGGTCAATGTGCATGTCGGCCGTACGCATCACGCTTGCCCCGTTGCCAGTGCAGGATCTGATCGCGATCGTCGACGGCGCCCGCGTGG
This sequence comes from Streptosporangiaceae bacterium, assembly GCA_035276345.1. Lineage (GTDB taxonomy): Bacteria > Actinomycetota > Actinomycetes > Streptosporangiales > Streptosporangiaceae > Chersky-822. The sequence goes on along the minus strand of DATELR010000126.1, from coordinate 23,996 downwards.
AGCTCGATGAGGCCGTGCTGGCCGGGATCGCCGCTGGCCACGACCTCGTGAACGACGCTCTGCGATCCGGAGCAGCCGTCTACGGCCTGACGACGCAGGTCGGCCACGGCAAGGACACCCGCCTCGATGAGGAGCAGATCAAGGGGGAGCAGCTGTTCCTGATCAGCTCGCACGGCGGCGGGTTCGGTAAGCCGCTGCCCACCGACCTCGTGCGGGCTGCGCTTGCCGTCAGGCTCAACGGCATCGCGAGGGGCGGCTCAGGAGCGAGCGTGGCCGCGGCCGAGACGCTGACGGCGATGCTGAACGAAGGCGTCCATCCGCTGGTGCCGCAAACCGCCTCGATCGGTGCGGCCGACATCGGGCAAATGGCAGGCATGGCCCAGGTGGCCGTCGGAATGGGGCGGGCGCAGTACCGCGGTGACGTGCTGGACGGCGCCGAGGCCCTGCGCAGGGCCGGGATCGCGCCGCTCATACTCACCGGCAAGGACGGCCTCGCGCTGATGTCGGCGAATGGGGTATCGGTCGGGCACGGCGCGCTTGTCGCAGCCAGGGCAGCCCGCGCCGCGGCGGCCGCGGACATCGCAGCGGGCCTGTCGATGGAAGCGACCGCAGCCAATGTGTCGGTGCTCCATCCGGCCGTTGGCCGGGCGAAGGCTATTCCCGGCCAGATCGCGGCCGCCGACCACCTCCGCGACCTGCTGGACGGCAGTTCGCTGATGAACCCGTCGAGCGCGCGGTCGGTTCAAGATGCGCTGTCGTTCCGGGTGGTGCCGCAGGTACACGGTGCGATGCGCGAGTATGTCTCGGCGGCCACGGCCGCGGTGACCACCGAGCTCAACGCCGCAGCCGACAACCCGCTGGCGTCCCTGCCAGAGGGCATGCTGATCAGCAACGGCAACTTTCATCCCATGGTGATGGCGATCGCGTTCGATGCACTACGGGTCGCGCTCGCCCATGTCGGACAGCTGAGCGACCGCCGCATGACCCACCTGTGGGACGCCTACTTCCGCGAGCTGACCTCGGGACCGCCGCCTGAGCAAGCCTTTGGCCTGCAGGTGCGGTACGCCGCAGCCGCCAAGTACGGCGAGCTGAGGCAGCTCGCTGCGCCCGCAACCCTCGACACTCCGCCGCTGGATATTGGCGTGGAAGACCACAGCACCAGCGCGCCGCTGAGCGTGCAGCTGGCAGACCGGGCTCTCGACGTGCTCGAGGACATCCTGGCCTGCGAGCTGATACTCGCGCATGACGTGCTCGGGCTGGCAGCAAGCCCGACGAAGCTAGGCACCGGTACCCGCGCGGCCCTGCAACTGGTTGACGAGGCGATCGCGGCCGCTGATCCGCGACCTGACGCCGTGCACAGCGCGCTGCGCGACCGCTTCCCGGGGTCGCTCAGGCCGGCGGGCCGCTAGGCACGCGTGATGCCTAGCCATTGGGGGATGACCCCGCGTCAGAGCGTGCAGGCCGAATGCGGCAGGCGCGGCCGTGACGCGCTCGTGGCGGGCTGCATTGGCCTGCTGGACGGCGAAGATGGCGATGACGCGCTGCTACTGGCGCTCGCCGGGCCAGCCGCCGAGTATGTCCTCGCTGGCGGTGAGGGTGGCCCGAACGGTTACTGGCCACGAGTCTGGGCCGCCAGGGGCCTGTTGCACGCCTGGACCGACGCAGCGACGCCTGCGATCATCCGGGCGACGACCGACGACTCCTGGCGGGTACGGGAGATGGCTGCCAAGGTCATCGCGAAGCACTCGGTCGGGGACGCACTGGAAGCAGTCGCGGCGATGAACGATGACCCTGTCCAGCGGGTGCGGGCCGCGGCGAGCCGCGCCGTCGTAATCCTCTCGGCCTCCGGCGCTTGATCCGATAGGAACAAGACGTGCCACCCGATCATCCGAGTCCAGGAACGCTGCATCACATCGAACTCTGGGTGCCTAACCTTGCTCGGGCGGTCGCCGAATGGGGCTGGCTGCTCGGAGAGCTTGGTTATGCCGAATTTCAGGACTGGCCCGACGGCCGGAGCTGGCGGCTCGGGGCAACATACCTGGTCGTTGAGCAGTCACCGGCCCAGACCGCTGCGCGCCACGAGCGGAACCGTCCTGGCCTGAATCACCTGGCTTTTCACGTTGGCGCGACCGCCCGCGTTGACGCTCTGCACAGGCAGGCTCGTGAGCACGGCTGGACACCGCTATTCGATGAGGCTTACCCGCACGCGGGCGGGCCGGCGCACTATGCCGCCTACCTGGCCAACAGCGACGGCTACGAAGTCGAGCTTGTCGGGACTGTCAGCACCGATCCTTAGCCTGCGAGCATGGCAGTCTTCGTTCTGACCCAGGTCAACGGCCCGAACTACGACCGATCAAGGCACCGGCGCGACCAGGCGGCGTGGGCCGAGCACGCGGCGTACATGGATGAGCTTCTCGCCGGCGGATTCGTCATCATGGGCGGCCCGCTGGATGACGGCGAACATGTTCTGCTGATCGTGCAGGCCGAAGACGAGGAGGAAGTGAGCCAGCGGCTGGCTGGTGATCCCTGGCGGCCGATGGGAATCCTCGCCACGAAGTCCCTGCAACGCTGGGACGTCTGGCTCGACAGCAGGGCGACGGTCTGAGCTCAGGCCTGGTCGACTCCGCGGCGAACCTGCCGGACCGTCACGGACTCGAGCCGCAGGGCGCTGACAAGGTGATCGATTACTGCAGCACCGTCGATCGCGCCGCAGCTGAACAGGTCAATCGCGACCATGTTCTCTTCGGGCCAGGTGTGGACGGACAGGTGCGATTCGGCCAGAACCAGCACGAGCGTGATCGCGCCGTTCGGGAAGATCACGTGGGATTCGTCCAGCACGTGGCCAGAAGCGGCTGACACCGCGCTCACTGCAACATCGGTGAGCTCAGCTAGGTCATGAACGGCCGAGCCAGGACCGCACAGAGCGTCGACAGCGAACAGGACCTTCGGCGACGTCGCCTCTTGCCGCCGCAGCTCGGTATACCTGCTGGCCGGTTCGATCACGGGCATGATGTGGCAGGATACCGCAGGGCCGTGCGGGGCCGACCTGGTCGCGGCGGGCCGGAGAGCAGGCAAGCATAGTGGACAGGCCGATGGACATAGCGATGATCGCCGCGGAGGTTGCCGCGGCCGTCGGTCTCGCCGAAGGGGAATCGGGTGTCCTGGACATCCTGCTCGCGGTTGCCCGCAACGAGCCGGTCGCGACGAGCCAGATCGGGCGGACCGCCGAGTTGCCCGTGCCGATCGTGACCGCTGTCTGCAATGAACTGCGAAAACGCGGCGTGATCGACAAGACGAGGCCGGTCAGGCTGACAGCGACGGCACGTGAGGTGCTCGCAGCGGAAAGCGGCGGCCAGCTGGACCCGCAGTGTCCCTGCTGCGCCGGGCTCGGCCTTCGCATCCCCGACGAGCTGGCCGCGCTGAACGAGGCACTGGAAGCAGACGCCGCGGGCGCGCCGCAGGCCAGGATGGAGCTGGACCAGACTCACTGCACCGTGCACACGAAGATCCGCAGGGTGCTGAAGCTGCATCAGGTAGGGGCGCTGACGGGGCGGCGTATCGTGCTGCTTGGCGACGACGATCTGATAGCGATCGCCATCGCGCGCTTCGCTGGGACGCTCGGCATCGGGACCGGCCGGCTGACGGTGATCGACACAGATCCCGACGTCCTGGGCTGGATCGGCGCGCGGGTCGCGGGCCTTGGCGTCGACGTCGAACTCGTCAAGCACGACCTCCGCTCGCCGCTCCCTGGATCGCTTACTGACGCCTTCGATGTCGCCTGCACTGACCCGCCTTACACGGTGCCGGGGGCTGAGCTGTTCCTCTCCCGCGCGGTATCCGCGCTCGCAGGGCGGCCAGGTGAGCACGTGTTCTTCAGCTTCGGCCCGCGTCGGCCCGCCGAGTCGCTCGCCACGCAGCGGCTGATCGCTGAGATGGGCCTGGTCGTCAGGTCGGTGACGCCGGGGTTCAACAGCTATCTCGGGGCCGGGATCCTGGCAGGTACCAGCCACCTGTACCACTTGCGGACAAGCGACGAAACGGCGCCGCTGATCGACGCCGAATACCTCGGCCCGCTCTACACAGCAGACGCGAGGGCCGCGCAAAGCCGGCCGTACCGTTGTGCCGCCTGCGGCTCGGTCTACCTGGTGGGGCGCGCCGGGCCTGGCGAGGCAGCCCCTGACTGGGCGCAGATCAAGGATCTCCAGGCGGCCGGGTGTCCGGCCTGCGGGGGGACGACCTTCCGGCCGATGCCCAGAGTCGCGCGCTTACCGGCCGGGTTTGCGAAAATGCTTGGCGTGGACGGGCAGGACACGCGCTACGTGGTCAGGCAGGCCGGCGACGGAGATCTCGCGGCGATCGCTGCATTCGAGGTCGACATCGCCAAAGTGTCCTTTGGCGACGACGCGATCACCGATGCCGCGTTTCATCGCCGTCGGGTAGCTGGCGCGCTTGGCAAGCCAGGCGAGATCGCGCTGATCGCCACCGCTCCGGACGCCCAGGACATGCCGCTCGGCTGGGCGTGGATGTCCGCGCGCACGAACTCGCTCACCGGGGAGCGGTACGGGAACTTCCGCTCGCTGGCGGTCGCGGACGTCGCCGCGCGGGGGGTGATCGGGCAGCTCTTGATGTCGGCTGTCTTGCGCGCGGCCGAAGCAGAAGGCCTCACCCATCTGTCAGGGAAGGTCAACGCCGCCAACGTCGGCATGCGGGCGCTCTATCGCGCGTTCGGCTTCACCGCGACGCATCTGACGATGGAGAAGCGGATCCGGTGATTAAGTGCGTGATCTGGGACCTGGACAACACGCTGCTGGACGGCGTCTATCTGGAGTCACCCGATGAGCCGCCGCCCGCGAACGCCGCGCTCACCAAGGTGCTGACCGACCTCGCGGGCCGCGGCATCCTGCACGCCATCGCCAGCAGGAACCCGCCGGAGGCCTGCCGCCACGCGGAGCACGCGACCGGGCACGCGTTCGCCGCGAGTCAATGCGGATGGGGTGCTAAGTCGGCTGCCATCGCGTCGATCACGGCCGAGCTTGCGCTGGCCGCAGACGCGGTCGCGTTCGTTGACGACGACGCGATGGAACGAGCTGAGGTTGCGTTCAACCTGCCCGATATCCTCGTGCTCGCGCCTGAGGACATGCCGGAGGCGGCCGGATGGCCGCAGTTCTCGCCGCCGGTCGTGACAGCCGAGGCACGCCGGCGCGGGGAGCTTTACGAGCAGCGACGGGTGCGGCAGGAGGAGGCGAAGGCGTTCGGCGGCTCGCGCGATGAGTTCCTGCAGTACAGCCAGACCCAGGTCACCATCGCCCAGGCGGTACCTAACGACCTGGCCAGGCTGCACGAGCTATCGGTCCGCACGCATCAGTTCAACTCCTCGGGCACTACGGTCTCTGGCGAGGAGTTCGCGGCTCTGCTGGAGTCCGCCGATCACCGTGTCATCACCGTCCGGCTGGCGGACCGCTTCGGCGACGACGGCATGGTGGGCGGCTGCGTGCTTGGCGTCAGCGGGACCGCAGCGTGGCAGGTCCAGCTGCTGATGATGTCCTGCCGTGCGCTCGGGCGCGGGGTCATCGACGCCGTGCTGGCATGGATCTGCCGCACCGCTTTGGCGGCCGGCGCCGAACAGGTCAGCGTCGCCTGCGTGATCAACCCTCGCAACGTCCCGTTGCGGATCGCACTGGCCGGTGCCGGGTTCCGCACCAGCTCGAACGCCGGAGTCGGCACCGTAGCCGACTACCTCAGGGACCTGAGCCAGCCGCTGCCCGAGCTCCCTGGCTGGGTCGCATCATGACCGCCGACCTGGCAACAGTGACCACCGAACTGCGGGAGTTCCTGGCCGAATTGACGGCCGACCCCTTGCCGCTCCAGGTGCCGACAGAGACGGCCCTGCTCAGGGATGGCATCGGGCTCGATTCGCTTGGCGCCACGATGCTGCTGACCCGCATCGAGCAGCGGTACGGGATCGACATCGCCAGCGAGGATCTGAACCTGGACGCGCTCGCGAGCATCGGCACGCTGGCGGCCTACATCACGGCGCGGATGAGCCCGCGATGATCGCCGGGACCTGCGATGCCCGGTTCGAGCCGGTCCGCGCTGCCTTCGCCGCGAACTTCGACTCACTCGGCGAATCCGGCGCCGCAATCTGCGTGACAGCTGACGGGCGCCCGGTCGTCAACCTCTGGGGCGGCTGGACAAATGAGGCCAGGACAAGCGCATGGCAGCCAGATACCCTGGTCAACTTTTTCTCGGTCGGCAAAGGCCTGCTGGCCGTGCTGGCGGCATGGTGTGCCGGCACGGGGTTGCTTGACTTCGACCAGCCGGTCGCCAGGTACTGGCCCGAGTTCGGCTCGGCCGGCAAGGAAGCGGTCACGGTCCGGCAGCTTCTCAGCCACCAGGCAGGTGTCCCGGCGATACGGCGCAGGCTCCCGCCAGGGGCCATGCTCGACTGGGACCTGATGACAGGCGCCATCGCCGGTCAGGCACCGTGGTGGGAGCCTGGCGCGGCGCATGGCTATCACGTCAATACGTTCGGGTTCGCGGTCGGCGAGCTGCTGCGCCAGGTGTCGGGCCGCACCGTCGGCGAGCTCGTACGCGCGCGCATCGCCATGCCGCTTGGAGCCGATGTCCACATCGGCCTGCCGGCCAGCGAGCACTTTCGGGTTGCCGATTTCGAATGGCCGGGAGCAGCTCCTGACGAGACGGACCGGGCGGATCTCGCCGGTGAGCGCCTGATGGAGCACAACGCGTATTTCAATCCCGGCGGACTCTCCGGTGCCGGTGTCGTCAACACCGCGAGCTGGCGCACAGCAGAGGTTCCCGCGACCAACGGGCATGGCACCGCCAGCGGCATCGCGCGAGTCTACGCCGCTCTGGCCGCTGGAGGAACGGTCGATGGAGTAGCCATCGTTGACAAAGGATCGCTGGCCGAAGCCGCCGCCGAACAGGTCTACGGGCAGGACCGGATCCTGCATCGGAGATCGAGATTCGGCCTCGGGTTTCAGCTCACCCAGGCCGAGCGCCCGATGGGGCCGAGTTCGGCCGCGTTCGGCCACTTCGGCGCCGGTGGCTCGCTGGGTTTCTGTGACCCAGAAGCTGGCCTGGGTGTCGCGTACGTGACCTCCCGGATGGGCCCGCGGTGGCAGAACCCGCGCAACCGGGCGCTCATCGATGCCCTTTACTCCTGCCTGTAGGTCGGGCAATTCGGGCATATGAGGGTCGCGGATAGCCCGGTAGGGTGAGGCGAGGGCGGATAAGCCCGGCCCGATCGCCGGAGGTGGCCGATGTCAGCTGTATTCGCCGTCGACGCCTGCAGGACGCCGATCGGCAAGATCAAAGGCGCGCTGGCCGGCGTTCGGCCAGACCACCTGACCGCTGACGTGATCGCGGCGCTGCTGGCGCGCAATTCTTGGCTCGACCCGCGGTCCATTGACGATGTCTATTGGGGTGCGGCTAACCAGGCCGGTGAAGACAACAGGAACGTCGCGCGAATGGGCGTGCTGCTGGCGGGCCTGCCTGTCGACGTGCCAGGAGCGACCGTGAACCGGCTGTGTGGTTCCGGGATGGAGGCGATCTGCTCGGCCGCGCGCGCCATCGCGGCAGGAGACGCCGATGTCTGCATCGCGGGTGGTACCGAGTCGATGACCCGTGCGCCTTTTATCCTGCCGCGGCCGAGCGAGGTCTTCCCGCGAGACGCCGGCCTCGTCGATACCAGGCTCGGCTGGCGCCTGGTCAGCCCGAAGATGGCCGAGATGTACCCGCCGATCAGCCTCGGCGAGACAGCTGAGAACGTCGCGGACAAATACGGGGTGGACCGGGCGAGGCAAGACGAGTTCGCCCTGCATAGTCACCACCGCGCCGCAGCGGCTGCCGCAGCCGGGCGGTTTGACGCTGAGCTTGTGCCGGTCCAGGCACCGGCCGGCCAGGTGACGGCCGATGAAGGCATCAGGGCTGACCTGACACCTGAGGAACTCGCGGCCAAGCGGCCGGCGTTTCGCAAGGGCGGCACGGTCACCGGCGGCAACTCCTCGCCGCTGAACGACGGCGCGGCCGGGCTTTTGCTGATGTCGCAACGTGCGCTGGCGGCAGTCGGGGCAGACCCGATCGCCAGGTACGCAGGCGCGGCCGCGGCGGGAGTGCACCCTGACTTCATGGGCATCGGGCCCGTCCCTGCCATGACCAAGGCACTGCACAGGGCCGGGTGGCAGCCCAGTGAACTGGCGCTGGTCGAGGTCAACGAGGCCTTCGCGGCTCAAACCGTAGCCGTTGTGGATCAGCTCAAGCTGGACGAGGACCTCGTGAACGTCAATGGCGGCGCGATTGCCATCGGGCACCCGCTTGGCTGTTCGGGGGCCCGCATCACGACGACGCTGCTGCAGGAGCTGCGCCGGCGCGGGGGCGGCAGGGGAGCCGCGACCATGTGCATTGGCGTGGGCCAGGGAATTGCGAGCCTGTGGGAGGCTGGTTAATCCGGTGTCAGGATCTGGCGCTGTCTCAGCTGACGGCTCAGCATCCGACCCGCGCCGCCGGCGCGCGAGCGCGACCGCGATCAGCGGATAGATCAGCACGGACAGCACGCCTGCGCCGACCAGGGCAGCGGCATTCGCCTTCAGCATCACGCCGTCACTCAGGCCAATCTCGGCCAGCGCGATCAGCAGCGGCATCGTCGTCGCGGTGATGAACGTCATCTCAACCCGCTGACGCGCTGGCAGCACTTTCCGGTACACGAACAGCGCGGGCAGACCGCGGACGACCAGCAACAGCACCAGGAAGACCACCAGCCGCAGCGGGTTATCGATGATGGCACCGACCGCAAGCTTCATGCCCGAGACCACGAAGAAGATCGGGATGAAAACGCCGTAGCCGACGGCGTCCAGCTTTTGCTCGAGCGGCGTAATGTCCACGCCCATCCGGCTGCTCCAGCTTCGCAGGACGACGCCGGCGATGACTGCCCCTAGCACGACGTCAAGCCCGAACCTCGCTGCCAGCACGAGCAGCGCCAGAAGCAGGACGAATGACCAGCGCAGCGTCGTCTGCGCGGTTGCACGCTGGCCTTGGCTGATCAGTGCCCTCAGCCTGTTCTCGCCGAGGAACCGCGGCGCGACGGCAAGGAGCAGCGCTGCTCCGCAGATCAGCGCTATCGACGCTGTCGTGATGAACTCTCGCCGCCTGGTCAGCACCAGCGCGATGGCCAAGATCGGAAACACCTCGCCGACGGCCCCGGCGGCAAGCACGTACCTCCCGAAGTGACCGGTGAGCATGTCATTGTCCTTCAGGATCGGCAGCAGCGTGCCGAGCGCTGTTGTAGTGAGCGCTAGACCGATCGGCACGTAGTCCCTGACGAACCCGGCCGCGGTCAGGCCGCCGACCGCACCGACCGCGATGACGGCACTGATGCACCAGCCCGCGATCGCCAGCCGGCCGGCTCGCTCCCTTAGCAGCGCAGGATCAAGCTCGTAGCCAGCGAGGAGGAACAAGAAGCCCAGCCCGACGTTGGACAGCAGCGTCAGGCTCGCGGTATTGGCAAGGCCGAGGACGGAAGGCCCGATCAGGATCCCGCTGAGGATCATGATGACGATCTGCGGAATCCTTGGCTTGGGCAGCGCCGCCGCGATCGCGGGCGCGAGGGCCGCCACGACTGCGACCGCGAGCAGGGCCTGCAGGCCCTTCGTGTCCATGCGGCGCCCTCTCGTAACACTCCGTGTTCGAAGAGGATGCCCAGACGGCAGTTCTGCTACTCAGCGTGGCTGCGGTCAGGCCCCGGTTACCGCGACGACGCCGTGCAGCGTGCCGACCAGGACAACCCGCCCGGCCAGCGTAGGCGAAGCGAAATGCGCCAGCTGCGAACCGACCCTGATCTTGTGCCTGACGGCTCCCGTCCTGCGGTTCAGCTCGTACAGCACCCCGGTGCTGGTATTGGTGACCCACACCGCCCCGCCGCCGATGACCGGGGAACCGTCGGCCAGCGCTGGACCGTGCCAGAGCAGCCGCAGCTGGCTATTGCGCGTTGACACCGCTACCGGCCCGCCGCTCGCACAGGGGACGATGACGGTCGTGTCCGAAACCGCGGCGCCTCCGAATGCCGCGCAAACGGCGAGCCTGCCAATCTGGCCGCCGACGCCGCCCAGGTGATGGGACCGCAGCAGGTAGCCGATCCCGCGCTTGCCGACCGTCAGGACCATCCCGGCCTTGGTCAGGGCCGGGGTCAGCGATCCAAGATCGAGGTCGCTGCGATTGTCGGCAAGCCAGTTGGCCGGCGCGAAGACGCCCGTCCTGTGCAGCCTGGGGGATAGCGAGGTCACCGAGTCCGAACCGTCGAACGGCGGCGAGGTATCGCCGTTGCCGACGCCGACAAATACAGTTCCGGTCTGGTCGATGACCGGGCCGCCCGCCGCCCAGATACCGGCGTGATCCGAACTGGGCACCTTGTAGGACACGACCGGCTTGGACCTGGCATGAGGTCCGGCCGCGGGCACGCCGACCACCGATCCCACATACGGACCACAGTCGCCGAAGTGCCCGCCGAAGGTCACGTAGATCAGGCCATGGCCGGCGGCCAGCGCGGAGCGCTGCTGATCGTAGAAGGGCCGGCCGTCAGGTGAAGGAACCGCGCGGCGGTACCGTACCCTGCCGGTCGCCGGATCAATGCCGACGAGCACGTGCCTGGTCCGGCCGTCCTGCGCCACGACGTAGACCAGCCCGCGGTAGTAGGTGGGCGTACTCGTGATTCCGAGCGGGTCGAGGTTGCCGCACGGCTGCGACCGCAGCGGGAGCGCTGTGGCGACGTGGACCGACCAGCGGACCCGGCCGCTCGTCAGGCTGAGGCCGTAAACGAAGTTGCGCTCGGTGGCCGCGATCACCGTACGGCCGAGGACCAGCGGCTGCCCGTACACGGCGCCGGTCAGCCGCCTGGACCACCCGATTGCGAGCTTGCCGGCCGGCGGCAGGCCAGGCACCGACCCTGTGCGGCGCGCGTTGGCGTGGTACGTCGGCCAGTTCGAGTGGTTTCCGACTCTGATGGCGGCAGGCAATCGGCTGGGAGCGCCGGCGCGCTCGGCGGCCGCGGGGCTGGCGATCGCCAGCACACCCGCGATCAACGCGATGGATACCGACGCTGATGACACTTTGATGCGCATACGAGGAGTCTGCCCTGTGATCGCCCAGAAGCGCTGCTGCTCGGCGTGATCCAGTGTGGCGGGCACTCATGGCGACCGCGTAACGTCTGCGGCGGGGACCGGAAGCGGGTGATACGTGAGCATGGCTGACGTTCAATCGCGCCAGCATGACCGGGTCATCACGATCCCGAACATGATCAGCGTGGCGCGGCTGGCCGGTGTTCCGGTCTTCCTCTGGCTGGTACTCGGCGTGCGCACTGAGGCTGGCGACTGGTGGGCAGTAGGCCTGCTGGCGGCCGCCGGCGCCTCTGACTGGCTGGACGGCAAGGTCGCGCGGGCGCTTGGCCAGCAGAGCAGGATCGGGGAACTACTCGACCCGTCGGCGGATCGGCTGTACATCGTCTCGACCGTCATCGCGCTGGCGATCCGCTCGATCATCGGGTGGTGGCTGGTAGCGATCCTGGCGGTCAGGGAACTCGTGCTCGGTGTGGTGCTGCTGGTCTTGCGCCGGCACGGATACGGGCCGCTCCGTGTGAGCTTCGTCGGCAAGGCCGCCACGCTGAGTCTTCTCTATGCTTTTCCGCTGCTTTTTCTCGGCTCGCACGCGACGTCCTATGCGGAAGTGGCACGCGTGTTCGGTTGGGCATTCGCTCTATGGGGAACTGGTTTGTACTGGTGGGCTGCTGTGCTCTACATCGTGCAGGCTCGCCGCCTTCTCGCCATGGACCGGGATACCGCACGTCGCGGCGAGGGCAACGGAACCGGTTAAGGAGCGCTGGCAGGCGTGAGGGCTGTAGTCATGGCAGGCGGGGAGGGGACCAGGCTGCGGCCGATGACCGCCAACCAGCCCAAGCCGCTGCTGCCCGTCGTCAACAAGCCGATCATGGACCACGTGCTCCGGCTGCTGCGCAAGCACAGCTTCGACGAGACAATCGTCACGGTGCAGTTCCTCGCGTCGATGGTGCGCAACTATTTCGGCGACGGCGAGGAATTCGGAATGAGCCTGCAGTACGCCACCGAAGATATTCCGCTCGGGACTGCGGGGAGTGTCAAGAATGCCGAGTCGGCGTTGCGGGACGGACCGTTCCTGGTGATATCCGGTGACGCGCTGACCGACATCGACCTGTCCGACCTGGTGCGCTTCCACAAGGACAACGGCGCTCTGGTGACGGTCGCGCTTGCCAGGGTTCCCGATCCGCTCGAATTCGGCATTGTCATCGCCAACCCGGACGGCCGGATCGAACGGTTCCTGGAAAAGCCCACCTGGGGTCAGGTGTTCTCCGACACAGTCAACACCGGCATCTACGTGATGGAACCCGAAGTACTCGCCAAGGTGCCATCCGCCGAGGTTGTCGACTGGTCGGCCGATGTCTTCCCCGCGTTGCTGGAGCGTGGCGCGCCGGTGTACGGCTGGGTCGCGGACGGCTACTGGGAAGACGTCGGGACCCACGAGGCTTATCACCGGGTGCAGGCTGACGTCCTGTCCGGCAAGGTCAAAGCCCACATCGACGGATTTGAGATGTCGCCAGGCGTGTGGGTCGCCGAGGGTGCTGAGGTTGACCCAGACGCCATCCTCACCGGCCCGCTGTGCGTCGGCGATTATGCCAAAATCGAGGGCGGCGCGCAATTGCGCGAGTTCACCGTGATCGGAAGCAACGTGGTCGTCAAGGAGGGCGCGTTCCTGCACCGCGCGACCGTCCATAACAACGTCTACGTCGGGATCGGCGCCACCCTTCGCGGCTGCGTAATCGGAAAGAACACTGACGTCATGGCCTCCGCGCGGATAGAGGAAGCGGCCGTCGTGGGGGACGAGTGCGTGATCGAGCCTGAGGCCTACGTGTCGGCCGGCGTCCGGGTCTACCCGTTCAAGACCATCGAGGCCGGAGCGGTGGTCAATACCAGCGTGATCTGGGAGTCGCGTGGTCAGCGCACGCTGTTCGGCCCGCGCGGGGTCTCCGGGCTGGTGAACGTCGAGATCACTCCTGAGCTGTGCGTCCGTCTGGCCAGCGCCTACGCGACGACCCTCAAGAAGGGCTCGGTAGTGACGACCTCGCGCGACGTCTCAAGAGCGGCCCGCGCGCTCAAGCGCGCCGTGCACGGCGCGCTGAACGCCAGCGCCATCAACGTCGTGGACCTGGAGGCGCAGCCGCTGCCGGTGGCGAGATTCGAGACGGCAAGAAGCGAGTGCAGCGGCGGCATCGCCATGCGGACCAGCCCCGGCGACCCGCAGTCGATCGACATCGTCTTCCTCGATGAGCATGGCGCCGACCTGTCGCTGGCGGCGGCGCGCAAGCTTGAGCGGGTTTTCTCCAGGCAGGAATTTCGCAGGGCATTCCCTGGCGAGATAGCCGAGCTCACCTATCCGCCGAGGGTCATCGAGGCCTACACCGCTGACCTGCTCCGCTGCGTGGATATGAGCGGCGTGCGCGAAGCCGAGCTGAAGGTGGTCGTCGACTGCGCAGGCGGCACGGCGTCGCTCGTCATGCCTGGCCTGCTCGGCCGGATGGGCGTCGACGTGCTGACGGTGAACAACCGACTCGACGAAGCCACGCCCACCCAGTCGCTCGCGCAGGTCAGAGCGGACCTGCACCGCCTGGCAGAGCTCGTCTACTCATCCCGCGCCGCTTTCGGGGTCAGATTCGACCCGGTCGGCGAGCGGATCACGCTGATCGATGACAAGGGAGCGCTGGTCAGCGATGACCGCGCCCTGCTCGTCGTCCTTGACCTTGTCGCGGCCGAGCGCCGATCTGGCCGGGTCGCGCTGCCGGTAACCACGACCAGGATCGCCGAGGAGGTCTGCAGCTTCCATGGCGTCGAGGTCGGCTGGACTCCGACGTCGCCGCACGGCCTGTACGAGGCGACGGCAGCGAACGACGTCATTTTCGCTGCCGACGGTCGCGGCGGTTTCGTGGTGCCCGAGTTCTCCAGGTCGATTGACGGGATCGCCGCGTTCGCGCGGCTGACCGGCCTGGTGGCGAGGACCAGGCTGACGCTCAGCCAGATCCACTCAAGGATCCCGGTCGCCCATCTGCTCAAGCGCTCGGTTCCGACCCCGTGGGCTGCGAAGGGCAGCGTGATGCGCACCATCGTGGAAGCGGCTGACGGGCGCCAGATCGATACCACCGACGGGGTACGGGTGATCGAACCCGACGGCGGCTGGGCTCTCGCACTGCCTGATACCGCGCACGCGATCACGCATCTGTGGGCCGAGGCGGACGACACCGAGCATGCTCAGGCCCTGCTCGATGAGTGGGCCGCGGTCGTCGAGCAGGCGGGGAGGGACAGGAAGGGCTAGCCGGTCAGGCTGAAGGCCCGACGCCGCAACAGCTGCACGTGAGACAATTGCCGTCACTAAGTCGCTACCAGATGTCAAGGAGGTGGCGGCGAGACGTCGGAGGTGTGCAGCGTGATCTGGCGCAGGCGCCGCGGTCGGGCGCGTTCGGTTGCGGCACGATCAGCTGGGGGAGATCGCTGGGCGAACGCACCCGTTGAGGCTGGTACCAGGGCCAGCGAGTACGCGGGCGGGCCGGATTACCCGGCTGACCGCGGCGCCGACTACGCACGCAACCGGGGTGCCGATTACGGCGGTTCTGACTACGTAGGCACCCATGGCGCGCCGCACCCCGCGGGCCGCGCCAATGACACTGCGTGGCAAATGGACCAGCGTCGGCACCCCCAGGTAGCGTGGACCGCGCAAGGGGATGTGGCCAGGGAGTATGCCCGCACGGAGAATCAGTACGCCGGTGCGGCTCGGCCGATGGTTGGGAGGCTCGGCGCGTCGATGCCCAGCATCTACTGTCCCGGGTGCGGTGAGGCCAATCCCGAGTCCGCCCGGTTCTGCTCGCAATGCGGCACGCCATTGACCAGGGCCGCTGCGGAGCGCGCGACCGCCGGCGAGACCACCTCGATGATCTTCACCGGGGCGGAGACGACCGAAGCCGAGCTGGGCGACGAGTCCGCGGCCGACACTGCAGTCATCGAGGCGCTACCGCCGAATACAGCGCTGCTAGTCGTCAGGCGCGGACCGAACGCAGGCAGCAGGTTCCTCCTCGATAGCGATCTGACCGAAGTCGGCCGGCGGCCGGACAGCGACATCTTCCTCGACGACGTCACCGTGTCCCGGCGGCACGCCGAGTTCTACCGGCACGCTGGCCGGTTCGCGGTCCGCGACGTAGGCAGCCTGAACGGTACTTACGTGAACAGGGAGCGAATTGAGGAAGCGGCGCTGAGTGGCGGCGATGAGGTCCAGATCGGCAAGTTCCGGCTGGTCTTCCTGCAGGGCCGCCAGTCATACTCCGACTAGGCCGCGTGGATGAGCGGACAGTTCGCGCGCGCGTATCTCGGAATCGGCGAAGTTCTCGTTGAGCTCAGAAATGACTTTCCCGACATCAGCGTCTCGAAGATCCGATTCCTGGAGGCCGAGGGACTCATCTCGCCTGCGCGGTCACCGTCGGGCTACCGCCGCTTTGCACCGGCAGACGTTGATCAGCTCAAGTTCATCCTGACCGCCCAGCGCGATCAGTACCTGCCGTTGCGCGTGATCAAGGAGCGGCTTGACGATCGCGCGATTAAGGCAAGCAGGTCGACCAGAACTGAAATGGTCAGCCGCAGGGAATTGCTCGAGGCGTCAGGAATCGACGAGGAACAACTCGACGAACTCGAGGTGCATGGCCTGATCAAACGGTCAGGGCGCCTCTACGGACAAGATGCGCTCGACGTTGCGAGTACGGTCGCGCTGCTGGCATCCTACGGCGTCCAGGCCAGGCACCTGCGCGGCGCCAGAACAGCGGCGGAACGTGACGTGGCGCTGATCGAGCAGGTTGTCGCGCCAACGCTGCGCCAGCGCAGCGCGCAGGCAAGGGACGAGGCCGCCAGGACGGCCGGGCAGATCGCGCAGCTGCTGATCCGGCTCCATAGCGCGATGGTGGAGGCCGGGCTGGCCGAGGCCGGCCTGCCCGCAGAGCTGGCGATGCTGCCTGAGTCGGACCTGCCCCAGCCGAGGACCCAGGTCGATGCGCCGACCGACGGCGAAACCCTGCGACGGCGCGGATTCAAGGGTGCGAGCGCGTGAAGCCGGCGAGGATTATCAGGCTCGTGGTTGTTGGTTGTTGTCACGGGTAGCCGGCCCAGCACGTGTCCGGCCACAAGGGCATGGGGTGTACGTTGACAAGGGAGTGCTGCGCGCACTGCAAGGGTATGAGGCGCAGGTGAGGACGGAGACGCGGTGAAGGAGATGGAGGTCGTAGGCGTCCGGGTCGAGATGCCGACGAACCAGCCCATCGTGCTGCTGAAGGAGACCGGTGGAGAGCGTTACCTGCCGATCTGGATCGGGCCGATGGAGGCTACGGCGATCGCCTTCGCGCAGCAGGGCATGGTGCCAGCTCGTCCGCTCACGCATGACCTCATGCGAGACATTCTCCAGGCGCTGAAAGTTGAGCTCCGGCAGGTCAACATCACCGCCCTGCGTGACGGGATCTTCTTCGCTGACCTTGTCTTCTCGAACGGAACGACCGTCAGCGCACGGCCGTCCGACTCGATCGCGCTCGCGCTTCGCACCGGGACGACGATCTTCGCCCAGGACGAGATACTCGACGAGGCTGGCGTGTCGATCCCTGACGAGCAGGAAGACGAGGTCGAGAAGTTCCGCGAGTTCCTCGACAACATCACCCCTGAAGACTTCGGGTCCGCCACCTGAGCACGGCCGGATCAGTGGTCTTGGCAGCAGCGCTGACTCGGCCGGCGACGCGCCGGGTGAGATCGTTGACGAGGTCCGTCGGCGGGCCTAACGTGCGAAACGTGCACCCCGACTGGAGGTGGGCGTGGCGGTGATCAAGAGTGAGCACGAGCACGCTCGAAGCGATGCAGCCAAGCGCGCCGGTGAGCAGGGCCTGCTCTTCGATGACGAGCTAGCGCCGCTGCCCGAGGACATCGGTTACCGAGGGCCGACGGCCTGCGCGGCTGCCGGGATCACGTATCGCCAGCTTGACTACTGGGCGCGGACCGGCCTCGTTGAGCCTAGCGTCAGGGCAGCCGCCGGATCGGGCTCGCAGAGACTATACGGGTTCCGCGACATCCTGGTGCTGCGCGTCGTCAAGCGGCTGCTGGACACGGGAATCTCGCTGCAGCAGATCCGCTCAGCCGTGACCTACCTCCGTCAGCATGGTGCCAACGATCTGGCTCAGATCACGCTGATGAGCGATGGCGCGAGCGTGTACGCGTGCACATCGCCGGACGAGGTCGTCGACCTGCTGCAAGGTGGTCAGGGCGTCTTCGGCATCGCGCTCGGCAGGGTCTGGCGGGAAGTTGAGGGCTCACTGGCCGACCTGCCAGCGGACTCTGGTGAGGCCGCCAGCAGATCAGAGGGGACCGACGAGCTCGCTAACCGCCGGGCGGCGCGCAGAATAGGATAGCCTGCCCCGATTCGTGACTGATGTTCCGTGTTAGTGTTGCGCGCTGTGCCAGCCACTATCAACGTACGGGACCTGCGTAAGTCCTACGGCGACGTCGTGGCCGTCGATGGCGTGAGCTTCGAGGTCAGCGAAGGCGAGTTCTTCGGCATTCTCGGCCCTAACGGGGCGGGTAAGACAACAACGCTGGAGATCATTGAAGGGCTCCGCAAACCCGATTCCGGTGAGGTCCGGGTGCTGGGGCTGCTTGCCTGGCCTCGCAACGGGAGCTTGCTCCCCAAGATCGGCGTGCAGCTTCAGGCATCATCCTTCTTTGAGCGGCTTAGCGCGCGCGAGCAGATCCGCACGTTTGCATCGCTGTATGGCGTTGGTGCGAGGCAGGCCGATGAGATGCTCGAAACGGTCGGCCTGACCGACCAGGCCGGTCAGCGCACAGAGAAGCTCTCCGGCGGCCAGGCGCAGCGACTATCAATCGCTTGCGCGCTTGTGCACGACCCTGAGCTGCTTTTTCTCGACGAGCCCACCGGGGCACTGGATCCGCAGGCCCGGCGGAACCTCTGGGACCTGCTCAGAAAGATCAGCAAGTCAGGGCGAACCGTTGTGCTGACGACCCACCACATGGACGAGGCAGAGTCGCTCTGCGACCGCGTCGCCATCATGGACGACGGCAAGATCCTCAAGGCCGGCCCTCCGGCCGCTCTGGTACGCGAGCTCGACCAGCCGCTGCGGATCTCCGTCGAGTCCGGCCTGATCTCAGCTGAGCAGGCAGCCGGCCTGACCAGCGGAGCTGTGTCCGACGACGGCGTGTCGCTATCTATCGCGACCAGCGAGCCTGGTCAGGTTCTGGCTGGCCTGGCCAGAGCCGACGCGCTGACCGGCCTGCGGGTCACGGGCGCCACCCTGGAAGACGTCTTCCTCAGCCTGACCGGACGGGAGTACCGGGCATGACCGGCTTCACGAGCCTGTCTCGAGCCATGTTCCTCGGCTTCGTGAGGGACCGAGCTGCGTTGATCTTCTCGATCCTGCTGCCCGTGCTGTTCCTGCTCTTCTTCGGGTCGATCTACAAGAACTCCTCGGCTCCGAAGATCAACCTGCTGACGGTCGGACAGGTCCAGTTGCTCACCCAGGCCCGCCAGGCTGATCCAGGCCTTGCCAAGGTGCTGGCCATCACGCATGCACGCTCCGAGTCGGCGGCGCTCGCATCCGTGCGCAAAGGCGACGACGACGCGGCAGTGCTGGAGCACGGCGATCGCGTCATTGTCCGCTACTCGATCGCCGATCAGACCAAGGCTGGCCTGGTGAACTCGGTGCTCGGCTCCGTCGTGCAGGCCGCCAACCAGGCTGCATCGGGGAAGGCACCCCGGTTCACTCTCGCCGCCAGCCAGGTCGAGGACAAATCGCTCAAGCCCATCCAGTACTTCACCCCTGGCCTGCTCGGCTGGGCGCTTGCCTCAGGCGCAACGTTCGGGGCCGCAATCACTCTCGTGAGCTGGCGACAGAACAAGCTCCTGCGCAGGCTCCGGCTCGCGCCGATCGGAACTGGCTCGATCGTCGCCGCGAGGATCTGGATTGCCGTGGCCATCGGCCTGATCCAGCTGGCCGTCTTTCTCGCGATCGCCAAGCTGCCGTACTTCGGCCTGCAACTCACCGCCGCGTGGTGGATGGCGATCCCGCTCGTGGTCTGCGGAATCCTCGCATTCATGTCGATCGGCCTGCTGGTCGGCGCTATCGCCAAGACCCAGCAGGCCGCCACGTCGATCGCCAACCTGATCATCTTGCCGATGGCGTTCCTCGGCGGAGCGTTCATACCGCTGGACTTCGCTCCTGACTGGGTCAGGCAGGCGTCCTACGCGATGCCGCTGCGGTACCTAGTAACCGGCATGCAAGACGTCATGGCCAGGGGAGAGGGCCCGACGGCGGCGCTGCCCGCGATCGGAATCCTGCTTGCCTTCACCGTGATCGTCAGCCTGATCGCGGTCCGAATGTTCCGCTGGGATGACGTCTAGATGCCTTCAAGCCTGCCGTGCCGCCGACGCGACATCCGAGCGGTTCTGCCGGTATGCTCCGACACCTCCGATTCCCGCCTGACTGGAGCAGCCACATGCGGCCGCTGACCTTCTTGTTCATGCCGGAAAGCGCCTACGGCCCGACGAATAACTGCGTCGGCATCGGCGATGTGCTCCGCAGCCGCGGCCACCGGGTCGTCTTCGCTGCCGAAGCTTCCTGGCAGGGCAAGCTGGAGCCACTCGGTTTCGCTGAAGACCTGGTCAACCTCGCCGAGCCAGCCGGAGGTGATGCCGATGCCGGTCAGTTCTGGAAGGATTTCATCGCCACCACGGCGGCGGAATTCCGCAAGCCGACGATCGAGCAGCTCGATACCTGGATCAAGCCGGTCTGGGAGGAGCTGATCGCCGGAGCGAAATACAGCCACGATCAGCTGACCGAGATCATCGCGCGCACGGCGCCGGACGTGATCATCGAGGACAACGTGGTCGGCTTTCCCGCATTGGTTACGGCGGGCGCCCCGTTCGTCCGGATCGTCTCGTGCAACCCGCTGGAGCTCAAGGGCCGTGACGTGCCGCCCGCCTTTTCCGGTTACCCGGCGGCCGACCGCGCCAGCTGGCCGGAGTTCCGCGCCGAATACGACCGGGTGCACCGCGAGCTGTGGAAGGACTTCGCCGACTGGTTCGCCAGCAAAGGCGCACCGCCATTGCCTGACCTGGAGTTCATCGGCGAAGGCGCCGTCAACTTGTACGTCTTTCCCGAAGTGGCGGACTATGCACGGTCAATCTCGCTGCCGCCTTCTTGGCACCGGATCGAGTCGTCGGTGCGGCATACCGACGCGCCCTTCACGGTGCCCGAGCAGCTTGCTGGTCGCGACGGAGCGCTGATCTATTTCTCGCTCGGCTCGCTCGGCTCTGCCGATGTGCCGCTGATGCGCCGGATCATCGGCTGCCTGGCCGAGACGCCGCACAGGTACATCGTGTCCAAGGGACCACTGCATGCCGAGATCGAGCTGCCGGACAACATGTGGGGTGCTGAGTTCCTGCCCCAGACGTCGATCATCCCGCTCGCTGACCTCGTGATCACGCACGGCGGAAACAACACGACGACCGAATGCCTGCACTTCGGCAAGCCGATGATAGTGCTGCCGCTCTTCTGGGATCAGCACGACAATGCCCAGCGGATGGATGAGCTCGGGCTAGGAGTGAGGCTCGACACCTATCGCTTCACCGACGAGGAACTGCGCGGTGCGATCGCCACGCTGCTCGGGGACGAGGCACTAACCGCCATGCTGGCAAGATCTGCAGCCCAGATCCAGGCCGCTGATGGACTGCGCGCAGCCGCCGACCTGATTGAAGGCGCGGCCGGCTAGCGCTCGAGGGCGAGCCGGGCCGCGAGAGCGACCATCACGGTGCCCGAACCGACGTCGAGTGCCTGGCGGGCGCGCCTGCGCCGCGACAGCCAGGCCGCGAACCGCCCCGCGACGAGCCCGACGGCCCCGTCGATCAGCAGCTCGAGCGTGATGAAGATCGCGCCGAGCACCGCGAACTGCGCGGGCACGTGGCCGAGGCCGCGATCGACGAATTGCGGCAGGAATGCCACCGCGAACGTGACCATCTTCGGATTGACCAGATTGGTCGCCGCCCCGCGCAGATAGGCATACCTGCCGCTGACAACTTTCTGATCCGGCGAGTACTGGTGATCGGGCCCGGCTACCCAGGCAAATCCTCCGCGTCTGGCGCTCCTGAATGCCTGAATGCCAAGGTAGAGCAGGTAGCCGGCGCCGCAGATCCGCAGCGCGGCAAAGGCGGCCGGGGCGGCGGTGAACAGCGCCGCGAGGCCCGCAGCCACTGCGGTGATCTGGACGATCTCGCTGGTCGCAACCCCGAGCGTCGCGAGCAGGCCGGCCCGCGGACCGCCGCGCGCGGCCGTGGCCAGGACGAACATCATGTCCGGGCCCGGGGTGATCATCGCGACCACTACTGCGACGACGTACACAGCCAACAAGTGTCCGTTCATCACGCTCCCGTCGCCCGAATACAACGCTAGCCTGGAGTACGCTCGGATACGCCAGCGACACCGTCCGGGAGAGCCGCGCGCAGCCAACGCTCGGCGCCGAAGGGGCAACCTCCCCGGAACCTCTCAGGCACCAGGACCGGACGGAAGAGGCAGCTCTGGAGTTGGGACAGACGACAGAGGGGGATGCGTACTCGCGACCCGTCTGGAGGCTCCCGGTGAACTTCGCTCAACGGCATATCGGCCCCGACGACTTCAGCCAGCAGCAGATGCTGACCGCACTCGGCTATGCCTCGCTCGACGAGCTGACCTCGGCCGCGCTGCCGGCCGGCCTGTCGATTGCCAAGCCGCTCCTGCTGCCCGAGCCATTGCACGAGGACCAGGCCCTCGCCGCGCTGCGCGAGCTCGCCGCCAAGAACACGGTCATGACGTCGATGATCGGCCTTGGTTACTACGGCACGATCACGCCGCCAGTGATCCGCAGGAATGTCCTGGAAAGCCCGGCCTGGTACACCGCCTACACGCCATACCAGCCCGAGATCTCTCAGGGCCGGCTTGAGGCATTGCTGAACTTCCAGACCATGATCGAGGACCTGACCGCGCTGCCGGTGGCCGGCGCGTCCATGCTTGACGAGGCGACGGCGGCCGCCGAGGCGATGACCCTGGCACGCCGCGCGGCCGGCCGCGGGACAATCTTCCTGGCCGACGCCGACTGCCTCCCGCAGACCCTCGCTGTCCTCGCCACCAGGGCGGAGCCGCTCGGCATTGAGCTAGTGACCGGGGCGGTGACGCCCGAACTCATCGATGCTCAGCCTGACGGCGAATTGTTCGGAATCCTGCTGCAGTATCCGGGTGCCAGCGGCGAGGTCCGTGACCTGCGACCCGCTATCGCTGCGGCGCACGCGCGCGGAGCGCTTGCCGCCGTCGCTGCCGATCCGCTCGCGCTGACCCTGCTCACGCCGCCTGGCGAGCTCGGCGCCGACGTCGCGGTCGGCAGCACCCAGCGGTTCGGCGTCCCGATGGGTTTCGGCGGTCCGCAGGCCGGCTACATCTGCGTTCGCGACGAGATCAAGCGCCAGCTGCCGGGCCGTCTGGTCGGCGTCTCAGTCGATGCGGACGGGCACCCGGCATACCGGCTGGCCCTGCAGACCCGCGAGCAGCACATCAGGCGGGATAAGGCGACCAGCAACATCTGCACCGCGCAGGTCCTGCTCGCCGTGATCGCGGCCATGTACGCCACCTACCACGGCCCTGAAGGCTTGAAGGCGATCGCGAAGCGGGTGCACGGCAAGGCGGCGGGTCTGGCCGCGGCACTCCAGGCCTCAGGATTCACGACACGGCATGGGGCGTATTTCGACACCATCTCGGTGACCGTGCCTGGCGGCGCCGCCGATGCGGTGGACCGAGCCCGCGCAGCCGGCTACAACCTGCATCTGGCTGGACCGGACCTGGTTCAGGTCGCATGCGATGAGACCACCACCGACGAGCACATCGCGGCGGTCGCGGCAGCCATCGCGGGATCGGATGAGCTGCCTCACGTCCACGGCGACGGCTTCGCGGCGATACCGGCGGAACTGCGCAGGACCAGCGAGTTCCTGACCCACCCGGTGTTCTCGTCCTACCGCAGCGAGACCGCGATGCTGCGGTACCTGCGGAAGCTGTCGGATTACGATGTCGCACTCGACCGGTCGATGATCCCGCTCGGCTCATGCACCATGAAGCTCAATGCGGCAGCCGAGATGGAGCCGATTTCCTGGCCGGAGTTCGCCGCGCTGCACCCTTTTGCTCCCGCGGAGCAGGCGGCCGGGTACCGGGAGCTGATCGCAGGCCTGGAGGACGCGCTCATCGCGATCACCGGCTACCACGCGGTATCGCTGCAGCCGAACGCCGGATCTCAGGGCGAGTTGGCGGGCTTGCTAGCCATCAGGCACTATCACCGCTCACGCAATGAGCCAGAGCGCACGGTCTGCCTGATTCCCGACTCCGCGCATGGCACCAACGCAGCCTCGGCTGTCCTGGCCGGGCTCAAGGTAATTGTCGTTAAGTGCGGCTCGGACGGCGCGATCGACCTGCAAGACCTCCGCGGCAAGCTGGACCAGCACCAGGACACGGTCGCGGCGATCATGCTCACCTACCCCTCTACCAACGGCGTCTTCGAGACGACCGTCACAGAGGTCTGTGATCTCGTGCACGCGGCAGGCGGCCAGGTCTACGTCGACGGCGCCAACCTCAACGCGCTCGTCGGGCTCGCGCAGCCAGGCGCCTTCGGCGCCGATGTCTCGCATCTGAACCTGCACAAGACGTTCTGCATCCCGCATGGCGGCGGCGGGCCCGGCGTTGGTCCGGTCGCGGTCAGGGAACACCTAGCCCCATTCCTGCCCAGGCATCCCATGCTGGCAAGCACGGGCGGCATTGGCGGGCTTGCCATCGCTGGCGAGGCTGTCGCGCGACAGGAGGC
>DATELR010000125.1:0-14071 GCA_035276345.1 Streptosporangiaceae bacterium | reverse complement strand
CGCGCAGCGTCCGGATCGGGCATCTCAGAAGGCATTTCCGGGTCGGTCCGCCTCCTGGTGGTCGCGGTGGCTGGCGTCGTCGCGACCTTTGGTCTGATGTGCCTGCTAGGGCTGCTGGTGGTCCACCAGGGCGCCTCGATCGATAAGCCGGTGTTCCAGTGGATCAGCACCCACCAGGTACACGCGGTCGCCGCGGCCATGAACAGGCTGACCAAGATCGGCGACACCTGGACCGTCTGGGGCGCCGCCGCCGCGGCAGCGGTCTGCATCGCGGTGGCCTCACGTGAGCGGCGCTGGCTGGCACCGGTATCTCTCCTCTCGCTGATCGTGGCTGACCACTACACGACCCTCGCGCTCCGGCACGTCTTTCACCGGGTCGGGCCTCCCACCAGCCCGCTCGGCACCTTTCCGTCAGGCGGCTGCGACCGGTGCATCGTCTTCTACGGCCTGATCGCATACCTGCTCTGGCGCGAGTTCAGTGGCAGCCGGAGGGCAGCGGTCTGGGCGGCAGCCGCTGTCGCGGCGCTCGGATTCAACGAGGCCTTCAGCCGCGTTTACCTGTCGAAGCACTGGCTCACCGACGCGCTGAGCGGGTTGCTATACGGCGGCCTGCTGCTCGCTGCCTACGTTCTGGCCGTTCGAACTGCGGCCGGCCGCGCGGCGCCCGCCCGCTCCGTCACCGCACAGCCCGCGGTCCCCGTCGGCCCGATGGATGGCCTGGTCACGTGACAAACCATCACCGCCGGCAGCGGCCTCAGGGCAGGCGCGCGCTCTGGATCTCGGCTGCGGCCGCCGTCGTAGTGATCGCGGCGGCGGCAGTCGCGGTCGGCTTCGCCAGCTCATCAGGACCGATCGATTCGTCGGGCTTCGGCTCGCAGTCGCCAAGCCCTCCCGACTCGGCGGACGGCAGCGGTCAGCCGTCCCCTGGCGTTTCAGGCTCCTCCGCACCGCGCGATCCTGGCGTGGTCGCCAAGGAAGAAGGTGCCGCCGCGCGGCTGATCCCGGCCTCGGGTGCCTACCTCGGCGCCTACGTCGCTCCGACGTCGTACACCCCGGACGCCGAGATCGCGGCGGTTCAGTCGTTCCAGCAGAGTCTTGGCGCGCCTATCCGGCTGGTGCACAACTACCACCCCTGGTACAGCCCGTTCCCGAACGCCGCCGACCAGTACTTCGTGCGCTCAGGAAAGGTACTGCTGCTGACCTGGGGCGGCACCCCGGACACCAGGAAGATCGCCGCCGGCGATTACGACTCGTTGATCAGGGAGCGCGCCAGGGCCGTCAAGCGGCTGCATCGGCCGATCCTCCTTGAGTTCAGGCACGAGATGGACCGCCCGAACTTGCAGTGGGCCATGCACGGGCCGCAGAACTACATCGCGGCGTGGGATCACATCCGCAAGATCTTCGCTAAGGTTGGCGCCACGAATGTGGGCTGGGTCTGGTGCCCGACGGGGTGGGGTTTTCGCGACGGCCGTGCGCAGCCGTTCTATCCGGGGAATAGCGAGGTCGACTGGGTGTGCGCTGACATCTATTCAGTGTCCGCTAGCGAGACCCTGCAAGATGCCGCGCATCCATTCCTCTCCTGGGCCAGGCATACGCACAAGCCGGTGATGATCGGCGAATTCGCCGTTGGCGGCAGTCCGGCTGCGTGGCCGCGCTGGCTGCTCGCGGCCGGCGAACTCGCCGAATTCGACCCCCAGATCAAGGGCATGGCGTACTTCGACGCGAACGGCACCGACAGTCAGGGACGCTCATTCCAGTACTGGCTCGGCAGCGATACGCCAGCGCTGCGCGCCTTCGGCCAGATGCTCAGCTGGCCGGTCTTCCGAGCCGGTCATCGGTTAAGTCAATGACCATGCATGCACAACGGGCTTACTCAGGCCGGGCCGGCTACCTGCGCGATATCAGCCGCCAGCTCTGGCCAGATCCCGCCTCGGCGGAATGTGGCCTCAGAACGGCGGCCGGCGAGCCAGGCGACCTGTCGATGATCGTGCTGCCAGGTCTATCTGATCCCAGGCTGCTGGTGCCGTCGGGCAGGCGTCCGGCCGCCTCCGCGGTTCGCAGGTACGGCGAACCTGGCTCGATCCGCAGTGCCCTGGCGACCAGGGCACTCGCGGCGGCGCTCGCCAGCGGCATCGGGTCAAGGATGTTCCGCGGGCGCCTTACCGTGCGCGTGCCGCCTGGCGCCGAGACCATTGAGTCGCGGCTGAGCGAGATGCTCGGGCGACCGGTGCTGATCAGCGTTCACCTGGGGGCGCCGCGGGCGAACCGCAAGCCAGTCCTGCAGCTGCTGACCGAGGCAGGCGAGACAGTCGGGTTCGCGAAGGTCGGCACCAACGCGCTGACAGCCGGCCTGGTCCGCACGGAGCAAGCCGCGCTGGACCGGCTGCACGCGGCCGGGCTAAGCCACCTGCACGCCCCCCGCGTTCTCGCCAGTGACCGCTGGAACGACCTCGAGATCATGGTGCTCAGCCCGCTGCCGGTCTGGCAGCGGCGCACGCCGCCGCGGCCGGGCGCGCTCCAGGCAGCGATGACGGAGATCATCGGCGTGATCAGCCAGCGCGAATCCGCGATCGCCTCGAGCGAGTACTGGCAGCACCTGAGCATGCGGCTCGCGGCAGTCGGGGACGGTGCCGAACCCGCCGCGCTCCGATCAGCGCTCGCCAAGCTGGCGGAACTGGCTGGTGCGACGACGCTCCGTTTCGGCAGCTGGCACGGCGACTGGACGCCGTGGAACATGGCCAGCACCGCAGCGGGCCTGCTGGTCTGGGACTGGGAGCGCTTCACCACGCCTGCGCCGGCCGGATTCGACGCGCTGCATTGCTGGCTGCAGGCCGAAGTGGTCGGGAACAGCAGCGATCCTGAAAAGGCCGCGGTCGCCTGCGTGCGGCGCGCGTCAGAACTGCTCGAGGCGTTCGGCGTGGCGAGCCGCGAAGCACGGTTGACCGCGCTGCTGTACCTGGCCGACCTGTCGGTCAGGTACCTGGCCGACCGGCAGGAACAGGCGGGTGCGGCGCTCGGCGCCCCGCGCCGGTGGCTGCTGCCGGCCCTGCAATCTGGCGTCGGTGAACTACCAGGTAAGGATGGTTAATCCAATCGCACGATCAGTTTCGCCGCCAGCCAAGCGCGCCGCGCACGTCATCTCGGTAACCGCCGGCCGCGCGACGAACCACGCGAGGATGCTGCCGGGGGTCCTGATCGTGGGCGCGCAACGATGCGGCACCACGTCGATGTTCCGCACGCTCAGCCAGCACCCCGCCGTGCTGAAGGCCGTCCTGCACAAGGGCGTTCACTACTTCGACATGAACTACGACCGCGGCATTTGCTGGTACCGCGCGCATTTCCCGCTGCGGGCCAGGGCGCGCCGGGCCGCGAGGGCCGCAGGAGATCCAGCGCTCACGTTCGAGTCGAGCCCGTACTACATGTTCCACCCGTGCGCCGCCGACCGGATCGCCCGTGACCTGCCGGGAGTCAAGCTGCTGGTGCTCGTCCGCGACCCGGTCGAGCGTGCCTATTCCGCGTACGCGCACGAGCTGGCGAGGGGCTTCGAGACCGAGACTTTCGAGCGCGCGCTGGAGCTTGAGCCGGAGCGGCTTCGCGGCGAGGCGGAGCGGATCGCGCAGGATCCGGCCTACCTCAGCCACGCACACCAGCACCAGGCCTACCGGGCCAGGGGCCAGTACAGCGAGCAGCTCGAGCGGCTCGAGCGCACCTTCGGCAGCGAGCGGATCCATGTCGTCGACAGCGGCGACTTCTTCACCAAGCCAGAGCCCGAGTACGACGCCGTCCTTGACTTTCTCGGCCTGCGCAACCACGGCTACCCGGAGTTCGAGCAGCACAACGCGAGGCCACGCGCCCAGATGTCGCCGGTCCTGCGCGCCGAACTCTCGACCTACTTCGAGCCGTTCGATCAGCGATTGACCAGATGGCTGGGCAAGGTCCCTAGCTGGCGAAGGTAAAGCTGCCCGAGCGCCAGGCCGAACTGTCTGGTCAGCCCTCGCGGCCGACCGGGCTGGTCAGCCCGGTTTCGGCCGGGTTCCTTGAGCTGTCCTGGCGGGCCGGCTCGTTCCGGTGCAGCGCGCTGTTGCACAGCAGCCAGATCGCGTAAGGCAGGTCGTGCACCAGGTACCGCTTCGCGAGCCGCCGCGGCTCGTTGACGAGCCTGTGCAGCCATTCCAGGCCAAGCCGCTGGATCGTCGGGTGCGCACGCTTCAGCTGGCCAGCCGCAATCGGAATGGCCGCGCCGCAGCCCACGAACCAGGCATCTGGCAGGTCGCTGCTGATCCTCGCGATCAGCCGTTCCTGCTTAGGAAAGCCAAGGCCCACGAACACGATCTTGGGCTTCGCCCGCACCAGCGATTCGCGGATGTCGTCGACGTTTCCTGCCTTGGCGTCGAACGGGAATGGCGGCGAATAGGCTCCGGCGATCTTCAGGCCTTCGTACCTGGCGGCCAGCCGGCCAGCGGCCAGCTCAGCCGCTCCCGCCCCGCCGTCCTCACCGGGCAGCCCGCCGAGCACGTAAATCGGCCATGAGTTGGCCGCGGCCGCCGCTGAGAGCGAGAAGATAAGGTCCGCTCCCGCGATCCGCTGCACCAGCGGCAACCCAGCTAGCCTGGCGGCCCAGAGCAGCGGGATTCCGTCGGGAACGACGATAGACGCGGAGTCCACCAGACCCCGGGTTGACGGGTCGCGATCGGTGCGCCGGCAGATATCGATGTTCGGCGTGACGATGGTGCCGCCGCTGCCGCGGCTGATCGCATCGACCACGTGCTCGATCACCTGAGTCTCGGTGAGCAGGTCGAAATCCAGCCCGCCTACCCTGATCCGGTCTGTCATGTCAGATCCCCCGTCCGCGTGCGTGCAGGGTTCGGAGTACTCGATCGCCTGAAACCAGGCCAGCCGCAACGGCCGCGGCGAACGGCACTCGCGGCTCCAGCCAGTTCTGCCGCAGCGCCTTGCCCATCCATCGGCACGACTCGGAGCGCCGTCCCATGGCCGCGTACGCGAAAGCGAGCTGCGCATACACCCGGGCTGCTCCTGCCTGGCTCTGGACAAGGTCGCCATGGTGCTCGAGCATCCAGAGCAGGCTCTGCGCCTTGGTTTGCCATTGCGTCTCGTAGTGCGAGCCAGATCCCCAGGCAACCTCGACGAGCGGCTGGTCGACGTTGACGATCGGTCGTCTGGCTGCCGCCCGCAGCGCGAGGTCCCAGTCCTCGTTCTGGCCGCCTGGCAAGTTCTCATTGACCAGGCCGATGCCGTCGATCAGCGCCGTCCGCCTGGCCAGGTACGTCGAGGAGTGCACCATGACCATCCGGGACCTGATCAGGTCCTCGTGGGTGATCTCAGCTGTGCCGGCAAGGCGGTCGGTCGTCCTGCCTTCGAACTCCACGGCGATACCGCAGCTGACGAACTCGGCTCCGTTGCGGGCCTGCATCGCGGCGACTTGCAGCTGGAGCTTGCTGGCCCGCCATCGGTCATCGTCATCGCAGAACGCGACTAGTTCGGAGCTGGTGGCCAGGATGCCGCAGTTTCGCGCGCCGCCTAGTCCTGGCGTCCGGTCGTTGGCGAGGACAAGGACACGGTCGCCGTCGGCGAGCGTCTCGTCCGGTTTGGCGCCGTCGAATACGACGGCGACCTGCACGTCTCCCTGATAGTCCTGCGCGAGCACAGATGCGATTGCCTGTCGCACCTGAGCCGGCCGATTCCTGGTCGGGATAACAACGCCGACCGACGGCCACGCCGTCATGCGGGCCGCCCCAGGTATCCATAGCGCCTGAGCAACGGGAATGTCAGCGCGGTGACCACGCGCCGCTGCTCGTCTGGCATCGCCGAGCGCCAGCGCTCGTCGCCGCGGATGGGAAGGCGGCCGGTCGTGAACCGCATGGGATTGCCAGATGCGGTATGCGCGGTGGTGAGTTCCGCATAAGGCTCGTCGCCGTCGTCGTGCAGGAACGGCAGCGTCAGCTCTCCCGCAGGCAGCCCGGCGAAGGTAGCCGCGCGCCGCAGCGTCTGCTCGGTCGCCGCTACGAGATCCTCATACCGGACCCGCAGCACCGGCGTTCCGCGTCGCGCGAGCCACTGCAGTGCCGCGTTCTGCGCGTTCCAGTGGCCGGCCGCCTTTGCCGGGGAGTAGGTCGTCATGTAGCTGCCCGGGCTTTGCTGCACTGATCCGCTCGCCTCAGGCCGTGCCACTGTCGTGGTCCAGGAGTACGCGACTGCGCGGCTGTCCCGCACCACGTGAATCACCCGCAGGTCGATCTCCTGGCGCCTGCTCAGGCAGAAGGCCAGCGACGCATGCTTGCTTGAGTCCACGAGCGCGCCGCACCCGCTCACGTCCGCAATAGCGCGGTAGACCCGCAGGTAGAAACCGGAGTACTCGGCGAGTTCGGAGGCGAACCCTGAGCGGCTGTTCCGCTGCGATAGGCGCGGGATCTGGCGGGTTCGGTCGACCGTGTCCTTCAGGCGACCAATCTGGCCGGTGTCGATCTTGTCCCAGCCGCCGAAGGCTTCCTTGCCCACCTGCTTCCAGAAGTCGCAGGCAGAGAAGTCCAGGCCGCATCCGCAGCGCTCATTCTCGGCAACGCCCCGCTGCCAGAGGTGCACGATCTCCCCGGCCGCGGATACGCCAGGCAACTCGCCGAGCAGCCGCTCGAGCAGCGTGCTGCCGCTCCGGCCAAGCCCGCCGAGGTAGATGACGCGCACGGGATACTCCCGGCTACGCGTCTCGGCTGCACCCATCCGCGACCCCAGCTCTGAGTTAGGTGGATCTAGGCCTATCGGGATGAGTAATCGTGGACGACGTCGGCGGGAGGCAATGATCCACTCGGTGGTAAGAGGACTATACGGGTAATTTCGGAAGATCCTCCTACCTTCCAGGAACGTCTGGACGAGCCCGATAGTTTCGCGAAGCAAGTTTTGGTTTACAACTGAGTGACTATTTTTGGAAGTATAAGTAAATTCCAGGTATGCCTAGCAAACCTATCGGCTTGCTGGGCACGCCTGTTAATGCGGGTAGGGCAGGAAGCAGATACCGGCCAGGTCCTGGACTCCGTTGCACATTGAGGTAGCGCCGAAGTTATCGCTGGCGATCCACAGGCCGGCCTTCGTGATCAGCATGTCATCGGCGCCGAGCCCGCGGCCGCGCGAATATAGCCCGGACGTATGCGAGGAGTTGAAGAATAGCTGCCCGGTGGATGGATGCAAAGCTTCCATGCCGGGTGCGACGATCCCACCAGGTCCCTGCTTGTCGCAGCCGTTCGTGTTCTGTGACCACCGCTCGTGACCCGCGAAGTAAGCGGCACTGGCGTCGGCCGCCACCGCGAACAGCGAGTCACAGCCGGTGTAGTTCGTCCACTTGATCGCGGGCCTGGCCCCGGTCGCCGAGAATGCCGAGGCGGAGTCGCAGAGGCCCTTGAGCGGGAGGGTCTTGGCGTTCCACGGCCGTTGCCCGGTGCTCGCCAGGTAAATGGTCTTGTCGTCGGGTGACCACGCACCGGCCCTGACGTAGAACGGCTCGGTCGTGCCGCAGTTGTAGTAGTAGCCCTTCGGCGGGTAACCCTTGCTGCCGTCAAAGCGCGGCGACGTCCAGGTGGTCACGGTCGGGTGCGGCCTGCTGGCCAGGTTCAGCATGAACACCTGCTGCCGGTGCTTGCCGCCAACCGAGGTGAAGTCGCCCTCCACCAGGTCGAACCGGAAGCTGTGGCTGATCTGCTGGTTATAGACCCTGCTGGGATTCCCGACCACGTGCGGGAACGTCACATGGCCGGAGATGTGCAGGTTAAGGAAGCCATCGTTGACGCCGTTACGCGGGCTCAGGCTGATCATGTACGGAACCTTGTTGCTGCCGTTGATCGTGGTGAAGAACCCGCCGACCAGCAGGTGGTTCTGGTAGCTCGCGATGGTCTCGACCTGCTTGTTGGCGTTGTGCCTGAAGCTGCTCTCGAACCCGCCGGCGCCAGCCGTACTGAGCTTGGCGATCCTGCTCGCGCTACGGCCGTTGACCTTGGTGAAGTTGCCGCCAATGTAGGCATCGCCGCAATGGCCCGAGTTGAAGGCGATGCTGTTGACGGTGCCGTTCACGTTCGGGCGCCACGAGGTGATCGTGAACGGCGCGGTCGCCTTGAAGCTGAACGCGTTGTTGCGCGTGAACGTCTGGCCGGCCTGCTCGACTACCGAGAAGGTGCCGACCGCGTACATGGTGTTGCCGCACTGGACGAGCTGGCGAACCTGCTCGGTCGCAGCGGTGGTCGCGGGGAAATGCGGCGTCCCGGTCGCGGGCTGCGGTTGCGGAAGCTTGACTTGCGGGGCGATGGATCGCGGCTGGCCGGTAGCCGCCAGTCCGATACCGGCCGGCGTCAGCATCGCCAAGGCGATCACCACACCGACTGCGCCTGCGAGCCTGCCTCCAGGAACGTGTCGGGTCATGGCAATACCCTAGCCGCGAACATCGATGAATGTTTTATTAACGCATGGAAAACAATGAGCTTTCACGAGGATTCATGAAATGTCGTAAACGGAATAAACTTCGTCAGCTACCCCGCGTTAGTCGCGGTTAAACGGATCAGATCAACCGCGAGCGATTTTGTTCGCGCGGCTGCTAGCCAGCCTCCGTGATCATTGCCGCGCCCACGGTCGCGCTGGTCCCCTCGTCGATCAGGATCAGGCCGCCGGTGATCCGGTTGCGCGCATAAGGGTCGCAGAAGATCGGCTGCGTCAGCCGCAGCGAAACGCGGCCGATCTCGTTGAGGCCGAGCCGGTCGGCCGTCTCGTCCCTGTGCAGCGTGTTGATGTCCAGCCGGTAGTTGATGTCGCGCACCATCGCCTTGACGGTTCTCGTGGTGTGCTTGACGATAAGCCGGCTCCGCGGCGTCAGGACGGGAGCGTCGGCCATCCAGCTGACCAGAGCCTGCACGTCCTGGGTGACCGTCGGCTGGTTGTGCGGGCGGCAGATCATGTCCCCGCGCGATATGTCGAGGTCGTCTTCGAGCAGCAGCGTCACCGACATCGGCGCGAAAGCCTCATCGACCGGTCCTCCGGCCGCGTCGATCCGCTTGATGCGCGTGGTCAGGCCGGACGGCAGATGCATGACCTCGTCGCCAGGCTTGAGTATGCCGCCCGCGACCTGCCCCGCATAGCCGCGGTAGTCGTGCAGCTCGGGGTCGGTGGCCTGGTGCGGCCTGATCACGTACTGGACGGGGAACCTGACGTCGATCAGGTTGCGGTCGGACGCGATGTGCACGTGCTCAAGGTGGTGCAGCAGCGAGGGGCCGTTGTACCACGGCATGTTCAGCGAGCGCTCGACGACATTGTCGCCGTGCAATGCCGAGATCGGAATAAAGGTGAGGTCACCGATCTCCAGCTTGGTGCCGAAGGCGGTGAACTCCTCCACAATCTTGTTGAACGCGGCGGGCTCGTAATTGACGAGGTCCATCTTGTTGACCGCGAGCACCAGGTGCGGGACGCGCAGGAGAGTGGTCAGGAATGCGTGCCTGCGGCTCTGCTCGGTCAAGCCATTCCTGGCGTCGACCAGCACGATCGCGAGGTCGGCCGTGGACGCGCCAGTCACCATGTTCCTGGTGTACTGAATGTGACCTGGCGTGTCGGCGATGATGAACTTCCGCTTGGGCGTCGCGAAGTAGCGGTAGGCAACGTCGATAGTGATGCCCTGCTCGCGCTCCGCGCGAAGGCCGTCGGTCAGCAGCGCGAGGTTGGTGAAGTCCTCGCCGCGTTCCTTGCTCGTGCGCTCCACCGAGGCGAGCTGGTCTTCAAAGATCGCCTTCGAGTCGTAGAGCAGCCGGCCGATCAGGGTCGACTTGCCGTCGTCAACCGATCCGGCGGTCGCCAGCCGCAGGATGTCCATGACCCGTTCTCCCTCCGCGGCTTCTAGCTGGGACGCCATCAGAAGTAACCCTCCCGCTTACGGTCTTCCATCGCAGCTTCGCTAGCCCGGTCGTCAGCCCTGGTCTGGCCGCGCTCGGTGATCCGGGTCGCGGAGATCTCCGTAATCACCTCGTCGAGCGTGCTGGCCGTCGACTCAACCGCGCCCGTGCAGCTGATGTCGCCCACGGTCCGGTACCTGACCATGGCCTCGAACGGCGGCTCGCTGTCGGACCGGCCCGTGAACGGATGGTCGGCCAGCAGGATGCCATCGCGCTCGAACACCTGGCGCTTGTGCGCGAAGTAAATAGCCGGAATCTCGAGCTGTTCCCTGGCGATGTAGTGCCAGATGTCGAGCTCAGTCCAGTTGGACAGCGGGAAGACCCTGATGTGCTCGCCGCGGTGGATCCGCGTGTTGTACAGGCTCCACAGCTCGGGCCGTTGGTTCTTGGGATCCCACTGCCCGAACTCGTCGCGGAAGGAGAAGACGCGCTCCTTGGCGCGGGCCTTCTCCTCGTCCCGCCGTGCGCCGCCGAAGACGGCGTCGAAACGGTTATCGGCGATCGCGTCAAGCAACGTCGTGGTCTGCAGCCGGTTCCTGCTCGCCCATCTGCCGGTCTCTTCGACGACCCGGCCTGAGTCGATGGACTCCTGCACGGACGCGACGATGAGCCGGACCCCGAGCTCGGCCACCCTGCGGTCCCTGAACGCCAGTACCTCGTCAAAGTTGTGACCAGTGTCGATGTGCATCACGGGGAACGGGATCCGTGCCGGGGCGAACGCGCGCTCGGCGAGGGCGAGCATCGTGATCGAGTCCTTGCCGCCCGAGAACAGCAGCACGGGCCGCTCGAACTCGGCGGCGACTTCCCTCATCACGTGAATCGACTCAGCCTCCAGCACGTCGAGCTGGCTGAGCTGATAGTCCGAGCGTGACACTGTCATCTGGCGAACTCCGGGTTGGGTGAAATCGGTCCCGGCCGTGTGCGGCCGGTCCTTGGCCGCACTACTGACGCTGCTGAACCGCGCTGATCGCTTGGAGCAGGCGGTCGGCCAGTGAGTCGGGACAGATCAGGATATCCGGCATCCACGGCTGCTCGGAGTTATAGCGGAGATTTGAGCCGTCGATCCGCGACGCGTGCAGGCCCGCTGACCTGGCCACGGCCACGGGTGCGGCGGAATCCCATTCGTATTGGCCGCCGCTGTGCACGTACGCATCCACGTCTCCGGTGATGACGGCAGCAGTCTTGGCTCCCGCTGAGCCGAGTGGCACCAGCACGGCTCCCACCTCTCCAGCCAGACGCTGAACAAACTCTGGCGGCCGCGACCGGCTCACCACGAGCCGGAGCGGATTAGCGGGCGGCGGCGGTGGTGGCGGCGGCTCGGCGGTCGAGAGCACCTTGTCCTGAGCCGGAAGCGCCACCGCGCCAGCGGTGAGCTCGCCGCGTTCCCAGAGCGCGACGTGCACGGCCCAGTCGGTCCGCCCCTCCTCGCCGAACTCCCTGGTTCCGTCGAGCGGATCGATGATCCATACCCGGTCGGCGGTCAGCCTCGCGTGATCGTCGGCGGCCTCTTCGGACAGGACCGCGTCGCCTGGACGGTGCTTGGCTAGTTCGGCTGCGAGGAAATCCTGTGACCCCAGATCCCCGGCCTTGCGCAGCTCGTCGGCGCTCTGGCCGGATACGCGCAGCTTGAGCAGGCGCTCGCCTGCCTCGAAGGCTAGATCGCTGGCAAGGCTGTCATCAGCGGGATAGACCACCTGAGCTCCATTTGAATACTCTCCGGCAGCCGGGTTCTTCCTGGCTCGGGTGAAAACCAAGCCGCCAGATCCTGATATTCCGCTGTGAGCAGCTCAGTATGCGCCTGAACCTCTAACAACCGCCGACAGCGTCTTCCACAAGATATGCAGGTCGAGCATGAGCGACCAGTTTTCCACATAACGCAGGTCGAGCCGGATCGAATCGTCCCACGTCAGATCCGAACGTCCGCTCACCTGCCACAGACCGGTAATGCCAGGCTTAACCGCCAGCCTGCGCCGCACATGGTCACCATACATGGCGGCTTCCTCCGGCAAGGCCGGTCTTGGCCCGACCAGGGACATATCGCCGTTCAGCACGTTGACGAGCTGCGGCAATTCGTCCAGCGACCACCTGCGCAGCCAGGTTCCTGTCCTAGTGATCCTTGGGTCGTTCCGCAGCTTGAACAGCACGCTGTGCTGCCCTGACGTGCTGTGCTGGCCGGCCGTCCGGCGCAGATCCGCCCTGCGCTGCTCGGCGTCGATGACCATGGTGCGGAACTTGTAGACGGTGAACATCCTGCCGTCTTTACCCACCCTGGTCTGCCTGAAGAACGCCGGACCGCCGTCGTCGAGCTTGACGGCAAGCGCCAGCAGGCCCATCAGCGGCAAGCCGAAAGCGAGCGCCGAGAGCGCAACCATCTTGTCGAAACCAGCCTTGATCACCTGGCTGGC
Source organism: Streptosporangiaceae bacterium (assembly GCA_035276345.1). Classification (GTDB taxonomy): domain Bacteria; phylum Actinomycetota; class Actinomycetes; order Streptosporangiales; family Streptosporangiaceae; genus Chersky-822. Next base: position 1,731 of record DATELR010000125.1, on the reverse strand, counting down.
GCCGGTGAACTCGGGGTGATCGAGATGCAGCAGCGGGAGCCCGGCCACCGGCCTGATGGTGGTGCGGGGCCCGGCCACGTCGAGCAGGGCAGGTGCGACGCACAGGTCAGTACCGGTCTTCTCGAGCTCCCAGGCGAGCGCGCGCAGCCGGTAGCCCGACATCTCAGGGCACGGGAGCACGGCGACGGTGTCGGCCGCGCAGTTCTGCACGACGTCGGCGATGTTGTCGAGCCCGCCGAAGGCCGGGATATCGGAGATGACCGAGGCCCCGTCGGCGTCGACCACGCAGGCTGCCGTCACCAGCAGGCCGTGCTGCGTCTCCTTGCGCAGCATCGCGGCCATGTCCGCGACGACGGCGCGATAGCCGACGAGCACCACCTGGCGCATGCAGGTCCCGACGGCTCGCATCCTGTGCAGCCGCTTCCTGAGCACGTACCTCGCGGCAAGGTCGAACACGGTGACCGACGGCAGCGCGATGACCACGTATCCGCGGGCGAAGTCTGCCTTCGTCGCGTACGAAACGACGGCCACGGCGGCGGTGAGGAACACCCCGGCATTGAAGATCTTGCGGAACTCATCGGTGCCCACACCTATGAAGCGTGAGTCGTAACCGCCTGCCATCAGGACCGTGAGCAGCCACACGACCGGCATGATCAGGCTGACGGCAAGGTAAGCGGCCGGACGGTCGGTCGGGCTCGAGAATCTGATCAGGTAGGCGAGAACGCCGGCACCAAGGCCACACAGAGCGTCGGTCGCGCGTGCTTGCCGGAGGTAGGCAGCCGTCCACGACGCGGAACTGAGGTCGGCGAATCGTGCGCCTACTCGTTCCCGCCGTGCGGTGGTTACCGCGGTCTGCCCTGTCACCCAGCGCCTCCCCCTGATACCGCATGCGTCTGCCAACACCTGACGCTGCGGCACCAACTACCCCGAGCGTCAAACTTGTACCTAAAGATGACGCGTGGGGAAAGCGGGTAGTTGACAGCCATTTGCCATCAGCTAGCTTGAAGCCCGATCTTGCCGCATTTCCGCTGGTCGTAGGGCAATCGGTGATAACAAGTCACAAACATTTACTGTCATCACTCGGGTCGCGCTGCCCTAGCGCGGCGTTGATTCGCCGTTAGCGCAGGCAGAGATCAGGCTATCTCTTGCCATTTGTCCCGGATGTCCCGCCCCCGGAGGTCAAGGCGCGGCTAGCTGGCAGCCGGGTCGGGATGGAACTCGTTCTGGGCGGCAGCCAGGCCGAGCCGGACCAACGCCTCTACCGCGTCGGCGGCGCGCTCGAGCACGAGCGGCAGCTCCTTGCGCTCCGCGGCTCCGAAGTCGCGCAGCACGTAGTCGGCGGGATCCTGCCTGCCGGGCGGTCTGCCGATGCCGATCCTGACCCGGTAGTACTCACGGCTGCTGAGCGCGCGCGTCGCCGAGCGGAGTCCGTTGTGCCCGCCGTCGCCGCCGCCGAGCTTGAGCCTGATCGTCCCGAGCGGCAGGTCGAGCTCATCGTGCACGATCACGATCCTGGACGGCGGGACCTTGTAGTAGGCGGCGAGTGCAGCCACCGGCGGACCGCTGACGTTCATGAACGACATCGGCTTGGCGATGACGACCGGCACGCCAGCGAGGCGCCCCGTGGCGGCCTGTGTCCGCGACCTGTCCCTGCGGAAGCCCGACCCGGCCCTGGCCGCAAGCAAGTCGGCCACCATGAAGCCGGCGTTGTGCCGGTTGCCGGCGTACTGA
>DATELR010000124.1:0-6802 GCA_035276345.1 Streptosporangiaceae bacterium | reverse complement strand
AAGCTCGGCGGGGCCGCGCCCAGCAGCTGGGTGATCAGTTCGGGCCCGGCGGCCTGGCGAGTGCGCTTGATCTGATCCATCTGCTCACTGAGCATCGCCAGGCGGCGCACCGGGTCGCGTTCTGAGACGGGGAGGTTGGCGAGCACGGCGGACAGGCGGTTGGTGACCTCTCCTTCCTCCGATGTGCAGCGGATCGAGATCGGAACCAGCGAGCGTACGATCAGCCCCTCGCTGAGTTCGCCGCGCTCCTTGAGCAGATCGCGGAAGCCCCTGGTGATGGCCGCAAGCAGCACGTCGTTGACTGTGCATCCGAAGACAGCGCAGATCTGCTTCACCGAGGTCAGGCTGGCGGTCGTCCAGGCACATCGGCGGCCGGGACCGATCGGCCCGTTCAGGCAGCTCGCTGACGGAACCGTGAGCCGCTGGGCGCCGCTGGCAAGGCCGGTTGCGAACGCCGCGACGTCGCCGGCAGTCGGCAGCCGCTGGCGGATCAGCCCTGGCACGCCTGCCAGCACCTGCAGCGGCCTTGTGACGGCGTCGCGGAGACCGCCGGCCAGTGTGTCCGCGAGCGCAGGCCAGGGCTGCAGCTTCCACGCGGCAGGCTGCGCCTGCGGTCCCGCATCGGGACGCAGATCGAAAAGTGCCGTCATCAGATCCGCGCCGCCGATGCCGTCGACCATGCAGTGGTGCACCTTGAACAAGATCGCCCAGCGTCCGGCCTCGATCCCGTCGAGCAGCCATGCCTCCCAGAGCGGCCGGGAGCGGTCGAGAGGCTGGGCATAGATCTGACCGGCGAGGCTGTGCAGCTCAGGAGGTCGGCCGGGCCTCGGCACCGTGGCACGGCGGACGTGATTGCCGATGTCGAAGTGCTCGTCATCGGCCCATACCGGGCGGAACATCTGAAGCGGTGCGGTCCGCACCACCTGGTGGTAGCGCCGCACAGCGGGCAGCTTCGTGAGGCAACGGTCGGCGAGTTCCTGGTACGAGGGTGCCGGACCGTCGAATACCGCCAGCGCGCCAAGATGCATCGGAACATTCGGGTGCTCGGCGAAGAAGAACCCGGCATCAAGCGTGCTCATGCGCTCCATGTCGTTCGCCTCTCGCAGGTGTCGTCAGCTGCGGCTTATGCGTCCCGGTCGGTGCGAGCGGGCCTGGTTGGGGGCGCGTGGCCGCTAGTGCCGGCCTGACCAGCCGATGGCTGCTGGCCGTACGAAGGCGTTGGCATCCCACGCTGCGTCCGCCAGGCATAGACAGGCTGCGGCCATATCGATTGCTGAAAAGGCCTGGTTCTGTTGGGAGCCAGGAATCTGCTCGGCGCCCATCGGATGTGGCAACGCGGGGCTGAAAGAGCCTTGCTGCGAGCCTATCCCGAGCGTGCCGCGCGGCTGGGGGGACAGACTCCGGCCGGTGAATGTCATGGCCGAGTCTCCTTTTTGAATACGAACCACCGAATGTCAGCGTCCGGTGAGGTCAGATCTCCTGTCCAATCTCATTGGACAGTACCGCCGGAGACGTGGGGCCGCAAGGCGGCAGTATCGGCGGGCCGGATCGATGTCGCGAGTACCCTTGGTGGCTGAGGAATAGCAGATGAACGATTCGTCGCCAGATGCGCTGCAGCGCCTCATAGTTGGACGGATGCGGGAACTGAGGCGCTCCTACGGCGATGTCGCACGCCTAGGCAAGCTCCCTCGTTCCACGGTCCATCACCTGGCCACACATCGCCATTCGGGCCGGCTTCCCAATCCGGCCACCCTGGAGCGGCTCGCCGCAGGGCTCGACCTGCCGCTGAATGTCGTCCGCGCTGCGGCGGCCTCGGCCGCCGGGCTGGTCTTCGATACGGCCGCAGGCGACGATCCGGAAACCGAAATCCTGATCGCATCCTTTTCGCAGCTCAGCGCTGCCGACCGGCGGCACGTTGCAGCACTTGTCCGGTCAATGCTCGCCGCGGCCGAACCTGCCTCTTAGCCGATTGGTTACGTCCGCCTGAGAAAAAATCGCAATACCTTTCCCCTAGCCAATGATCTTCTCGCCGCCTAGCGTGGCTGGAAAGAGATAGCGGAAACCCCACCCCGCATCGCAGGAGCAGTTAGTCACGCAAGTCCTACGCTGGTCTGGCCTGCCCGCCGTCGTCCGCGTCAAGACCTCCGCGGAAGTCGTCGTCGCGCTACCCTGTGAACTTCCTCCTCAACAGGTGCTTGGCCTGGCCAAGCTTGTGCTCAACGACCGCGAATACGCCGAACTCGCCCGCAAGATCGGGTCAGCTCAGCGGCGTGATGCGATCGCTGGCGCGCCCTTAGCGCAAGTGGAGAAGCAACCACCCTGATGGCGCCGCGGTGATCGGCGGATTAGCCCACCTCGCGCAGCCGCGGGAGCAGGCTAGCCACCTCCTCGGCGAGCCCGGCGGGGTTCTGGCCGGCCACGATCAGCACGATCTCAGTGATGCCCACCGCACGATATGACTCGGCGCGCTGCAGCAGATCGTTGTTTGCCTCGGCGACGCGCATCTGTACCGACCGGCGGATCTGGGCAGGATCGCGGCCGATCTCATCGCACCGCTGATCCAGCACGGCAGATGCCTCGGCGACCTCTGCGGGTGAACCACCTGCCGCGTTCCAGACGTCGGCATACCGCGCTGTGATGCGCAAGGTGCGCTGCCGCCCAGACCCGCCGATCCAGATCGGCGGATATGGCTGCTGGACCGGCTTAGGCTCGGCGACCGCCTCGGTGATCTTGTAATTCGTGCCGCCGAAACTGGTTCGCGGCTGCGTCCACAGCGACCGGATGATCTCGCAGGCTTCCTCTAGCCAGTCGGCCCTGTCACCTTTGCTGCCGAATGGCAGCCCGAGCATCGTGTGCTCATTCTCTGCCCAGCCGGCGCCGAGACCGAACTCCAGCCTGCCGCCGGAAAGCTGGTCGACGGTCACGGCGGCCTTGGCAAGCAGCGCCGGGTGCCGGTACGTGTTCCCCGTGACCATGCAGCCGATCCTGGTCCTTGAGGTGGCCACGGCCATCCCGGCCAGCAGCGTCCAGGCTTCGAAGATAGGTCCATCGTCGCGCGGCCCGAGGCTGGCCAGATGGTCCATACACCAGCAGTGGTCGAACCCTGCCTCGTCGGCCACCCGCCACACCGCGCGGAGCTGATCGATCGTCGCGTCCTGGCTGAGCTTGAGTCCGTAGCGCATGTCTGCCATGGTCCATTCCTATCGCACGGAAATTCGGGGTCACCGAAGCAGGTCGGCCAGCCAGCGGCGGGCAATCTCGCCTTGAGCGGCCTGGAAAGCGCGCAGGGTCGGCAGCCCAGGAGGCGGCGGGCGGAGCGCGCGCTCGGTGAAGTAGCCGGCCATCGCGCAGGCAGCCGCCCTGACGGCGTCGCGGCTCGCCGCACGCCCGGCGCGCGTCATGGCCAGGACCTCGTCGGGCGGCGGCCCGCCCTGCATGGTCACGCTCGGCGCCATGAACGCAACGTCGGCGACGGCTGCTCCGATGCACGCGTGCGGCCAGTCGACGAACAGCACCCGGCCGTCGGCCAGCAGGACATTGTCGGCCCGTAGGTCGGCGTGCAGCAGCGTGTCGCCAGCCAGCAAGTCAGCCCAGGACCGCTCGAGCTCGGCGAGCTCGTTCAGGTGCTCGGCTGACCACGATTCCAGGCGACCCGAATCGGCCGCCCCGGCGAGCGTCCGCCAGCCATTGAAGTCATCGCTGAACCGTTCGGCCAGGCTCCCGATGGACAGGGGGGACGGAGTCAGCGCCTCGGCGAGATCGTCGATGGCGCTCAGCACCCGCGCGAGGTCCGAGCGGTCCCACGGGACCGCAGGCTGGCGACCATCGACATCGTCGAGGACCAGCGCCAGCCAGGGGCCGTCCTCGAACACGCCTTGGAGCCTGGGCACCGGCAGGCCATCAGCGGCGATCAGCGAGTCCAGCGCGCGGAGTACTTCGGCTTCCCTGCGGTGCAAAGCCGGGGAGTGCGGGTTCACCTCGGCGGAGATTGCCTTGACAAACCAGCGCGAGCCATCGGCGCACTCGAGCCGCGCCGCGACGCCCGGGCTAAACCCGCCCGGCTGCGAACGTGCGCGCGCGACCGGTGACCCGCAGATAGCCTCGATGCCGGCCCGCACCGAGGCGGGCACCGACTCCCAGTCGACCCTGACACCCTCGGCTGGCGGCGCTGTCATATCGCGACAGCTTGCCGCCCCCGGCTGGTCGGTTGCAACGGGATTTGCCTCAGCTAGCGGCCACGCGGATCTGGCCGGCCAGCTCGGCTGTCCGGTCTCGCGCTGACGCGGCACCGTCCTTGTCGCCCGCCAGATCCCTGAGCCAGGCTCGCTTCGACCAGGCGTAGGTGTTGCACTCCCGAACTGAGAGCCGCTCGCTCACCAGCGCTGACGCCAGATCAAGCCGCCCGACCCTGATCGCGGCCTCCAGCAGGGTGCGCTCGACCGCGTCTCGCTGGGCATGGCTGCCGCCGAACGTGTGGATGCGGGTCCTGATCGGCAGCAAGTCAGCGATCACGCTGTCGTACTCGCCCCGGCCGAAGTGGAGCATGCTCCGGCAGACCGGCAGCCCGATCAGCTTGGTCATCGCCCAGCCTGTGCTGGCCGCCGCGGGGCGGCTGACCACGGCTTCCAGTTCACCGACCAGGTCCTGCGCCCGCTCGAGCTCCCCGTTCCCGACGAACGACATCACCGCATGCATGTCGTTGAACGGGTAAAAGCCTGGCCTGAGTATGCTCGCCCACGCGGTGGTGAGCGGCCGCCAGCGATCGCCGACCGGCGTGCCTTCCAGATGCATCCGCCAGAGCAGTGCCGACGCATCGACCAGCTCGAGCGCGGCATCCTGCGAACCGGCGTTCCTGATCATCGCGTCGTACATCGCCAGCGCGCCGTCCGAGTCACCGCCCTGCAGCAGGTACAGCGCGTAGTGCCAGGAGTTGTGGACGTTGAGGAAGTTTCCGAGTTGCCAGTCGGCCTCGCGGCTGCGCATGAAGCGGACGCCGTCCGGGATCCGCCCCGCCATCTCGTAGGTGTGCACGACCGCGTGGATGCCCCAGACATCGTCAGGATTACTCTCCACTGCCGCCTGGCCGACCTCCTCCGACTGCTGATAGAGGTTGCTCTCTTCAAGGCCGAACGCGTACATCCCCTGCACGAATCCGCGCTGGCTGTCGTCAGATCGCCAGCCGCCCAAAGCCCGGCCGATCCGGTCGCGCAGGGTCACCGCATCACCGGTGAAGAAGTCGATCTGGTGGCCCACCGATAGGGCGAGCAGGTCCCGCGGATACTCGACCGAGATATCGCCGAGCATGTTGCCAGCGCCGATCATGTCTCCGTCGATCCAGCGTTCAGCGGCGGCGACGTGGGCCCGCTCACGCGGCAGCATCGTCACGGACATGTCATCAGCGTGCAAGGCGCCGAGCGCATCGCGCGCGTCGGTCACGGCGCCTTCCTCGGTCGACATCAGCGTGAGGTACGCGCTGAACACCTTCGCCATTACGCAGTCCGGGTCGGCGGCCATCGCCGCGGTCCCGGCGTCAGATACCTCGGGATGGAAGCGGATCAGATGATCGATCGCCTCGTCATAGCGTTGTACGGCCTCGGCAGAGCCGGTCATACTCAGCCCTCGTGCGTCCCCGGTCATGTCGTCCTCCCCCCTCGGCGGCGAATTCTCATGCTAATCCCCCTGGATGCTCGGGATCGGGGGCGAATGCTCGCTAGGGGTCTCGCGCCCCAGGCGATCCCTCGCAGCCTCGAACGCGCTCAGGTCATCAGGCATGGTCTCGGCGGCGAGGTCGGCCGCGATCAGGTCTTCGTACCTGCCGATCTCGCTAGCCGTCCTCGCCTGGTCCCAGCCGAGTTCAGCCGCCATAAGTTCAGCAGCATGGTGCGCGGCTCCGGCGCCGCGGTCCCTGACCTCGATCCTGATCCTGGTCCGCCTGGACAGCACGTCGTCCAGGTGCACAGCGCCCTCATGGCTGCAGGCATACACGATCTCCGCGCCCAGGTACGGACCGGCTCCCGGCGCTGGTTCCTTCAGCGCGGGCCGGCCGGCCATCAGGGCCAGCAGGTCGGTCAGATCCGAGCCATACCGCCCGAGCAGCCGCTCAACCTGCGTGACCGGCAGTCCGGCCGACCTGGCCACCTGCTCCCTCGCCTCCCACATCTGCTGGTAGCCGTCGGCGCCGCAGAACGGAACCTCGTGGGTACGCGACGCGGGAACCGGACGGGCATCTCGAACGGTCAGATCCCGAGCCGCCACGTCGATCAGGTCACGCGCCATCACCCGGTACGTGGTGTACTTGCCGCCGGCGATCACGCTCAGTCCCGGCGCGGGAGACCGGACGGTGTGCTCCCTGCTCAGCTTCGTGGTGTCCGCGCCGGCGCCAGCAGCGACCAGCGGGCGAAGGCCGGCGAAGACTCCCTCGATATCGCCGGCGGTCAGCGGCTCGCTCAGCATGTGGTTCACCTTGGCGAGCAGGTAATCGATGTCGGCCCGGCTGGCCACCGGGTACGACGGGTCGAATGGCCACTCAGTGTCCGTGTCCCCGATCAGCCAGTGCTCGCCCCACGGGATCACGAACAGCACGCTCTTCTCGGTCCTGGTTAGCAGGCCGGTGTCCATCGCGATCCGGTCACGCGGCACCAGGATGTGAACGCCCTTCGAGGGCCTGACCCGCACATCGCCGTCAGGGCCATCGCTGCGGCCGGTCCAGGCGCCGGTCGCGAGCACCACGTGCCTGGCGGCGATCTGCAGCGGCGCCCCGGTAAGCAGGTCGGTGGCCATGACTCCGGCTATCCGGCCGGAC
>DATELR010000123.1:0-86925 GCA_035276345.1 Streptosporangiaceae bacterium | reverse complement strand
CGTCGACTGCGACCAGCGCGGCGAGCCTGGCGAGCATCAGCTCGCGCGGCATGAGGTGGGTGTGCTCGATCGATGCCATGTTGATGTCCATCAAGGTGTCGAGCACAGGAGAAGTTGCAGCCACGAGTACCTCCCGATTCGGTCGCTGTCGATGGGATCCAGTAGACCGGCCAGTCCGCCGCAGTGCTTCACCTGCGCCGGGTGACCTTCAGACACCGCGCTGGGCGAGAATCCTGCCTGACTCGGCCGCTTCGCGGAGCGCCGCGTAGTCCAGCTCGTTCTGGTCGGCGTAGGCCGCAGCGAACGCGGCGATCGCCCTGTCGAAGGAGTCCGAGTTGCCGAGGTAGGCGGCGATCGCGATCCGGTCGCCTGATCGGGCATGCGCCCTGGCAAGCGTCCAGCCGCAGACTTCGCCATAGTCGGACAGCCCGTTGGGCGGCATGTCTTGCGTGTCGAGCGAGAACTTCCAGTCCCTGAGCTGGCGGATGTAGAAATCCCGCACGACGCCGTCGGGTGCGGGATTCAGCCGGTGCCAGCCGAGGAAGATGTCGCTGGCGGCCTGCATCAGCCGCTGCCCCTCCACCACGCGCTGCCCCTGGTTGTCGAACCTGCTCCGGCCGACGAACTCGCTGAGCACGGACGGCCCTGCTTCCTTCATCTGAAGGAACAGCGGGTCCTCGGAGTCGCGACCGAGCATCAGCATGATCCAGCAGCGAGTACCCACGCTGCCAACGCCCACCACCTTGCGAGCGACGTCGGCCATGCCTGACCGGTACTGGTCAAGCAGGTACCTGCGGTCAGCCGGGAGCGTCCGCTTGTAGCCCTCGATGGCAGCGAGCAGGCCTTTTTCGAGCTCGTTCCGGTCCAGGTCGTCCGGCATCAGGCTGGACAGCGGAATCACCAGCGGCGGATCCGGCACGATCTGCGGCTTCCCGTCGACAACTCTGGTCAGCTTCTGCAGCGCCTGCATGCTGTCCCTGCTGTGCGCCTTTGCGATGCCCTTGGTAAGCCGGCTCCGCTGGCGCGAGGTCAGCCGGTCCTGCAGCTGGTGCTGAATCGCGTCGACGTCAGCGCTGGAGTAGAAGACCTCGAGGTTGGACATGCCCGCGAAATCACGCATGGCGGTCCGGTACCGGGCCGCCGCGGCCTTGACCATCGCGTACCTGTCGCGCTTGCGCACGCCGTTCTCCCTGGCCGCGATCTCCAGGCTCGCCGTCAGCCGCTTGACGTCCCATTCCCACGGTCCGGGCAGCGTCTCGTCGAAGTCGTTGATGTCGAAGACGAGCCTGCGCTCGGCAGTGCCGAAGAGGCCGAAGTTGCCCAGATGGGCGTCGCCGCATGCTTGCACCGGCAGCCCGCTCGCAGCGGTATGCGACAGGTCATAGGCCATCGGCAGCGCTGCGCCGCGGAAGTACGAGAACGGAGACTCGATCATCCGCCCGTACCTGATCGGAATCAGGTCGGGCATCCGGCCCTTCGATTGCTCAACAAGCATGTCGACAGGGTCAGGTCGGTCGGCGGCTGGCTTGAACTCCGCGTGGCTGCTGCGCGGCACCTGTTCCCTGAGCTTGCGGCCCTTTTCTGCTCGCTCGGCAGGAGTCAGTCTCTTGATCTCGGTGTCGAGCTCATACCTGCGGGTCGGCCTGCGCACACCAGGAAATGTAGCGGTCTGCTGAGTCGCTCGGCCACGGCTGGCTGTTCTCCGCCGGGCGTTTGCGCGCGTCCCGCGCTGGCTCGGGACCGGCCGTGACCGGGTACGTGTCGAAGTGGTGGTCATATCTCACAATGCGCGCAGCGCGGCCGGCCGGACGTCATCCGAGCAGGGTGATGTTCGGCCAGGACATCGGATCACCGGCCTTTCACTCGCGCCGGGTGATGCCCGGCCGCGACCGCGAGCGGATCCTGAGGAGCGCTGGCGCAGCGGGAGCACGCAGTCAGCCCAGCAACGGATGCGGAGGAGCGGTCATGTCAGCGCTAACCGTCTGGAAGTTCGAATCCACAAAAGGCGCCCAGGATGCGCTTGACGTGCTGGCGGACCTTCAAAAGCAACAACTCATCCAGGTCCTTGACGCTGCCGTCGTCAGCTGGGAAGTAGGCAAGAAGAAGCCGAAGACCCGCGAGCTGCACGACAGCAAGCGGGTCGGCGCGCTCGGCGGCGGATTCTGGGGCCTGCTCTTTGGCCTCATCTTCTTCATCCCGATCCTCGGCCTGGCGATCGGCGCGGCGACCGGGGCACTGATCGGTTCGATGGCCGATGTCGGGATCAGCGACTCCTTCATCAGGGACGTTCGTGAGAAGGTGACGCCCGGCACTTCTGCGCTGTTCCTGCTCAGCTCCGACGCGGTTATGGACCGGGTTTCGGACCGCTTCAAGGACACGCAAGCCGAACTGATCAGCACCAACCTGACCAACGACCAGGAGGCGAAGCTGCGCGAGGCCTTCAGCGAAGAGGATTAGCCGGCACGGCGCAGGCGCAACGAGCGAGATGCGAGGTTGATGCGCGCATCTGGCGGGTACGGTCGCTGTCGGGCTGATGCTGCACGTTCGTCCGTCGGGATGGGGGCCTGACGGACTGATCTGATGTGCAAGCCCGCGGGGGATTCATGGCGAGCACGATCAGCCGGCAGGCTGTCCGCTCAGCACCACGAGATGACCGACACCGAGGCGACCTGCGCGGTAGCGCGCGCAACTCGGAACGGCGCGGGTCCAGGCTGGCTGCCAGCGACAAGGTCGCTGTGCCGCGGTCGAACGTGCCGCTGGTCGAGCGCCCGCGCGTCACCGGGCTGATCACGCAGGCCACAGCAGGGCATCGGGTGACGCTGGTATGCGGTCCGTCGGGGGCCGGCAAGACCATGGCCTGCGCAGCCTGGGCCGATGCTGCCCAGGATGGCAGCGTCGCCTGGCTTAGCCTCGATTACGGCGACCGCTGGCCGCGCCAGCTGTGGACGCACCTCAGGCTCGCCCTGGCGAGCACGCCGGCGGTGCCCGGTGAGGTCGCACGCGAACTGCCGGATCCCGAAGACGACGCGTTTCCGTTCCGGCTCACCGAAATCGCCGAAAATCTTGCCGTTCCCGTGACGCTGGTCGTCGACGACATCTGCGACCTGGCAGGAGCGAGCGTCCTGGCCGGAGTCGACCAGCTGATCAGGCACGCACCGCCCACGCTCCGGTTCATCTTGTCGGGCCGCCACCCGGCCGGTCTTGCGGTGGCCAAGCTCAGGGTTGGCGGCGAGCTCGCGGAGATCGGCGGGTCTGACCTCGCTTGCACGCCAGAGGAGGCGGATGCGTACTTCGCTCTGGTCGGCCTCCATCTGCCGCCCGCGCAGCGCGACGAGCTGCTCGAGCGCACCCAGGGCTGGATGACCGGACTCAGGCTCGCCGCGTTGCGCGCCGCGCGCGGCAAGCAGGCCGCATCGATCTCTCGGATCAGCGGCGACGAGCCAGCCGTCGCCGACTACCTGTGGGACGAGGTCCTGGCGAGCCTGCCCGCCGACAGCAGGCTGTTCCTGCTGCGCACCAGCGTCGCCGATGTGATCTGCGGCGACCTGGCCGACGCGCTGACCGGAGGCACCAGCGGCAGCGCGATTCTCGAGCAACTCAGCCGCGAGAACATGATGATCGGGCCGGAAGACTCAGATTCGGCGAGAACAGAGCGTACCGAGTACCGTTTCCACCCCATGCTGGCCGACATGCTGCGGGCGCGGCTGCGCCGCGAGCATCCCGGCGAAACGGTCAGGCTCACCAGGCGTGCTGCCAGGTGGCTGGCCGCGCGCGGCCAGCACGCTCAGGCGATCCGCACGGCGGCGAGAGCCGGCGACTGGGACTTCGCCGGCCGGGTGCTCGCGGACGCCGGGCCTGAACTGCTGGTTCCTGACGCCGCCGCCGAGCTGGAGCCAGTTCTGGCTACGTTCCCCTCGAGCAGGTTCGCGGGTGACGCGGCCGTCGCCGGCGCACTGGCCGCCGCGGGCCTTCGGACCGGAGATAGCTTCGCGGCTGCGCTGCACCTGGAGAACGCTCAGCAGGCGCTCGGCCGCTGTGGTCACGGCCAGCGGCAGCGGATCAGGACCTGGTTGCAGGCGCTCAGGCTGATGAGCGCGGCGCCGGTGCCGGACGGCGAGTCGGACGCCCTGGTCCAGCAGAGCCGCGGCATCGCGACGCAGGCCGAGCGAGCGGCGAACGACGGCGCCGCACGGCTGGGAGTTGGCTTGCTGTGGTGCGCGCTAGGAGCAGCCGAGCTTGCGGCGCAGGACGCGGTCAGCGCAAGGCAGAGCCTTGCGGCGGCCAGGCGGCACCTGCGTGACGGCCGGCCGGAGTTCGACGACCGGGCGCGAGGATGGCAGGCGCTCGCCGAGGCGGTCTACGGCGATCTGGTCGCGGCAAGTCAGCTAGCGACTCAGGACGCTGCGACTGATCCGCTCGCGGCAAGGCTGTGCCAGCTCGCGATGGCGCACGTCCACCTCGCGAGGGACGAGCCGGCTGCGGCCCGGGCTGCCCTGGATCAGTGCGACCCCGACGAACGGCAGGCAGGCTTGGGAGACGGGCACGATCCCGCCGCTGGCAGCGTGATCTTGTCGCTCGCCGCGGTCGCGCGGGCTCGGCTCGCCCTGGCCGACGGCGATACCGGCGCCGCCAGGAATGTCCTCACCCGGCTGCGGTACCGGTGCCTCAACAGCGGCCCGAGCGGGCCCGCCGTGCTCGAGGAGTTCCTCGCGCCGCTCGAGGCAGACATCGCGGTCAGGGACGGCGACTTCAGCCGGGCACGGCTGACTCTCGACGGCACGAGGCCGGCCAGTTCGCGCCTGGCCGAGGCCATGCTGCTGCTCGCGCAGGGCGACAGCGAAGGGGCGCTGGGCGCCATCGAGCCAGCACTGGCCGGCACCGCGGTCGGGCTGCATGATCAAGTCTGCGCACTGGTCATCGCCGCGATCGCGGAACGCCGCCTCGGCCACACCGAGCATGCGACCGACCGGCTCACGGTTGCGCTCGGGCTGGCCGAGCCGCAGCGAATGTACCGGCCGTTCCTTGATGGCGGCGGAGCCGCCAGGTCCGCGCTCACCGTGCTGATCAGGCCGGTCAGCCAGGAAGCTGCCTTCGCGGCGAGGACCTTGCAGCGATTCGACACGGTACCTGCGCACGGCCAGCAGGCCGCCGCAGCGATCCCGCTGACCAGCAGCGAGCTGGCGGTCCTGCGGTTCCTGCCTTCGCACATGACCAACCAGGAAATCGCGGAAGCGCTGTTCCTGTCGATCAATACCGTCAAGACGCACTTGCGGTCGGTATATCGCAAGCTGAACGTGACGACCAGGCGTGAGGCCATCGCCAGAGGCGGCAAGCTGGGTCTGCTCTGACCCCCGTCACGCTCCGCCAACCGGTCAGGTACAGTGGAGCGATCATGCGGCTCTTCGTACTCATTCTTAGTAGCCGTAGCGGGACCTGATCAGGCAGGCCAGCAACCCGCTACGGGGACTAGGCGCTGGCCGCATGCCGCAGGTTCAACCCGATAAGGGATTCGCCTGGCTCCCGATCAGGGAGCACCGTCACCGCCGCTCTGATGTGATCGCGGCTGCTGGCATACGGCAACGGCTCCGCCTCTAGCTGGAACGCCTGGCCCACAGATGAGTGCCAAGAACCGGTAGGAGCTAGTAATGATGCCCGTTTCAGTGTCTAACCGGCCGCGCACGTCGGTGACGTCGCAGCCCGGCCGCTCACATCAGGAGGTCCGAGCCGCCGACCCGGCGGTGACGGCGGCGTCGGCGCTGCACGCTGTGCAGGTCGCGCTTGACCGGCGCGACAATGGCGGCGACGCCCATTCGGCCGGCGACGAGTAGGCCGGTCCAGGGCATGGCCAGCAAGCAGGACTCCCCTGCACGGCTCTTCGACAAGGTCTGGCAACGACACCTCGTCGCCAGCCCCGAAGGCGAGCCTCCGCTGCTCTACATCGACCTGCACCTCGTGCACGAGGTGACATCACCGCAGGCGTTCGAGGGTCTCGAACTGGCCGGGCGCACGGTACGCCGTCCCGACCTGACCGTGGCGACCATGGATCACGATGTCCCGACGCTGAACCCGCTCGCGCCGATCACGGACCCGCTCGCTGCCGAGCAGATGGCCAGGCTCCGCAAGAACTGCGAGCGCCACGGAGTCACGCTCTATCCGCTGGGCAGCGCCGAGCAGGGCGTGGTGCACGTCATCGGACCACAGCTCGGGCTGACCCAGCCAGGCATGACGGTGGTGTGCGGCGACAGCCATACCTCGACCCACGGCGCTTTCGGCGCGCTGGCGTTCGGCATCGGCACCACCGAGGTCGAGCACGTTCTCGCCACTCAGACTCTCCGCCAGGTCAAGCCGCAGGCGATGGCCGTGACCGTGGACGGCGAGCTGCCTGAAGGCGTGACCGCGAAGGACCTGGTTCTCGGGATCATCGCCGAGCTCGGCACCGGCGGTGGGGCCGGCTCGGTGATCGAGTACCGGGGCGAGGCAGTCCGCGCGCTCGACATGGAAGGCCGGATGACGGTCTGCAACATGTCGATCGAGGCTGGCGCCAGGGCCGGGATGATCGCGCCGGACGACACGACGTTCGCCTTCCTTGAGGGCAGGCCGCACGCCCCGAATGGGGCGCAATGGGAGCGGGCGCTTGACGACTGGCGTTCGCTCGTCACCGATGAGAACGCGGCCTTCGATCGCGAGGTCGTGATCGACGCGTCCTCGCTGCGCCCGGTCGTGACGTGGGGCACGAACCCCGCACAGTCCGTGAACATCGACGGCGTCGTGCCCGATCCGGCCTCGTTCGGTTCGCCTGGCCAGCAGCAAGCGGCTCAGCGGGCGCTGGAATACATGGGGCTCGCACCTGGCACCGCGGTCAGGGACATCTCCGTCGACACAGTGTTCATCGGCTCATGCACGAATGGCAGGCTCGCCGACCTGCGCGCGGCAGCCGGCGTGCTCCGTGGCAGGACGATCAGCCCTGGCGTGCGCGCGATCGTCGTACCTGGCTCGGCGAGGGTCAAGGCGGAGGCCGAGGCCGAAGGCCTGGACGAGGTGTTCAGGGCGGCAGGCTTCGAATGGCGGTCGGCTGGCTGCTCGATGTGCCTGGGCATGAACGGCGACATCCTCGCGCCGCGCGAGCGCAGCGCATCCACGAGCAACAGGAACTTCGAGGGCAGGCAGGGGCCCGGCGGGCGCACCCACCTGGTCTCGCCCGCGATGGCTGCTGCGACTGCCGTTGCCGGCCGCTTCGCGATGCCTGGCGATCTGGAAGGAGTCCGGTGATGCGAGCTGTACAGCGGGTGCGCGGGCGTGCGGTCGTCATCGAGCGGCGCGACATCGACACCGACCAGATCATCCCGGCTGCCTGGCTCAAGCGCGTCGAACGGACCGGGTTCGGTGCCGGGCTGTTCGAGGCCTGGCGGGCCGACCCGGGCTTTCCGCTGAACCAGCCTGGCGCGGCCGGAGCGAAGATCCTCGTCGCCGGGGCCAACTTCGGCTGCGGATCCTCCCGTGAGCACGCGGTGTGGGCGCTCCAGGACTTCGGTTTCGAGGCAGTCGTGGCGCCCAGCTTCGCCGATATCTTCCGCGGCAACAGCATCGGGGCCGGCCTCGTGACAGCGCAGGTCGACGAACAGGACGTGGCCCGGCTGGTCGCCGCGCTCGCTGCCGACCCTGACGCCGAGGTCGCCGTCGACGTTGGCGAGCGCACGGTGTCGGTGCCCGCCTTTTCCGCCCCGTTCGCGATCGGCGACTACGCCAGGTGGCGGCTGCTCGAAGGCCTCGACGACATCGGGGTCACGCTCAGGCACGACCAGGCGATCACGGCGTTCGAGGGAACGAGACCGTCATGGCTACCCATTTCTGGCACCTCGGCGCGCGCAGGTGTGTGACATGCCCTATCGTGGGGGGCGGCGGGCAGCGTCGCCTCCCACGGAAATCCTTAAACCAGGCTCACGGAGATTCACCATGACCAAGATCAACTTCCGAGTAATCCTTATCACGTAGCGCGAGCCTGGTGACGGGCTCGCGCTACTCCTCCTCGGCCGGTTCGGCCAGGAGGTTTTTTGTTATCGCGACCCGGCTCTCGAACCATCCAATCTCATGAAGGAGCACGTCCCGTGGAAGTGACCGGAGCCCAGGCGCTTGTCCGCAGCCTGGAGTGCCAGGGCGTCGATATCGTGTTCGGCCTGCCCGGCGGCGCCATCTTGCCCGCCTACGACCCGTTGCGGTCATCCTCACTACGGCACGTGCTGGTCAGGCACGAGCAGGGCGCGGGACATGCGGCCGAAGGATATGCGTGGGCGACCGGCCGGACCGGGGTCTGCATGGCGACCAGCGGCCCGGGTGCGACGAACCTGGTAACGGCGCTAGCCGACGCGTACATGGACTCCGTCCCGATCGTCGCGATCACCGGGCAGGTGCCGACCGCGATGATCGGCACCGACGCGTTCCAGGAGTCCGACATCACCGGCATCACGGCGCCGATAACCAAGCACAACGAGCTCGTCACCGATCCTGGGCGGATCGCGGCCGCGATCGCTGAAGCGTTCCACATCGCCGAGACAGGCCGACCTGGTCCTGTGCTGGTCGACCTGCCGAAGGATGTCTTGCAGGCCACCACATCCTGGGCCTGGCCGCCGAGCCTCGACCTGCCCGGTTACCGCGTGCCAGGGCCGCCTGACAGGGAAAGGATCGCGGCCGCCGCACGGCTGCTGCGGCAGGCGCGCAGGCCGGTGCTCTACGTCGGCGGCGGCGTGATCAAGTCGGACTCGCACGAGGCGCTGCGCGAGCTTGCCGACCTGGCGCAGGCGCCGGTCACCACGACGCTGATGGCCCGCGGCGCGTTTCCTGACTCGCACCCGCTCGCGCTCGGAATGCCTGGCATGCACGGCATGTACGCGGCCGTCGCGGCGCTGCAAGACGCGGACCTCATCGTGGCGCTGGGCGCCAGGTTCGATGACCGAGTCACCGGCAAGCTCGCCGCGTTCGCGCCGAACGCCAAGATCGTGCACGCGGACATCGACCCGGCCGAGATCGGGAAGAACCGCGCGCCAGACGTCGCGATCGTGGGTGACCTGCGGACGGTCATGACCGAGTTCGCCGGCGCGATGCGGCGGCTCGTGCAATCCGAAGGTCCGCCTGACACCGCCGGCTGGGTGGCAACCACCGCGGGCTGGAAGCGCAGCTATCCGCTGCGCTACACCCAGGAGGGCGACGGGCCGCTGAAGCCACAGCACGTGGTCGAGCGGTTGTCGGCCATGACCGGGGGCGACGCCATCGTCGTCGCCGGTGTGGGCCAGCACCAGATGCACGCGTCCCAGCACTACTCGTTCACTAAGCCGCGCAGCTGGATTAACTCCGGAGGGGCCGGCACCATGGGGTTCGCCGTGCCGGCCGCGATGGGCGCGCAGATCGGGCGGCCCGGCGAGCTGGTCGTGGCGATCGACGGCGACGGCTGCTTCCAGATGACCGCACAAGAGCTCGCCACCTGCGCGATCGAGGGCCTGCCGATCAAGGTGCTGATCTTCAACAACGGCTTCCTCGGCATGGTCAGGCAGTGGCAGGAGCTGTTCTACGACGAGCGCTACTCCGAGGTGCATCTCGGCCGCGACATCCCCGACTACGTGAAGCTCGCCGAGGCCTACGGCTGCGCCGGGCTGCGGTGCGATTCGGCCAGCGAGGTCGACGCGGTGCTCGAGAAGGCACTGTCCATCAGCGACGTGCCCACGGTCGTGGACTTCCGCACCCACGACGCGGAAGGCGTCTTCCCGATGGTTCCGGCCGGTCACGCGAACGACGACATCGTGCTCGGTCCCGAGTTCACCGCCGCGGAGCAGCTGGCAGCCGCGCGCAAGGAAGTGATCGCGAAATGACCACGCATACGCTCTCGGTTCTGGTCGAGAACAAGCCAGGCGTGCTCGCTCACGTCGCCGCACTGTTCTCGAGGCGCGCCTTCAACATCACGTCGCTGTCAGTCGGGCCGACCAGCGACGAGCGGGTCAGCCGGATGACGATCGTGGTCGACGGCGAGACCACGCCCGTCGACCAGGTCCACAAGCAGCTCGAGAAGCTCGTCAGGGTGCTCAAGGTCGTCGAGCTCGCCGGAGAAGAGGCCGTCGAGCGTGAGCTCGCGCTGATCAAGGTCACCGTCCGGCCGGAGCTTCGAGCCGATCTCCTCGACGTCGCGGCTTCGTTCCGTGCCAACGTCGTCGACCTCGACCCGGAGACCATCGTGCTCGAGGCGGTCTGCTCGCCAGGACGCCTGGACGCATTGCTCGCGCAGCTGGAGCCGCACGGGACGTCAGAAGTCGTTCGAACCGGCCTCATCGCGATCGGCCGCGGCAGTTCGACGATCACTGACGATCAGCCTGTGCTGGCTGATTGCGCGTAGCGACACAGAACGAGATAACGGAAGGACTTTCGATGGCGACGGTGTATTACGACGACGAGGCTGACCTCGGGCTGGTGCAGAGCCGGAAGGTGGCTGTACTGGGCTATGGGTCGCAGGGGCACGCGCATGCGCTGAGTTTGCGTGACAGCGGGTGTGATGTGCGGGTGGGGCTGCCGGAAGGGTCTAAGTCGCGCGCTAAGGCTCAGGAAGAGGGGCTGGCAGTCGGGACGCCTGCGGAGGTCTGCGGGTGGGCCGATCTGATTATGGTGCTGACGCCGGATACCGGGCAGCGGGCGTTGTATGCGGAAGCAATTGAGCCGAATCTCAAGGCCGGGGACGCCCTGTTCTTCGCGCACGGGTTCAACGTGCACTTCGGGTACGTCGAGGCGCCCGCTGACGTCGATGTCGCCATGGTCGCGCCGAAGGCGCCAGGGCACACCGTGCGGTGGCAGTACGAGGCCGGGCAGGGGACGCCGGTGCTGGTGGCTGTCGCCCACGATGCCACCGGTAAGGCGTGGGACCTGGTGAAGTCGTATGCGAAGGCGATCGGCGGCACGAAGGCCGGCGCGCTGGTCACCACGTTCAAGGAAGAGACGGAGAGCGACCTGTTCGGCGAGCAGGCCGTGCTCTGCGGCGGCGTCACCGCGCTGGTCAACGCCGGGTTCGAGACCCTCGTCGCGGCGGGATACCAGCCCGAGGTGGCGTACTTCGAGTGCCTGCACGAGCTCAAGCTGATCGTCGACATGATGCAAGCAGGCGGCGAGACCTGGATGTGGCACTCGGTCAGCGACACCGCCGAGTACGGCGGCCTCACGAGAGGCTCCAAGGTCATCTCCGAGCCTGCGAGGCAGGCAATGGCCAAGATCCTGGCCGACATTCAGTCAGGCGAGTTCGCCAGAGAATGGATCGCTGAGGACGACGCTGGCCGGCCCAACTTCAACCGCCTTCGCAGCGAGGCGCTGACCAGCCGCATCGAGCAGACCGGCCGGCCGCTGCGCCGGATGATGAGCTGGCTCGACGCCGAGACGGATCACGACACCGAGGAGAACGCCTGATGGAGGGCAACGTACGCACGTACGCCGTCACGCATCTTCCCGGCGATGGCATCGGCCCGGAGGTCACGGCGGTCGCGCGGGACCTGGTCGATCAGGCAGGCAAGCGGCACGGCTTCACGGTGGAGTGGCAGCATAGCCCGCTCGGCTCCGAGCACTACCTTCGCACCGGCGAGGTTCTTTCTGACCAGACGCTGAACGAGCTTCGCACCGCAGACGCGATCTTCCTCGGCGCTGTCGGCAGCCCGTCGGTCCCGCCAGGGGTACTCGAGCGCGGCCTGCTGCTCAGGCTGCGCTTCGAACTCGACCTCTACGTCAACCTGCGCCCGGCCAAGCAGCGTCCGGGCGTCGACACGGCCGGCGCGGACGACCTGGACTTCATGGTCGTCAGGGAGAACACCGAGGGCCTGTATGCGGGCGCTGGCGGCATCGCGCACCAGGGCAGCGCATTCGAGGTCGCCACCGAAGAGTCACTCAACACCCGCGCCGGCGTCGAGCGCTGCATCCGCTACGCGGCCGGGCTCGCCAAGCGGCGCACCGGCCACCTCACCCTGGTGCACAAGACCAACGTCCTGGTCAACGCCGGCAGCCTCTGGATGCGCGTCGCCAAGGAGGTGGCTGCCGATACGGGAGTTCAGCTCGATTACGCCCATGTCGACGCCGCGTGCTTGTACATGGTGAGCGACCCTGGCCGCTTCGATGTCATCGTCACGGACAACTTGTTCGGCGACATCCTCACTGATCTCGCGGCGGCCCTGACCGGCGGGCTGGGCCTGTCCGCGAGCGGCAACCTCAACCCCAGTAAGACCGGACCTTCCATGTTCGAACCGGTCCACGGCTCCGCCCCGGACATCGCCGGAACAGGCAAAGCCAACCCGGCCGGCGCCGTCTTGTCCGCTTCGCTCATGCTCGACCACCTCGGCGAGAGCGAGGCCGCGGCTGAGCTTGAGGCCGCAGTGGACGCGGTGCTGGCAGCAGGCGGCGCCGAGTCGACGGATGCGTGGGCGGAAGCGCTGAAGGCGGCGGTGTCGCCATGACCGCGCACGACTCCGCCGTGGAGATGTACGACACCACCCTGCGAGACGGCTCGCAGCAAGTAGGGCTCGACCTGACCGTCGAGGACAAGCTGAGGGTCGCCGCGGCGCTTGACGAGCTCGGCGTTGATGTCGTCGAGGGCGGCTGGCCAGGGTCGAACCCGAAGGACAAGGAGTTCTTCGCGCGAGCGAGCGAGATCCCGTGGCGTAACGCTCAGCTCGCGGCGTTCGGAGCAACCCGCAGGCCGAACCGCTCGGCGGACGGCGATCCCGATCTTGAGACGCTGCTCGTCGCGAGCACGCCGATCGTGACGCTGGTCGGCAAGTCGTGGACCTTGCACGTGGACGAGGCGCTGCGGACGACCCGCGAGGAGAACCTCGCGATGATCGCGGACTCGACTCGGTTCTTCGAGCGCGAGGGACGGCGGGTCGTCTTCGACGCTGAGCACTTCTTCGACGGATACGCCGCTGACCAGAACTACGCACTCGAGTGCCTGGCCGCCGCGGCCAGCGCTGGTGCCGACACGCTGGCGTTGTGCGACACGAACGGCGGGACGCTGCCCGATGACATCGTGCGTATCGTGCGCGATGTGCTCGGGCGTTTCCCCGGCTTGCGGGTCGGCGTGCACTGCCACAACGACTCGGCGTGCGCGGTAGCAAACTCGCTGGTTGCCGTCGGCGAGGGCGCGACCCACGTGCAGGGCGCCGCCAACGGCTACGGCGAGCGATGCGGCAACGCTGACTTGTTCGCGGTGATCGCCGGGCTGGAGCTGAAGCGCGACCACGACCTGCTGCCGCCAGGGAGGCTCGCGGCGCTCGCGACGACAGCGCGGGAGATCGCCGAGCTCGCCAACCTGCCTTTCGATCCGAAGCAGCCATACGTCGGCTCGTCGGCCTTCGCCACCAAGGCAGGCCTGCACGCCTCCGCGATCGCGCGGCGGCCTGACGCGTATTCGCACGTGAACCCCGAGCGGGTGGGCAACCGCGCGCACGTGCTGGTCAGCGAGCTCGCCGGGCGCAGCAACGTACTGGTCAAGGCCGGTGAAATGGGGCTCGACCTGGACGGCGACGTCGCTACTGAGGTGCTGGAGGAGATCAAGGCGGCCGAGCACCGCGGGTACGCGTTCGAGGCTGCCGACGCCTCGTTCGAGCTGCTGGTCAGGCGCGTCGCCGGGCGGATGCCATCGTGGTTCGACCTCGAGGGCTACCGGGTGGTGATCGAGAAGTCTGATGGAGCCGATCGCTCCGAGGCGATCGTCAGGCTGCTGCTTGGTGAGCGGCGGGTGGTGGCCGTTGGCGAGGGCGTCGGGCCCGTCCACGCACTCGACCAGGCGCTGCGCAAGGCGCTTGCCGAGCTGTATCCGGAGCTGGCCACGATTCACCTGGTGGACTACAAGGTGCGGATCCTCGACGGCAGAGCCGCCACCAGCGCGGTCACGCGCGTGATGCTCACATCGGCGGACCACGACGGCGAGTGGACCACGGTCGGAGTATCCGACGACATCGTGACGGCGTCCTGGGAGGCTCTCGCCGACGGCATCAGCTATGGCCTGTTGCGGGCCGGCGCGCAGGCGCTTGTCCCTGTGTAGCGACCAGCCTCGTGGCAAACACCGGTTATGAACGTTCCGTTATGCCTAGAAAGGGTCCGACATGACAGATCTGCCGCGGCCGCGCAGCGGCCCGTTGACAACAGGGCCGGCCAGGGCGCCGCAGCGGGCGATGCTGCGCGCCGTCGGGCTGAGCGAGGACGACCTGAAGCTGCCGCAGGTCGCTGTGGCCTCGTCATGGAATGAGGTAACGCCCTGCAACCTGCACCTGAACACGCTTGCGGGCGCGGCCAAGGAGGGCGTCCGGCAGGCTGGCGCGGTTCCGATCGAGTTCGGCACCATCGCCGTCTCCGACGGCATCGCGATGGGCCACGAAGGGATGAAGGCGTCGCTGGTCAGCCGCGAGGTGATCGCTGACTCGGTTGAGCTGATGGTGCACGCTGAACGGTTCGACGCGCTGGTCGCGATCGCGGGCTGCGACAAGTCACTCCCCGGCATGCTGATGGCCTGCGCGAGGCTTAACGTGCCAGCCGCGTTCCTGTACGGCGGCACGATCCTGCCAGGGCGCGCGCTCGGCCGGACGCTGACCATCCAGGACGTGTTCGAGGCGGTCGGTGCCCAGGCGGCCGGGGAGATGTCTGACGCTGACCTGCTCGCGGTCGAGCGAGCCGCCTGCCCGGGAGCCGGGTCGTGCGCGGGCATGTATACGGCGAACACGATGTCGGCGTGTTCTGAGGCGCTTGGCATGGCGCTGCCTGGCGCCGCGTCACCGCCCGCGGTCAGCGCCGAGCGAACCGCGCTGGCGAGAGCGACGGGCGAGATCGCCGTGCAGGCGCTGTCAGCCGGTCTTCGTCCGCGCGACATCCTGACCAGGACCGCGTTCCTGAACGCGGCCGCGGTGGTGATGGCGACGGCGGGCTCGACGAACGCGGTCCTGCACCTGCTCGCGATCGCCGCAGAGGCGCAGGTCGACCTGACCCTCGACGACTTCGACAAGATCAGCAGGCGCACGCCGCTGATCGCCTCGATGCGCCCGGCAGGCCGGTTCGTGATGAGCGAGCTCGACCAGGTCGGCGGGCTGCCCGTGGTGCTGCGCGAGCTGCTGGAAGCAGAGCTGATCGACGGCAGCGCGATCGCGGTGAACGGCAAGACGCTGGCCGAGAACGTGGCTGCAGCCGCGAAGCCGGACGGCGAGGTCGTGCGGCCGGTGAGCGATCCGCTGCTGGCCGAGGGCGGGCTCGCGGTGCTCCGCGGCAGCCTGGCCCCGAACGGCGCCGTCGTCAAGGTGCCCGGGCTGGAGAAGCTGCGGTTCCAGGGGTCGGCGCGGGTGTTCGAGCGCGAGGAAGACTGCTTCGCGGCGATCACCAGCGGCCAGGTGCAGAAGGGCGACGTGGTCGTGATCCGGAACGAGGGCCCGAGAGGCGGGCCCGGCATGCGCGAGATGCTCGCCGTCACTGCGGCGATCAAGGGCGCGGGGCTCGGCAAGGATGTGGTGCTTGTCACCGACGGCCGGTTCTCCGGTGCGACATTCGGCGCCTGCATCGCGCACACCGCCCCCGAAGCGTTTGACGGCGGGCCGATCGCGCTGGTCGCCGACGGCGATCCGATCATGCTCGACGTTCCGCAGCGGCGGCTTGACCTGCTGGTCGACGAGGCAGAGCTGGACCGGCGCAGGGCCGGGTGGAAGCGCCCGGCGCCCAACTACACAAGCGGAGCCCTTGCCAAGTACGCGGCGCTGGTGTCCGGCGCCGATCGCGGCGCCGTCTGCATGCCGTAATCGGGCACTGGTCAAGCACCGGGCGGACGTCGGTCATCTCACGGCTACGAAGCGGTTAAGATGACCGTTCGTCCGCCCTCCGCCTTCTCGTTTGCTACACAATGGACCCCCGGGGGGCTTCGAAACGCGCACCAACCCCGAACCGGAGGCTCGGCCGATGACCGACGATCTGAGCGGCCGCGCGGCGGATGACCCGACGCACGCGCTTCCAGAGACACTGAGCGGCAGCACTGCGGAAGACCAGGAACGCGCGCTCCCTGAGGCGCTGTCCCGCAGGGGCCTGTTCGGGCTGGCCGGCGCATCGGCCGCGGGGGCCGCAGGCCTTACCGGGTGCTCAATACTCAAGGACACTGGGTCGCCGCAGTCGAACACCGGCTCAGCGAAGTCGAACGCGGGCTCCCCGATGACCCGGTCGGCCGCCGAGGTGACGTCGTTCTCCGCCGGACCGCCGTTCAAATCACGCCCTGATCTGCATCCTCCGCACATCACCCTGCGGCACCACGGAACGCCGGCCACTCCGCACTACATCTTCCTCAACGCGCCGTACTCAGGACCCGGCAAAGGCGGCTCGTACATCATCGACCGGCACGGTCACTACATCTGGATGGGCCCGAACACCGCGGCGCACCACCGGATGAACTTCAGCGTGCAGACGTACAAGGGCGAGCCCGTCCTGACCTGGTTCCAGGGGCTCGTTGTGGAGGGCTTCGGCCAGGGCCAGCTGATCGTCGCGGACTCCTCGTACCGGATCAGGCACGTCATCCGCGCTCACGGCGGTCAGCTAGCCGACTTCCACGAGTTCTACATCACCAAGAACAACACGGCGCTGATCTCGATCTACCGCCGGCACGCGAACGTTGACCTCCGGCCCGTCGGCGGTCCAGCCAACGGCTACCTGCTGTCCGGTGTGGCGCAAGAGATCGACATCGCCACTGGCCGCCTGCTGTGGGAATGGGATAGCTGGGCGCGCAGCAATCCGCACGTGGCGCTCAAGGAGTCGTACCAGAAGATCGGCGACGGCGGCGACGCCGGCGACGGGACGCGCGCCGCGCCGTACAACTACTTCCACATCAATTCGCTCTCCGAGGTGGGCGACGGCAGCGGAGACCTGCTGATCTCCGGCAGGAACACCTTCTGCGTCTACCGGGTCCACCGACCGACCGGGCATATCGTCTGGCGGCTGAACGGCAAGAAGTCCAACTTCTCGATGGGGCCGCGTAGCAAGTTCTTCTGGCAGCATCACGTGCGCCAGGTGAAGGGCCAGATCACGGTCTTCGACAATGGCGTGCCCAACGAGATCCACTCGCGGGCCCTGTTGCTCGACGTCAACACAACCACGATGCACGCCTCGCTGAAGAAGGCCTTCATTCACCCGGGCACGCCGCAGTACGAGTCGGGGGCGATGGGCAGCGCTCAACTGCTCCCCGATGGCCGGATGTTCGTCGGCTGGGGCACCGAACCGCACTTCTCGGAGTTCTCACACGACGGCCGGTTGCTGCTCGACGGCGACATCATTAAGGGTGACCCGTCCTACCGGGCGTTCACGCAGGACTGGACCGGCCACCCGGCCAGCCCCCCGGCGGCGGCAGCCAGGCACCGCACTGGCGGCGCGACCGTCTACGCGAGCTGGAACGGCGCCACGCTTGCTCATAGCTGGGCGGTCTTCGCCGGCCGGACCAGGGGCGGCCTGCATCGCATCGCCACCGCACCCAAGAACGGGTTCGAGACCGCCATCCACGTGCCGAACCACGGGCCTTTCTTCGCGGTTCAGGCGCTGGACGCCAAAGGCCGCGCGATGCGCAAGTCCCCGACGGTCAGGATTCGGTAAGGCCGCCGGGACGCTATGTCCGACAGTGTGACGCGGCGGCAGCTGCTGCAGACCGGGACGGCCGCCGCCGCAGCCGCCGGGCTGAGCGCGTGCTCGTTCACCAAGTCGCTCCTTTCCAGCAATTCGCCGAAGACGATCCATCCGTTCGTTTCCCGGCCTGACCTCACCCCGCCGAGGGTCAAGGTGCACCGGCACGGCGCGCCAGGCGACCCGCGCTACATCTTCCTCAATGCCCCTTACTCAGGGCCCGGGCACGGCGGATCGTACATCCTCGACGACCACGGGCATTTCGTATGGTTCGGCCCGAACACGGCTACCCATCGCAGGATGAACTTCAGCGTCCAGACCTATCTGGGGGAGCCGGTCCTCACCTGGTTTCAGGGCCGGATCGTTCAGGGCTATGGCAAAGGCGAGCTCGTTATCGCGGACTCGAGCTACAAGATCCGGCATGTCATCCGCCCGCCGCACGGCGAGCTGGCCGATTTCCATGACTTCTACGTGACCCCTGAAGGCACCGCGCTGATTACGATCTACCGGACGCATGGCGGTATCGACCTGACCAAGCACCGGGGCCCGAAGGATGGCTACGTGATCTCGGGCGTCGCCCAGGAGATCGACATCAGGACAGGAAAGCTGCTGTGGGAGTGGGACAGCATCGACCACATCCCGCTCGCGGACAGCTACGAAGTCCTCTTGCCGGGGAGCGGGTCGGGGAGCGGCACGAAGGCGTGGCCGTACAACTACTTCCACATCAACTCGGTTTCGCCAACCTTTGACAACTCCGGTGACGTGCTGATCTCGGGGCGGAACACCTGGTGCATCTACCGGGTCAAGCGCAACAGCGCGGGCACGCCGGTCTGGCGGCTGAACGGCAGGCGATCGTTCTTCAACATGGGGCCAGGTAGCCACTTTTACTGGCAGCATCACGTGCGCGAGCTCAGCGGCAACCGGATCACCGTGTTCGACAACGGCGCCAAGCCGGTGCGGGAGAGACAGTCGCGCGCGATCATCCTGGACGTCGACACCGCCGGGCGGCAAGTGGCCCTGAAGGACGCCTACACCCACCCTGGCCACCGGGTGCTCGCCGGGGCGATGGGCAGCGCTCAGCTGCTCGATGACGGGCGAATGTTCGTCGGCTGGGGCAGCGTGCCGCGATTCTCGGAGTTCTCCAGCGACGGCCGGCTGCTGCTCGACGGAAAGATCGGGGCCGAAGACGCCTCATATCGTGCGTTCACGCAGGATTGGTCCGGTCATCCCAACGAGCCGCCGGCTGCCGCGGCGAGACGCCGGTCAGGTGGCGGCACCATCGTCTACGCGAGCTGGAACGGCGCCACCGACGTAGCCTCCTGGCGGGTGTTCGCAGGCAGGTCGAGGTCCGCTTTGCATGAGGTCGAGTCAAGCCGCAAGTCCTCTTTCGAGACCGCTATCGCGGTGCATCACGGCGGGCCCTACTTCGCTGTACAGGCGCATGACGCGAAAGGCAAAGCACTGGCCAGGTCGGCTGCGGTTGAGAGCCGCTGAGCTTCTGGGTATAACAGGCGCGCGCGGCCACCCTGGACGGCCGGCATACTTGATTCCCGGCAGCGGCTTGGTGCTCTTGGCCGATATTGTGCCTTCTGGCACATAATTCGTAGCCCTCTGATCCCGTAACGAGGTATCCGATGAAAGACAGCTTGACCCGGCGCGACATGCTGGCGGGCACCGCCGCGGCAGCGGCGGCCGGGCTGGGCCTCGTTGCATGTGATCGGAGCAATGCGCAGCCGCGGCCTTCGAAGGGCCTCCAGCACTACGTGTCCAGGCCTGACCTGACGCCGCCCAAGGTCACGCTCAGCCATGTCGCTCCCGGTCACCCGCTGCAGTACATGTTCCTGGCGATCGCGAACTCCGGCCCTGGCCAGGGCGGCGCGATGATCATGGACACGGCAGGCGATCTGGTCTGGTTCTCGCCGGACACGAACCGCCAGGAAAGCAAGATGGACTTCCAGCGGCAGATCCTTAACGGCAAGCCGGTGCTGACCTGGTTCGAAGGCAGGGTCGTGGCCGGCGGGTACGGCGTCGGCGTCGCCAAGATCGCCGACAGCTCCTACGACATCACCCACACGATCCACGCACTCAACGGCCAGCATGTGGACGAGCACGAGTTCAACATCAGCCCGCAGGGCACGGCGCTCGTCTCGGCATTCAACAAGCAGCCCTACGACCTGTCTAAGCTCGGCGGCCCGAAGAAGGGCTGGCTGCTCTCGGGCATCGCGCAGGAAATCAACATCGAGACCGGGGAGCTGCTGTTCGAGTGGGACAGCCTGGACCATGTCGGCTTCGATGAGACCTACCTGCCGGTCGAGCACGGGTACGGAACCAAGGACAAGCCCTACGACTACTTCCACATCAACACCATCGAGGACGCCGGCGATGGCGACCTGCTGATCGGAGCTCGCAACACCTGGTGCATGTACAAGGTCAGCAGGAAGACCGGCGACATCGTCTGGCGGCTGAACGGCAAGAAGACCGACTTCACGATGGGGCCGGGCAGCGAGTTCTACTGGCAGCACGACACCCGGCTGCACGGGAAGAACACGCTGACGGTATTCGACGACGGCTACGACGGCGTGCTGCCCAAGAACGAGAAGCAGTCGCGAGCCCTGATCCTGAACGTCGACTTCGACTCGATGCTCGTCACGCTGCGCAAGGAGTTCATCCACCCGGGAGCGCTCATCCTCTCCAAGGCGATGGGCAACGCGCAGATGCTCCCCGGCGGCGGCATGTTCGTGGGGTGGGGCACGAACCCCTACTTCTCCGAGTTCAACGCCCAGGGCAAGCTGCTGCTCGATGGCCAGCTGCTGAAGGGCGACCCGACCTACCGAGCCTTCCTCGGCGACTGGGTGGGCAATCCGAGCGATCAGCCCGCGATCGCCGCGCATCGCCGGTCCGGCGGCGCGACCGTCTACGCGAGCTGGAACGGCGCCACCGAGGTGGCCACGTGGAATGTGCTCGCTGGCCGAAACCAGTCGTCGATGACGACGGCGAAGGCCGCACCCAGGAAGGGATTCGAGACCGCGATCACGGTCTCCGGCGGCCCCTACTTCGAGGTTGAGGCGCGTGATGCCAAAGGCCGCGTGCTTTCCCGCTCACGCACCATCAAGGCCACGTGATCGCGGCGCTTTCTCGGTCAAATAGAGGTTGACTTCAAGCGCGCCTGAGCTTTTACCCTGCTGAAGGCAGCATTCATACGAGGAACCGAAAGTGGGGACAATGGCGTCCGGGCGAGTGGCGGGAGGGCGGCCCGCAGAGGGCGGACTGTGGGCGGCTGAGCGGCGAGCGCTGACGATCGGGCTGGCTGCGACGATCACATTCGTCGCGGCTGAGGCGCTCGCGGTCGTGACCGTGATGCCGCTGGTCGCTAGGGACCTGCACGGGCTGAGCCTGTACGGCTTTGTGTTCAGCGCCTTCTTGCTCGGAACGATGGTCGGGATCGTCGCGGCTGGGCGCGCCGCCGACCGGCGCGGGCCCGCCGTGCCGTACATCGCGGGAATCATCGTGTTCGCTGCGGGTCTGACGATCGCGGGACTGGCTCCCTCGATGCCCGTGCTGATCGCCGGGCGCACGCTGCAGGGCATCGGCGCCGGCGCGGTCCCGGCGGTCGCGTACGTCGCGATCGGGCGGTGCCTGCCTGACCGGCTCAGGGCGCGGATGATGGCCGTCCTGTCCACGGCGTGGGTCGCTCCTGGGCTGGCGGGCCCGGCGCTCAGCGCCGAGGTGGCAAAGTATTTCGGCTGGCGGTGGGTGTTCCTCGGGCTGCTGCCGTTCATCGCGCTGACCGGGCCGGTAGCCATTCCCGCACTGTTGCGGCTCGGCCGTGAACCGGCGCCGGAAGGTGAGGGGCAGCCGCACCGACTGATCGACGGGATTGGCGTCGCCGTCTGCGCCGGCCTGGTGCTCGGCGGGCTCACGCTGGCACTAGGTTCGGCCACCGGCGAGGTTTCCGATGCGAGCGCTAGCACGCTCAGAGTGCCCAGCGTGATTGTCGGCGCGGCGCTGACGGCGGCGGGGCTCGCGCTTGGCGTGCCCGTGCTCCGGCGTCTGCTGCCGGCCGGGACGCTGTCCGCCAGGTACGGACTGCCTGCGACGATACTCAGCCGCGGCCTGCTGACGTTCTGCTTCTTCGGCGCCGACGCCTTCGTGACGCTTGCGGTGACGATTCTGCGGCACCGTACCCCGGTTCTGGCCGGGGTTGCGGTGACCGGCAGCACCTTGTCATGGACGGCAGGCGCCTGGTTCCAGGCCAGGATGGCCTCGCGGTGGGAGGGCAGGCGGCTGATCAGGATCGGCCTGGTCATCATTCTGGTCGGCATCGGCGGGCTGAGCGCGATGCTGGACAGCGGAATCCCGGTCGCGGTCGGGATCGCCGCCTGGACGGTGGCCGGGCTCGGCATGGGTATGAGCTACGCGCCGACGACCTTGCTGATGCTCGCTGATGCGCCGCCCGGCCGTGAGGGCTGGGCCTCCGCATCGCTGAACCTGGCCGACGTCCTCGGTGGCGCGCTGGGTATCGGGATCGGCGGAGCCGCCATTAGTGCCGCGGTCCGGTTCGGCTGGTCGCTCGCGTCCGGAATCGGCGTCGCCTTCGCAATCACCGCGGCTGCCGGATTCGTCTGCTTCGCCGTCACGCGCAGGCTGCCGAGCGGGCTTCAGCCGAGCTCAGGCGAGGTTGTTGACGGAGCGCCCGACCTGAGGGGTTGCGGGAAGTCGTCATCGCGGGCCGGCGCCGCCGGGCCGCATACCGGCAGCGATGTCAGCGACCTTCGCGTCGGTCACGCGGATCAGGTCAGCGGGCGCTAGCTCAAGCTCAAGTCCGCGCTGGCCTGCGCTGCAGTAAACCACCGGCCAGCGGGCCACTGACGCGTCGATCACGACCGGCAGGCGTTTGCGCTGACCGATCGGCGAGATCCCGCCAATCACGTAGCCGGTCGCACGTTCAGCTGCGCTTCGGTCTGCCATCTCCGCTCGCTTGCCGCCCGCGGCGTTCGCTAGCGCCTTGAGGTCGAGTTGCGCGGCAACCGGCACGATGGCGACGGTCAGACGGCTGTCGATGCTAGCGATGAGGGTCTTGAACACTTGCTCGTGCGGCAGGCCGAGTTCGGCGGCGGCTTCGGTTCCGTAGGAACCGCCTGCTCCCTTATGGGAGTACTGCAAAACCGAGTGCGCGATCCCGAGCCTGGCCAGTTCTTGCGTCGCTCGCGTGCCTCGGGTCGCCACACGCTGAAGATTAGCGTGACGGCGACCCGGTCATTTGCTGCTAAACAATTGGCGCTTGGTCTGCGGTGGACAGCCATGGCTCCGGCGCCATGGACAGCGAGCGCTGGTAGACCTCTTCGTAGCCCTCCGCCATGACCTCAACCGTGAAGTTCGCCTCGACGTGCTTGCGGCACGTGGCCGGTTTCAGCCTGCGTGCCTGGGCGATTCCGTCAGGGATCTCGTCAGGATCGTCGACGATGATGCCAGTCTGGCCATGCTTGATCAGCTCAGGAACCGCACCCCTGCGGAGCGCGACCACCGGTGTGCCGCAAGCCATCGCCTCAATCACGACCATGCCGAACGGCTCTTCCCAGCAGATCGGGAAGATCATGCATGCTGCGTGAGCCAGCAGGCGCCGCTTGGCGCTGCCGTCGGCCACCCCGAAGATCGTCACGTCGCGGCCGATCCTCGGCTCGATCTCGCGGGAGAAGTAGTCGCGCTCGATCGGCTCTGAGCACTTCCCGGCAAGCACGATCGGCATTCCGACCGCCCTGGCCGCATCAATTGCCAGGTGCGGTGCCTTATGCGGATGGAACCGGCCGAGGAATATTGCGTACTCGTCCTTGTCAGCCCGGAACGGGAAGGTCTCAGCGCGGATCGCGTTGTGCACGGTCGCCGACCAGGCAAGATCGGGCGAGCTTGCCCGCTGGACATCGGAGATCGCAACGAGCTGAACGGTATCGCCGAGAGCACGGTAAAAGTCGCCGGATTCGTCGTGCACCGGCCCGTGCGCCGTCACCACCGTCGGCGTCAGCCGGCCCCTGGCCATCAGCGGTCCAGCCTGGGTGTGGTCGTGAATGATGTCGACGTCCAGCTCTTCAAGAAGCGCCGCGACCTTCGCGGTATGCACGATCTCGGGTTCTAGCTCGCCGAGCTGGTTTGCCGGGCCTTCGTCAAATGTGGCTACGAAGCGCTGTGCCCTGGTCGCGTGAGTGCCTGCTCCGATGAGCGTCACCTTGTGCCCTCTGGTGACCAGCGCGTCGACCAGATCGGCGACCACCACCTCAATCCCACCGTATGCCGACGGTGGAACGCTGTAATACGGCGGTGCCACCATGGCGATGTGCATTTGCTGGGCCCCGACCGGAGCCTGCTGAGTGCGGGTGAGCGTCGAGCCTGTGGTGCTCACAGCGAACGCCTCCTTGCCTGACGGGTAGCGGCCCGGCTAGAGCGCCGGTCGGGCGCCCTGTCCGGCCGAAAATGATCATGCCCGTCCACGGATGTGGCAATGCTGCGAACGAATTAATAAAATGCCATCGGCTGGGTAAAGCGGGTCTTTTTGCGGGCGTGGCAATGCGTCAGGAACTACTATGTAGCAGACGTTTCTGCGAGCGGCCGCAGGCCCTCTGGCCTGGCCTTATGCCAACAACAGGCAGTCGCTGATATGCATAATCGAGTTATAGTTCGAAGATTGTCGCTGATTGTCTTGGTAAGCGGGTGATCAGGACCCAGCGCTCGCTCGCTGTCAGCGATAGTTCTTTCGAAAAGCTTGATCGCATCACTTTGCCGTCGCGCCATGTAGTAGGCGTGCGCCAGATTTCCTCGTGACGTCAGCGTGTCCGGATGGTCGTGACCGAGCACCCGCTCAAAGTCGGTAGCCGCTTGTTCATAGACAGGTATTGCATCGGCCATCCGGCCCGCCGAGTGGTAAGCGCTGGCCAGGTTGCCGCGCGTCGTCAGCGTGTCGCGGTGATCCGGACCTTGAATTCTTTCCCGGTCCGCGATCAAGCGCTCATAAAGCGGGATGGCGTCTTTCATCCGGTGCGCGGCGTGATAGGACGACGCAAGGTTGGACTGGGCCGCCAGGGTGTCCAGATGATCGGCGCCAAGCATGGTCTGGCGGCTGGCGACTACCTGGCGATACAGGGAAATCGCCTCTTTCAGACGTCCGCCGTTCCGGTAGGCGTTTGCGAGCTGGCTGGCCGCAGCGACCGTATCGGGATGATCCTGACCGAGGCTGCTCTCTCGGATCTTCCGTACTCTGCTGAAGATCGCGATGGCATCGTCGAGCCGGTTGGCCGTCTGGTAAGCGCGGGCCAGGTTCATATACTCAGCCAGCACGTCGGGGTGCTCAGGTCCGTGTGCTTGCTCCCAGTCCGCCAGGTTGCGCTGGTACAGCGCGATCGCCTGGTCCGATTTGCCAGCCGCCAGGTAGGCGCTGGCGAGCTGGCTGCGCACGCCGAGGGTATCCGCGTGCTCGGGGCCCAGCACCCACTCGCGGTCCGCGAGCACGCGGGCGTACATGTCGATCGCCTGCTCGGACATGTTCGCTTCGCGGTAGATCCTGGCCAGGGTCGTCCGCGCGGTGAGGGCATCGGGGTGATCAGGACCCTGGACTTGCTCGCGTTCGGCCAGGCTCACCAGGGTCAGTTCCCTGGCCTCGTCGAACCGGCCCGCCGACTCGAACGCGCCGGCGAGCAGGTCACGGATCTCTAGCGTCCTGGGGTGCTCGGAACCAAGGGCACGGCCGCTCGCCGCCAGCATCGACTTCCAGTACGAGACAGCCGCGCCAGCCAGGCCAGCCGAGTTGAGGCTTTCACCGGCCTTGACCAGCACTGGATGCGGTTCTGGTAGCCACAGCAGGTCCCCGGCGATCCCGCCCAGCCAGCCGGCGCAGCCGCGCAGCGCCTGATCGAGTAGCGGTTCGGCTTCCAGCTGCGGCCACACCTCGCAGATGGCATCAGCCGCGGACCGTGCCGCGTCGTCGAGCACCGCGGCGGGCACGAGCCTGCGGACCGTCTCCTGGATGACGGGATGAATGGCGATCAGCCCCGCGCTGGCCGACCTGTCGATGATCACCAGCCCGCACTGGGCCAGGCCCCCGAGGGCGGACATCACTTCCCTCGCATCGACCGGCATGCCCCGGCCGTGCCTGGAAAGGTACGCACAGGCCGCCTGGCTCGCCACGACCTGGACGGGAACGCCCGCGGGATCCAGCAGCGCCGCCAACGCGAGAAGGGGCCTGGCAAGGCCTGGTGGCGGGTACTGGTCGGCCCGGTCGATCGCCAGCGACCAGGCAACCTCGGCGGGAGACACTGATCCGCCTGCGGCCCGGCCGAGTAGTTCCTGCCTGCGGCTGGCAAACCTGATCCGGTACTGGCGGCAGTCCAGCGCGGTTCCTGCCATCGTGGTCGTGGCGAGCGCGAGGGCCAGCGGCATGTAGCCGAGGTCGCCTGCCAGATCGACGGCCTCAACCCGCTTGCCCGTCTCGTCGTAGAGCCGCGCGGTCACGTAGGCCAGCGCCTCGCGCGGGCTGAACTCCCCGATCTGGCAGACCCGCGGCTTCAGGCTCGACACCTCGGTCATATCGGCCGACGGGTGGCAGGTCACGAGCGTCTGGCCGCTGATGCCGACCGGCCAGAGCCCCCGCAGGCCGCCAGCGTCCGTGACGTTGTCCAGGACGATCAGCCAGCGCCTTTCGGTGCGGCCGAGCCAGTCAAGGAACCGCGTGGCGGCCGCGTCAGGCCCGATGCCACGGTCAGCGAGGCCGACATCGTTCGCCGCCCTCGCGTAGCCCATCACGACCGCGGAGGGACTTGAAGCGTTGATCCATACCTGCAGATCGGTCCTGCTGGTCCGAGCGGCCACCTGCAACACGGCGGCGGCCAGGTGCGTCTTGCCGTATCCGCTCGGCCCGACCAGGACCGTGAGCGCTTGCTGATCGCCCGCGGCACGGTGAACATGATCGGTCAGTCCGGCATCGAGTCCGTAGCCAGTTTCCGGCCGGGGGTTAAAGAAATCAGTAATCGGAGGCGCTGAGCCAGACCAGACCGGCCAGGTGACGGCGGGCAACGATCCTGGGCGAGCCCGCCGCCTAGCACCTAGATTGCTCATGACCGCCTGATTTGAACGCGTGGCAGCCCCATCGCTGCTGGTAACTCTCGGCACCCCAACAGTACGACGATTCACTCGCCAATAGGCAGGTAACGCCACAGACTCAGCGGAATCAGACACCTTGGCGGGGAGTTCTTGCGGAACGGATGGTTAACGACGCATCTTGCGCCACAACGGCCTCGGAACTACGCGGAGGATCATCGCCGCGGCCGCGAGGCTCCTCGGGACCCAGACCATCGAGTCCTGCCCGGCGAGCGCACTGGCCACCGCCGCGCCCACCTGCTGCGGAGTAGACGACAGCGGGGCCGGGCTCAGCCCCGCGGTCATCCGGCCGGTGACAAAACCCGGCCGCACGAGCAGCACGCGGACGCCGGTTCCGGCGAGGGCATCAGTCAGCCCGCGGGCGAACGCGTCGAGCCCGGCTTTGGCCGCGCCATAGACGTAATTGGCTTTCCTTGGCCTGATCGCGGCAATGGACGACAGCACGACGATGGTCCCGTATCGCTGAATGCGCATCTTCGCCGCGGCCGCGAGCAGCGTCGTGACGTGGCTGGTGAAGTTGATCTCGATCATCTGCGCGGCAAGCACCGGGTCCTTGTCCACCTCCGCCTGCGGGGTGAGCACGCCGGTTGCGGCGATTACCAGGTCCACCGGCCCTGCGGCGAAGACGCCGTCGATGATGGCCTCGTGACCTCCGGTCTCCAGCGCGTCGAACGCGACGGTCGTGCACCGGTATGGCAGTTCCTTGCCGCCGGCCGCCGTCCGCTGCTCGTCGCGGCCAGCCAGCACGACCTCGGTGTCGGCTGGCGCGTGAAGCGCGGCAAGGATTGAAAGCCCGATCTCGCTGGTGCCGCCGAGCAGCAGGACCCTTCCTGGCCTGCCAAGGTCGTCGAGCATAAGAACCCCTTACAGACCGACGGCGAACAGGATCAGCCAGGCAGCCTCGCAGACCACCATGACCGGATCCCGCGCGATCAGGTCTTCCACCGGCTTGCTGGTCGCGCGCGCGGTTAGCCGGTCAAACCTCAGCAGCGCGCAGGCCAGCGCGATCGAGCTGACCAGATGCCACGACCGCGTCCTCGGATGCGGCTCCGACGAGGCCCACAGCACGTACGAGACGATCATGACGGTGGACACGATCCGCTGCGTAAGCCGGAGCACCGGTGCGGTATAGCCGCGCATCGCGGGCCGGTGTGTCGCCGCGTCCGCGCCGAGCACGGTGAGTTCGGTGTAGCGCTTGGCGATCGCGACCATGAGCGCGCCCAGGCTGCAGACGAGCAGGAAATAGCCGGACGGCGGCACATGGGTAGCGGCGGCGCCGCCGACTACCCTGAGCACGAACCCCGAGGCGACGCACGCCAGCTCGACGACGGGCACGTGCTTCAGCCACGCCGAGTACAGGAAAGAGATCGCCAGATACGCCGCGACCGCCAAGGTGAGCAGCGGCTCCCCGATGACCAGGCCGGTCCCGATCGCGACGACGACCAGCGCGACCGCCAGGACCACGGCATGCGCGGCAGGGAGCCGGCCAGAAGCGATCGGCCTGAACTTCTTATAGGGATGTCCGCGGTCTCGTTCGGCATCGACAACGTCGTTGATGAGGTAGACCGCCGATGACGCGGCAACGAACGCCCCGCAAGCGATCAGCGCGTACCAGAACCCGTACGGCCGGCCGAACGAGTCACCGGCCAGCGGCGCGGCGAAGACGAGGAGGTTCTTCGGCCATTGCCGCGGACGCGTGCTCTGCACCACAGCCACCAGCCAGCGGAGCGGCGCGGCCAAGCGCGCGGCAGCACCGCTCTGCGGCTCGGTCACCTTCGCCGCCGGGGTGGGGAACGTCATCGGGAGAAGACCGCCGTGAAGTCTCGGTTGGAAGTGTAGAAGTACCGGTTCGGTGGCTGGATCTGGCTGTGTAGCAGGTTCACCGGGGTGGGATTCGCCGGGTGATTTTTCGCCAGATAGTACATGAAGGACATCCAGTCGGGATTGATATCAAGCTCCATTGCCGTCACGCAGCCCGCTCGCTTGAGCAGGCTGGCCAGCGTCCGCACGTCCAATGCGGGACCGTAGACGAAGATAATCCGGTTGTCCTTCGTGATGCCGACACCCGACCGCCAGACGTTGTAGCCACCTCCGAGGGTAGCGCCCCAACTGGACAGCACATTCTGATCGACGGAGCGCGGAACCTGCCCGTGGATCACGATGGGGCGAAGGTTCTGCCTGACCGCCGCGATATCGGGCCCCATGTGCAGCGGCCCGCGCCCCCACCTGCCAATCCTGAGCTGGCCGTTCTTGAAGTAGACCTCGGAGGCTACGCCTTTGATGAGCCTGCCGTCATAGTGCCCGTGCAGGTAGAAGCCACCGCCCGAGGAGGCGACGCGGAAGCCGCTGTTGAACGTGGCGACCAGCCCGTACCGATGACCATGCGGGATATCCATCGGCGCGCCCCAGTGCCCGTAGCCCGGGTCTTCGGTGCCTGGCCGGAGCGAGAAATTCAGCAAGCGCTGGTCCATGGAGACGACGGCCGCGTAGTAGGAGGAGTAGGTGCGGCTCTGGCGCAGATAAGTTTTGAAGACTGCTGGCACGCCCTTGACGCTGACGACCGTCTTCCATACGCCCTCCCCGGCCAGCGGCCGGCCGGCCGGCGAACCCAGATTAGCCGGGATGACTGGCCTTATCCCGTGGTAGTGCTTCTTCTTGTGCACCACCTCGCCGCCGAGCTTCTTGAAAGAGACATCCGGCTTGCCGCCGGTCTTTGGCTTGGAATAGGTGATCCATTCACCGAATGTAACTAGCGGTCCGAGTGAGTGGTTTCGAGCCCACTCGGCGACTCGCTCGGAGAAGCTGCCGCCGCCAGGGGCCGTGAGTGCGTGTCCCAGGGACCAGCTCGTGAGCAGAATGAAGACCGCCAGGACACCAGCGAGAATCTTCAGCACGAGCCGAAGCCGCTGTCGGCGTGGCCGAGCATGCGCTGCCGATCGAGCCACGCCACCCTCCTTCTCGCATGCGGGATCTGCTACCTAGATAGACGGACTAGCTAGATGCCTCGGCCTAAACCGTGCCCGAAGCGCTGAAAAGATGGTGGGCTCTTTGCCAAACCTGAACGCTCGGGCCATCTGCCCGCTCTGCATATGCCCAACAGCAAACGCCGATGAACATCCGTCCGATAGGTGACAACGACTGGGCGTCGGCCTGAGTTTCAGGCTGCATCCCGCCGCTAAGCACCACGGGTGCGCCGCTAAGCTTGCGGCCGAAAACACCAGCGGAAGGATCAACATGACCGACGACAGCACCATCCAGCGGACGCTCGTCCTGCTGAAGCCGGATGCCGTGGCCCGCGGGCTGACCGGCCGAGTGCTCGCCAGGTTCGAGGACGCGCTGCTGAAGGTCGTGGCCGCGAAGATGGTGTGGATGGACGCCGACCTGACCAGGCGGCACTATTTCGACCTGGAAGAGCGCTTCGGCGCAGACGTATACAACTCGATGGCGCAGTTCATGCAGAGCGGACCGGTCTTCGCGCTGGTACTCGAAGGCGTCGGCGCGGTTCCGCTGGTCCGCAAGCTCGTCGGCTCGACGTACCCCGATCAGGCGGCTCCCGGAACAAT
Organism: Streptosporangiaceae bacterium; assembly: GCA_035276345.1. Lineage (GTDB taxonomy): Bacteria > Actinomycetota > Actinomycetes > Streptosporangiales > Streptosporangiaceae > Chersky-822. The sequence goes on along the minus strand of DATELR010000123.1, from coordinate 56,578 downwards.
TCGCGGCGACTTCGCGCACGTCAGCAAGGCCTACGCGAATGCGAAGGGACTGCCAGTTGCCAACCTCGTGCACGCTTCGGGCAACGCCGCGGAGGCCGACCAGGAAATCGGCGTCTGGTTCACCAAGGAAGAGATGTTCGACTACCCCTCAGCTGCACAGCAGTTCGCCTCTTAAGCGGGAGTGCCAGGTCGCATCATCCGGCGCAGTTGTGGTACCTGGGATGTATGGACCCGACCGGAAATCAGCCTGACGACGTCACGCAGGCAGCGCTTGAGACGGTTTCAGAAGCGGTCGAGCTAGCTGAGCAGGAGGACCGCCGCCGTCGTCACAGGGGCATCCGCGCCCGGATCAGCCGCCGGATAGAACGTCGCGCTGCGGCGACGAAACGTGTGCGCCGGCTCAGCACCGCGCTCAGCGGACCTGCTCGCCGGGGAGCTAGCATCACCGGGCGGGGTGTCTCCGCCGGCAGCCGCTGGCTGAGCGCTCACGTGCTCTCGATAGCCCCGAGGCTGCCGGTCAGGGATCAGGCGACGCTGCGCAGGCAATTCCCCGGGCAGAGTCCTGACCAACTCGCCGAGTCGGTGATCGAGGGCGCGTCCAAGGCCTCGGCGGCCGTGGGAATCGCCGTCGGCACCTGGGCAGTGCTGCCGTTCGTTCCCGCCGCCGGGGTGGAGATCACGACCGAGACGCTCTCGGTCGTCGGAATCGAGATCAAGCTCGTCGCCGAACTGCATGAGATCTACGGCCAAGCGGTACCTGGCAACAGGGTCGACAGGATGACCGCCTACGTCGGCGCGTGGGCGCAGCGCCGCGGCGTCGCGCTGGCGCCTGGTGGACTTGTGCTCGCGGCAGGATCGCCGGTCGCCAGGCAGTTGCAGCGCAGGCTCGCCGCGAAGGCGAGCAGGAGTGTCTTGTCGCTCGGTCCGCTGCTGACCGGCGCGGCGGCTGGCGGCCTGATCAACCGCAGGGAGACCAGGAAGCTTGGCCGCGTCGTCAGCGACGACCTGCGCAAGCGATCCCCTTACGGCGGTGCCGACTGGCCGACAGCCGACGCCGAGACAGGCTGGCGCCGCTAGTCCGCGGTCCCCAGCCAGCGGTCAAGCCAGCTGAACTGCTCGGCGAGCACGTGCAGTACAGACTCCCTCGCCAGGTAGCCATGGCTCTCTAGCGGCAAGATCACCAGCTTGGCGGTCCCGCCGTTGCCGCCGATCGCCTGGAACAGCCGCTCGGACTGCACGGGGAACGTGCCGGAGTTCGCGTCGTCGGCACCGTGGACCAGCAAGATCGGAGTGGTGATCTGGTGCGCGTAGCGGAACGGCGACACCCGGTCGTAGATTTCCGGCACCTCCCAGTAGCTGCGGCGTTCGGTCTGGAAGCCGAACGGGGTCAGCGACCTGTTATAGGCACCGCTGCGAGCGATGCCGACGGCGAACAGGTCCGTGTGTGCGAGCAGGTTGGCTGTCATGAACGCCCCGTAGCTGTGGCCGCCGACGGCCACCCGCGCCGGGTCGGCGATGCCGGCCGCCGCCATGCCCTTGATGTGGGCGGCTGCTGCCGCAGTGATCTGCTCGATATACGTATCGTTCTTGGTCTCCGGATCGCCGATTACCGGCATGGTCGCGTTGGCCAGCACGGCGTAGCCTCGCAGCACGAACCAGGCCGGGTCGGACGCGGTCAGCCTGGTGAACCTGGTGCTGCTGCCGCGCACTTGACCGGCGGTGACGGCGCTGCCGAAGTCATGCGGGTAAGCCCAGATGACCAGCGGCAGCGGGCCGTCGCGATCCGGGTCGTAGTGCGGCGGGGTGTGCAGCAGCCCGGACAGCTGGACGCCGTCGCCGCGGTCGGTGCTGACCAGCTGCTTGCGCATTCCCGTGAGCCACGGATGCGGGTCAGGCCAGCTCGTCAGCTGCCTTGGCGTCGTGTCACCGGCCAGCGCGACGACCCACAGGTTTGGCGGCTCGGCCGGGCTTTCGTGCCAGATCACTGCCTGGTCGGTGCGGCCGGCGACGAAGCAGAGCACCGTTTCGTGCGCATCGGCGGGACTGTGCAGCAGCCTGGTCGTGGACCCGGTCCGCAGGTCGCGCCGGTCGAGGAACGGCCGTTCGCCCTCTGGTGTGGCGCCCTCACCGCGCAGGAAGATCGCAGAGCCGTCCTGCCTGATCGTCCTTGTGCCGTCCGGGTTCAGGCGCATCATCGGGATGCCGGGATCGGAGTACGAGTCGTCCTCGGCCAGGTCGAACACGACGGTGTTCCTGCCGGGCTCGGCCGGGTAACACAGCCACGTCGTCAGCCACCTGCGGTCCCTGTCGTGCTCTGTCACGAGCATCGCACCAGGCTCGTCCAGGTTGACCCAGTCCAGGCAGCGGTGTGCCAGCTTGAAGGCCAGTTCGGGTGGGGCGCTGAACGGCGCGTCCAGACGCATGATCGCGTCACGGAACTCGGCCGGCGCGACCGGGTCGCCGCCATCGAGCGCTTCGGTCCAGATCAGCGTGGCCGGAGCCCGCTCGTCCCAGGAAACCTGCCGCGGCCCGGTCGGCACTCCCATCCGCGGCACCTCGTCGCTGACCGGCAGGTCGGAGACGATCCGCACGACAGCACCGTCGGGCGACCACACCTCCACGCGACGGGCGAAGTAACCGTAGGGCACCCGGTAGGAGAACGGCCGTTGCAGCCGGTAGACGAGCAGGTAGCTCCGATCGGGAGACTCGCCGACGTACTGATACAGGCCGTCGGGTCCGAGTCTGGTGGCCGTCCCGGATTCCGGGTCGACGCGCAGCGGCGTTGTCGTCGCCAGCGCCTCGAACGTGTCCTCGTCCGCGCGATTAGTCAGCAGATCCTGGAACGTCGCCATCTGGGACTTCTTAGCCGCCACCTCGCTGACCCGCGGCTCGATCGACGCGCCACTTACGCTCCGGCCCTCGTCCTGCGGCGCGCCGAGCACGTACAGCCACCGGCCGTCCCGCGACCACCGGACAGTGCCGCCGAGGGCAGGAGGCTCGGCGCCCAGGACATCTCGCACCCGCAGACCGGGCACCTGAACCGGGTCGGCGTCGGTGCGGACGTCCCCCGTCCAGACGCCGACCCCGTCTGGTTCATCCACAGTGAAGGCGAACCGATAGCCGTCAGGCGCCCACACTGGGATGCTGACCTGCGCTTTCTCCGGCAGGGCGAGCGGCCGCTGCGTGCCGTCGCTGATCTGCAGCACTGACAGCCCAGTGAATCGCCGCGTTCGCTGGCGGCCCGCGATCTGGGGATCCAGCCGCAATCCCGCCAGGCTGAGCCTCGGCCTGGCCAGCATGGCGATGGGCGGATGCGCCTGGTAGTGCACCAGGATCGCGAACTGCTCGGTCGGGGAAGGCGATGCGAGTGGTGTTGGCGCTGAGTCGATGATGGAGACCACGTCGGCGTCGGGAGTCAAGAACGGCAAATCGGGTTCCTTTGCTATCGCCCCATGGGTTCACTCGCAGCCTAATTGCTCACGTCCGCCGGTAGCCTGGGGCACCATGATCGAAGACCGGACCAGGCGACTTCTCGATGTCAGGCTCGCTCGTGAACAAGCTGATCAGCGGCTACCTTCGGTCGCCGCCGGGGTTGCCAGGGACGGCGAACTGCTCTGGACGGGCGGCCGCGGCGTAGCGGACGGGCAGGCACCGGACGCCAGCACCCAGTACCGTGCGGGGTCGATCACCAAGACCTTCGTCGCTACTGCCGTTCTCATGCTGCGTGACGCCGGCCGGCTGAGCCTCTCCGATCCGATCGGCAAGTACCTGGACGACGAGGTGGCTGGTGCGGTCGGCTCGATGACGATCGGCAGCCTGCTCTCGCACGCGGCAGGCCTGCGCGCGGAAACAGCAGGGCCATGGTGGGAGCGCACGCCAGGCACGTCGCTCGCCGAGCTAGCTGCCGCATCGCTTGGCGCCGACGCTGCCAGGTTCCGGCCAGGACGACGGCACCATTACTCGAACGTCGGGTATGCGCTGCTCGGTGCGCTGCTCACCGCGCAGCATGGCTTGCCGTGGTACGACGTGATCGCCCGCGACCTGTTGGGGCCGCTCGGCATGAACCGGACCACGACCCGGCCACAGCGGCCGCACGCTACCGGCTACGCGGTTCATCCGTACGCGGACGCGCTGCTCACCGAGCCCGAGCACGACGCGGGCGCGATGGCACCGGCGGGCCAGCTGTGGACCACCGTCAGCGACCTCGCTGCCTTCGCGAGGTTCCTGTCAGGAGGCGTGCCCGGGCTGCTCGCCGAGGCGACGCTGGCGGAGATGCGCGAGCCCATCGTGATCAATGACGTGCCTGAGCAGTCGTGGGCGGCCGGATACGGCATGGGACTGCAGCTATGGAACACCGAAGGCCTGCGGCACTACGGGCACACCGGCTCGATGCCTGGATTCATCGCCATCATGCAGATCACCGACGGGCCAGGGGCCGATACCGCGATCGTGATGTGCAACTCCACCGCGGGCTTCAACCTGACGCTTGCCGCTGACCTGCTCGGCATCCTGTCCGAAGGCGAACCGTATTGCCCGGCAGAGTGGATACCGGCGAAGGTCGACCAAGGTCTGCTCGACATGCTCGGCAGCTGGTTCTGGGGACCAGCGCCATTCACGCTTCGCCTCGAAGGCGACGTGCTCGAGCTGAGCATGGACGGCGGCGGCCGTACGATGCGGTTCAGGCCCGGCGGAGCGGGCCGGTGGACCGGCATCGACGGCTATCAGGCCGGCGAGCCGCTCATGCCGGTGACCGGGCCTGATGGATCAGTGATCGCCCTGGACATCGGATCGTTCATCTACACCAGGACGCCCTACGATCCGGCAGCACCGGTCCCCGGTGGTATTGACCCGGCGCGCTGGCAGGCCGCGGCGGCAAGCCGGGAAGCCAATTAACCAGGGCAATGTTGCGAGGTGGGCCTGCCGGCCTAGTCGGCCGGCAGGCCCACCGACGTCACCTAATACCAGCCTGTCGCATTCGAGTGATACCAGGCGCGGCGCGGCGAGCCGTAGCGAGACCTGATGTAGCGCATTCCCCACCTGATCTGGGTGCGCGCACTGGTCCGCCAGCGCGGTCCTGCCGATCCCATCTTGCTGCCAGGCAGCGCCTGTGGAATGCCGTACGCGCCCGAGTACGGGTTGTACGCACGGATCCTCCAGCCGCTCTCCCGGTTCCATAGCCGGTTGAGGTACCTGAACTGGTTCCTCGGCCGCCAGGGGAATCGGTTGTACATCATCTTCCAGGCGATCTCCTTCTTCCAGCCCAGGCGGTGATGCCGCCTCGCGGCGGCTTGCGCCTGGGTGGACAGGAGGGTGGCTGATGTTCCGCCGGATGCCCGGGATGGGGCGGCCTGCGCCGTGCTAGCAGCCGGCCTGACCGGCTGAGCTGCTGCGCTTCCGGTCAGTCCGCTGCCTGCCGTGATGGCCGCCGCGGCGAGCGCCGGAACGCTCCCCGTGATGATGATGCGGGCGATGGTGAATCGGGACGTGGACGTTCGGTTCAGCGATCGCGAGCGAATCAAGGTGAACTTTCAATCGGGCACGCCATTCGCGTGCTCACCTTCACCCGTACACGGCCGGTCCACTCGTAATCGGCTGTCGTGTTTGCTGCCGGGACCGGAGATGCGTCGTGCGGGCGGATGTCGCAGGTTCAAGGCGACTGACTGGTTACTCTGAGTAACACGCCACGCACGCGGGGTGCTTTGCATCACTACGATGCCTGCAGATCCGGGTTAAGGCGGGCAGAATCACCAAAAAACTAACGTGAAATGAATCACACACGAACATCAATGGCCCGAAACCATTCACCCGTAACAGCGCGCTTTCGCGCTGGTAACGGCGCGTGTTCGTGCTGGTGACAGCGCTGCGGACGGTGCCGCTTGGCGGGATTAGTACGACAGGAGCGCGCGCATCGCTGCCGTGACCGAGTCGATGGTCGGGATCACCTGCTGCTCGAGCGCATCGGCAAATGGCAGCGGAACGCACGCGGCCGCGACCCTCTTGACCGGCGCGTCGAGCAGTTCGAAGCCCTCATCGGCGACGATCGACGCGACAGTGCCGCCCCAGCCGCCCTGGTACGGGTTCTCCTCCACGATCAGCAGCCGGGACGTCTTGCCGACAGAGGCGAGCACGGTAGCCATGTCTAGCGGCACCAGGCAGCGCAGGTCGATTACCTCCGCGCTGACGCCCTCGCTCGCGAGCTGGTCGGCGGCGGCCAGCGCCATCGGCACGGTAGCTGCCAGCGCGACGACGGTGATCTCGGTCCCTGGCCTGGCGATCGCGGCCTGGCCGAGCGGAACGACATGTCCTTCGGGAGCGGGCGCGCCCTTGCTCGCGAACAGGCCCTTGTGCTCGAAGAACACCACAGGGTCGTCGCTGCGCACGGCCGATGCCATGAGGCCGACGACGTCGGCAGGGTTGGACGGCGCGACGATCTTCAGGCCAGGGATCGTGAGCGTCCAGTTCTCGACCGCCTGAGAGTGCTGCGCGCCGAATCCCAGGCCACCGCCATTCGCAGTCCTGACGACGAGCGGCATCGTGACCTGCCCGCCGGTCATGTACCGCATCTTCGGCATCTCATTGGCCAGGTAGTCCCAGCACACGGCGAAGAAGTCAGAGAACATGATCTCAGCGACCGGCCGCATCCCGGTCATGGCTGCGCCCATCGCCAGACCGAGAATGGCCTGCTCGGAGATCGGCGTGTCCCAGATCCGCTCCGCCCCGAACTCAGCGAACAGGCCCTGGGTCGTCTTGAACACTCCTCCGGCCGCGCCAATGTCCTCGCCCAGGCAAACCACTGCCTGATCGCGGCGAAGTTCACGCGCCAGTCCGTCGGCCACTGCCTCCCGGTACGTGACACTCAGGTCCGCGTCCGCTGCGCGGCCAGTTACGTCCGCCACTTCGAGCCTCCGTCCGCCCAGACATCGGTGAGAGCATCGGCAGGGTCCGGTGCGGGTGCCTCCCGCGCGGCCGTGACCGCGGCCGCTACGACCCCGGCCGCCCTGTCATCGGCGGCTACGGCGTCCTCGACAGCCACGCCGAGGGCCGCGAGCCTTGCCCTGGCTATATCGAGCGGGTCCCGTTCCAGCCATTCCTGCACTTCTTCCTGCGGTCGATAGGTCGCCGGATCGGTGCGGCTGTGCCCGAAGTGCCGGTACGTGCGCGCCTCGAGGACCGTCGGCCCCTCCCCTGCCCTCGCCCTGCTGGCCGCCCTGGCTACGGCGTCGGCGACGACGATCACGTCGTTGCCGTCGATGACCTCGGCCGGGATCGCGTAAGCCGGTGCCCGGTCGGCTGCGGGGTTCGGCACCGCGGTCACCGACCCGATGGGCGTGTACTCCATGTACAGGTTGTTCTCGCAGATGAACAGCGCGGGCAGGGACCACACCGCGGCTATGTTGAGTGCCTCGTGGAAAGCCCCGATATTGGTCGCGCCGTCGCCGAAGAACGCCACCGCGACCTGGCCAGAGCCGCGCAGCTTGGCCGACCACGCAGCCCCGGCGGCCAGCGGCAGGTGCGCGCCGACGATCGCGTAGGAGCCGAGCATCCCCGCCGACGCCTTCGTCAGGTGCATCGACCCGCCCTTGGCCCGGCACACGCCGGTTGCCTTGCTCATCAGCTCGGCGAGGCACTCCTCAGGGGTCGCGCCGCGGGCGATCGCGTGATGGTGGCCGCGGTAGGTCGCGAAGACGTAGTCGTCAGGCCGCAAGCTCGCGCTCGCGCCGACCGCCACCGCTTCGTGTCCGGCGGCCAGGTGGGTTGTGCCCTTCACCAGACCGGCCAGGAACAGGTCGTGCGCCGCCTTCTCCGTCCGCCTGATCACCGCCATCTGCTCGTACAGCGCGAGCAGTTCGGCGGCGCCGATTGTGGTTGTGGTGGTGGTCATGTCACCTGCCCTGGGGTCATCTCGCCTCGGCCGGCAGCAGTGTTCAGGTGCGACTGGCTTTCGCGGAGCGTGTCGAGCTCGCCGCCGACTGTCCAGTACTTTCGGCCGGCCACAAGCAGGTCCTCAGCCGGGAACTTCGTAATCACCTGGCAGCCGTCGGCGGTCACCACGACCTCTTCCTCGATCCTCGCCGCTGACCAGCCGTCCCCTGCTGGCCAATAGGTCTCGAGCGCGAACACCATTCCCTCCTCAAGCGTCTCAGGATGGTCAAGGGACACGAGCCTGCTGAAGATCGGCTTCTCCCAGATGGACAAGCCGACGCCGTGGCCGTACTGCAGCGCGAAGGCGGCAGTCTCGTCGGGAAAGCCGAATTCCTCAGCCCGCGGCCACAGCGCGACGATCTCGCCCGTGGTCGCACCGGGCCGCACCTTGGCGATCGCCGCGTCCATGTACTCGCGGCACCTGACGTAGGCATCGCGCTGGGCCCGGGACGCGCTGCCCACCGCGAGCGTCCGGTAATAGCACGTCCGGTAGCCGTTAAAGCTGTGCAGGATGTCGAAGAAGGCCGGATCTCCCGGCCGCAGGATCCGGTCGCTGAACACATGCGGGTGCGGCGAGCAGCGCTCGCCGGAGATCGCGTTGACGCCCTCGACATACTCGCTGCCCAGGTCGTAGAGGACCTTGCTGACCAGGCCGACGCACTCGTTCTCCCTGACCCCTGGCCGGAGGAACCCGTACAGCTCGTCGTAGGCGGCATCCACCATCGAGCACGCCTGGGTGAGCAGCGTGATCTCATCGGCGGTCTTGATCCTGCGCGCCTCGAGGAACACCTGCTGGCCGTCGACGGCCCTGATGCCCTCGGCCGCCAGCGCGGCAAGTACCGGCATCTCAGCAACGTCGATGCCGACGGGCTCAGAGGCCAGCCCGTGTTCGCGCAGCACTCCGGCCACGGTTTTCGCGAGCTCCGTTGCGATCCCGGCGTCCGGGTGGAACGCCCCGCGCAGGGTCGAGATGCCGGCGCGCGCGCCCGTTCGTGCCGCGCCCTCGGCTGTCGGCTCCCCTGGCGTGTGGTCCAGCCATGGGTTGTACAGCTGGTGGTGCCTGGCCGCAGAACCGAAGTCCCAGACGATCGGCTCGCCGCCGCGCGGCAGCAGAGCGAACCTGATCAGCTTGTCCATCGCCCAGGTGCCGATGTGGGTGGCCGTCATGTACCTGGTGTTGGCCATGTCGAAGCTCAGCAGGGCGCCGAGGTCTGACCTTTCTAGCTGCTCCCTGAGCCTGGCGAGCCGCTCGGTGCGGAGCCGGTCGAAGTCCACCCGCTGCTCCCAGTCGACAGCGGTCGTCCCGAACGTGCGTATCGCCATGTCCCTCACCCGTGTTGGATTGATCTGCCCGCGTCGGCCAGCATGACCGCAGCGGCGTTGCGTCCAGGCGCGCCGGATACCGAGCCACCGGGGTGCGTGGTGGCACCGGTTTGATAGAGGCCAGGGATCGGCATCCGGTGACTCGCCCAGCCCGGCACCGGACGCAGCTCACCCGACTGGGCCGGGCCGGCGTCGCCGCCGTGGCAGGAGCCATGCCAGTTGTGCGCGTTCATCCGCTCCAGGTCTAGCGGGCTCTTGACGGCCGAGCCCAGGATGACACTGTCGGTCAGGTTCGGGGCGTACCTGCGAAGCTGCGCGAGATTCGCGCACGACACTTCGGCCTTGACCTCGTCCCAGCGCTCTGGCCCTTCGGCTAGCTCATACGGCTGGAACCCGACGACCTTAAGGGTGTGATGGCCCTCCGGCGCCCTGGACGGATCAGCGACCGTCGGGCACAAGACGAGCAGGACGGGATCGTCCGTCGCGATGCGGCCGGCCCTGAAGTCGGTAGCCAGGCGCAGCATCCGCTCCGCCGACTGCGGCGTGCCCGCAGCCACGGCGTTGAGCTGGCCATCCCCTACTGCGAACTTCGGTGCCTGCGTGGTCGCGTAGTGGCTGACGAACATCGATATGCCGGGCTGCCAGGTCGCCACGCCGTACCTGAAGTCCTCGCCCCAGACTTCTGGCGGCGCCATCTCGACCAGATGCTTGATGTGAATGGTGGACAGCACCGCCGTGCGAGCCAGGTACCGGTCGCCACGCTCGGTTTCGACGCCCACGCACCTGCCCCGCTCCAGCACCAGGCCGGTCACCGGCACGCCGGTCAGGATCACGCCGCCGCGGCTCTCGATCACGCTGCCCAGCGCTCGCGGCAGAGCCGCAGACCCGCCGCGCGGCAGCGTCCAGCTATGCCGCTGCCGGCCGAAAGCCAGCGAGTACGCGAGCAGGCCGGTGCCAGGCCGCTCCGGCGGCTGCATGGTCATGAACGACATCCACAGCATGAACGCCCTGGTGTGCTCGTCGGCGAACTCGCTGGCGATGACCTCCCACGCCGACATCGCGTCCCGGCGCAGCCAGCACGATCCCGCTCGGGCCAGCACGCTACGTGTCGTCTCGCCAAAGCCCAGCGGGGTATACCGCGCCCGGCCGAGGTCAGGCGCGATGCTTTCGTAAGCCGCCATCATCGCGCGATAGGCGGCAGCATCCCGCGGCGCGAACTTCGCGAACTCCTGGTACGTCCGCTCTTCGTCCCGCCACATCGTCAGCCACGACCCGTCAGGGAACGGCAGGTGCACGACGGGATCAGGATGCAGGTACTCCAGGCCGTGCTCGGCCAGCCCGAGCTCACGGAGAACCGGACTCGCCTGAATCAGGTTGTGCGCGGTCGAACAGGAGTCATGGCGGAAGCCCGACAGCGTCAGCTCCTCTGAGCTCGTGTCCCCGCCAATGTCCTGCCGCGCCTCAAGGACCAGGCAGGACAGCCCCGCTCTGGCGAGGTAAGCGGCGGCGACCAGGCTGTTGTGCCCCGCGCCGGCCACGACGACATCGAATGTCTCGCTCATCGCTGCTGCTCGGCTGCCTGAGCGTTCTCCGCGGGAGTGGCGGTGGCCGGCCTGGCGGCGCCGCCAAGGTACAGCGCGCCGATTTCCGGATGCTCGAGCACCTCACGGCCGGTGCCGGAGAGGCGGATGCGGCCGTTCTCCATGACGATGCCGTGGCTTGAGAGTGCCAGACCAGCGCGCGCGTTCTGTTCAACAAGCAAAATGGTCTTGCCGTTGGCGTTCATCATCCTGACGGCGTCGAAGACCGTCTTGAGCACCTTAGGGGCCAGGCCGACGGACGGTTCATCGAGGATGACCAGGGCCGGGTCGAGCATGAGGCACCTGGCGAACTCCACCAGCCGCTGCTGGCCGCCGGACAGGCTGCCCGCCTTCTGGCCGGCCCAGCCCGCGACGGCAGGGAACATCTCCTCGACCTCGGCCCGCCGGCGGGCGACCTTCTGCCGGTCGGCAAGGAGGTAGCCGCCGAGCTCGATGTTCTCAGCGACGGTCATCTCGCGGAACAGGCTGTGGTTCTGCGGCACGTGCACGATCCCGGCACCCAGCACCTGCCGCGGCGTGCGACCGGTCAGCGCCCGGCCCCGGAACACGATGCTGCCGAGCCGCGGCTTCAGCAGCCCGCTGATGGTGGCAAGCAGCGTGGACTTGCCGCAACCATTCGGTCCCACGACGCAGGTGATCCCGCCCTCGGCCACGGTCAGGCTGACGTCGTGCAGGACGTCGCCGCCGCCGTAGCCCGCCGTCAGGCCGTCGATGACCAGCGCGGGCGCGGCAGGCTCAGCTGGCCTGTTCATCGTCGTCCTCTGCCGTGCCGAGATACGCGTCAAGCACCCGCGGGTCGTTCCTGACCTCCGATGGCGGGCCTGAGGCAACAACGCTGCCAGAGTCGAGCACCGCGATCTGATGGCAGAGATCCATCACGAATTCCATGTTGTGCTCGACGATCAGGAACGTCTTGCCGTCGGCGTTGAGCTGCTTGATCCGCGCGGCGAGCTGATTGATCAGGGAGGGATTGACCCCGCCGGCCGGCTCGTCCAGCAGCACGATCGCGGGGTCGGCGACCAGGACGTAGGAGAGCTCGAGCAGCTTGCGCTGGCCGTAGGAGAGCGTTCCGGCGAGCTTGCCAGCGTGTCCGGCGATCCCGGTGAACTCGAGCAACTCCATGGCCCGCCGCCGGTCCGCCGGACCGCCAGCCCGTGCGAACGGATTCCGCACCCGCGGCGCCGCACCATCGCCATTGCGGTGCTGATCCGGGGGGACGACCCCCCGCGACCCCCCGCCGTGCTGGGCGGCGACGATCATGTTCTCCAGCACGGTCAGCCGGGGGAAGATCCGCGTCAGCTGGAACGTCCTGCCGATGCCCGCGGCGAAGACCCGCTGCGGCGACGAGCCCGTGATCTTCGCGCCCGCGTACCAGACCTCGCCAGCGTCTGGCCGGTCGTACCCGGTGATCACGTTGAACAGCGTGGTCTTGCCTGAGCCGTTGGGCCCGATCAGCCCGGTGATCGATCCGGCGGTTACGTCGATCGTGCAGTCCTCCAGCGCCTGGACGCCGCCGAAGGCCTTGCAGATGCCCTCGGTCCTGAGCAGGGCGCTCATACTGGCTCCCTGGCGGACGCCGGGATCTCTACGTCGACGTCCCGGCCGTCCCTCGATGACCTGCGGCGCTCCAGCCAGTCGCTGCCGCGGTCGGCCACGGTCGGGATAAGTCCGCGTGGCACGAAGAGCACGACGGCGAGGAACAGCGCGCCTAGCAGGATCTGACTCAGATAGCTGTTGCTGAACGTGATCGTCAGGTACTGCTGCGCGGGAGCGATGATGAGCGCGCCGAGCACCGGGCCGCTGACGGTTCCGAGCCCGCCGAGGAATGCCATCAAGGCGATGGTGAGGTCGAAGAGCGGGTCGAAGCCGGTCGATGGCTGCACCTGACCGATGAAGAAGAACCACAGCACCCCGGCCAGACCGGTGATGGCGCCCGAGATCACGAACGCGGTTAGCTTCACGGGCATCGCCCGGACGCCGAGGCTGGCCGCGCGGTCCTCGTCGTCCCTGATCGCGCGCAATTGCAGGCCGAATCGTGATCCCTTGATCAGCCAGACAAGCGCGATCGTTGCGACCGCCGCGGCCAGCGCGAAGTAGAAGAAGCGCTGGTCAAAGGTGATCGGATCCCACAGCAGGAACGGCGCGTTCAGCCCGCTGGTGCCGTTCGTGATGCTGTTCAGGTCCGAGGCGGCCAGTTGGAATATGAAGAAGATGGCGATCGTGATGACGACGAACGTGTGCCGCCTGACGCGCAGCGCGATGAGACCGAACGGAACCGCGACCACCGCCGCCGCGGCTGCGCCAAGCGGAAGCAGTGCGAATTCGGCCCCGCCGGTGATTTGCAGATGCTCCGCTGCTAGGCCGGCCGCGTAGGCGGCCGTGCCGAAAAACACCGCGTGCCCCAGGGCGATGTAACCGGAGAAGCCGGAGAACAGGTTCCACGCCGAAGCGGCGACGACGAAGATCAGCGTCTGGAACGCGACCGAGTTGACCGACTGGTTCGTGAACACGAGCGGGAACACGACGGCCCCGGCCAGCCCGATGACCGGGAACGCGCCGCGCGGGCTCAGCGCCCTCATTGGGCCCTCGCAGCCTGGCGGCCGAACAGACCGGTGGGCCTGACCAGGAGCACGATGACCAGCGCCGCGTAGAAGACCGCGACCGACCAGTTCGGCTGCCAGATGTCAACGACTGACTCGACCGTGAGCATGAACACCGAAGCGACCAGCGCGCCGCCGATGCTGCCGAGCCCGGCCAGGATGATGATCGCGAGCAGCCGCGAGATCAGGTCGTACCCGCTGTTCGGGTTAAAGCCGCCGCCACTGGCGCCGAAGATCATTCCGCCGGCCGCCGTGACCGCAACCCCGATGCCGTACGTCAGCGCCGCGACCCTGTTCACGTCGACCCCGATCAGCATGGCCGCGGTCCTGTCCTGCATGGTGGCGCGGACGCTGCGGCCAAACCTGGTCCGGTATAGCAGCAGGTAGAGCGCGGCCACGAGCACGACAGCCATGGCGAAGCCGTACAGGTCGATAAATGGCAGCTGGAAACCGAAGAGGCCGAAGCTGCTCGTGACGTACGAGGCGTTGAGCGTGACGTAGTTCGGCCCGAAGAACAGGTACAGGGCGCCTTCGATGACGATCGCGACCGCGTAGCTGGCCAGCAGGGACATCGACGTCCGCTCGCTGCCGTGCAGCGGCCTGATGAACGCCAGCTGGATGATCACGCCGATCACGAACATCGCGGGGACGGTGATCAGCAGCCCGAGGAACAGGTCGAGATGCAGGTGCACGGAGAGCGCGTAGCTGAGATAGGCGCCAAGCACCACCATCACGCCCTGGGCGATGTTGATGATGTCCAGCACGCCGAAGATCAGCGTGAGCCCGACGGCCATCAGAGCGTAGATACCGCCGCCCAGAATGCCGTTCACCACGGCGCGGGCCAGTTCAGTGCCCATCGCTGTCTCCGCCGTGCGCTGCTCCGTGCACCAGCATGTTGTCTTCTACTGTTCGACCTCCGTCGTTTCTAGCCCGCCTTACTTCCAGGCCGGCTTGGGATTCAGGATCTTTACCGAGCCCGCCGAACCGATCGGCAGAACCTGGACGAACTTGCCGTTCTGCCACTGGAAGATGAACGTGGTAGCCGCGGCGTTGCGGCCGAGTGAGTCGAACTTGACCGGGCCCTGCACGGACTGGAGCGTGACCCCGCTGTGCAGGTAAGCGATGATCTTGCCATTGTCGAGGCTCTTGAGGTGGTCAATCGCCTGCTGTGCCACCTGACCGACCGAATAAGCCTCGGCCACGTCGGCATTGATGTCGGACGCCGTGCCGCCGTAGATCTTGATGTACTCGGCGACCATCTTCTTGCTCTCAGCGTTGGGTGAGCCGCCGTACCAGGCGTTCGGCACCATGATTCCGCTGGCATTGCCAACCCCGACCGCCGATGTGAACGCCGAGCCCTGGTCGGGACCGGCGGCCGCGATGAAGATCTTCGGGGTGTAGTGCTGCTGCTTGAACGCCTTGACGAACGCGTTCACCGTCGGCACGTCGGTCGAGCCGAGCACGACGACGTCGGCGTGCGTAGCGGCCACGTTGTCGGCGGCTGGCGCGTAGTCGGGCACCTCCGCCGGGAAGATGTGTGAGTACACGGTCTTGATGCCTGCCTTGCTCAGCGCCGATTGCGTGAGCTGAACGGGCGGGTCGGCGAACGGATCGTTGGCCATCGGGTAAGCGGCCGTCTTCGGGCGCTGGCTGGCCGGCAGCGACGCGATCCAGTTGGCGAACGGCACCATCTCGTCGGCGATCGGCAGGCTCACGTCGAAGACGTTGTGTGCTTGCATGTTCGCCGGCGCCGTGAAGACGGTCGGCGCGCCGCCCGCGCCCTCGATGAACGCGAAATGGTTCCTGGCCGCGACGTTTGAAGCCGGGGTCGTTAGCAGCGAGGAGAACGGACCGAAGGTCAGATCCACATGGTCAGTAGAGATCAGCGTGGTGTAGTTGGTGACAACCTGGCCCGGGTCGCTCCGGTCGTTGAGGTAAATGAGCTTGACCTTGCGCCCGAGCAGGCCGCCCGCAGCGTTGACGTCATGCACCCAGAGCTTGTAGCCGCGCAGGAATGCCTTGCCGTCCGCGGAGAAGTCGCCGCTCAGCGACAGCGAGGCGCCGACCAGGATCGGCTTGTTCGATGATGCGGACCCGCCTGGCGAGCCGCCTGAGCCGCCGCTTGAGCAGGCGGCGAGCGTGGCCGTCAGAACGGCCGCTGTTGTGCCGATAGCAAAGAACCGGGCGCGGTGTGAGCTCATCCCCGGTCCTCCTTCCGAGTTGATGGATAACCCGATCAATCGCTGCTGGCGGGCTCGAGCCCGTCAGATATCTCCGCGTTCTCGCTGACCAGCTCCAGGCCTGCGGACCTGGCCTGGAGCACGAGCAAGGTGGCGAAGTCGTCCTCGCCGAATCCGTTGCCGATAAGTGCCTGCACGAGCTGGTGCACGGCCGATGCGACCGGCATCGGCACCTCGTGCTCCCTCGCCGCCGCCAGGCCAAGATCGAAGTCCTTGCGCAGCAGCGTCGAGGTAAAGGTCGGGTGGAAGTCGAGGTTCACGAAGGCCGGCGTCTTGTACTTGCTGAACGTCGAGCCCATGACACTGTTGTTGAGGCAGGCAAGCAGCGCCTGCCTGCTGATGCCGCTCTTCTCGGCGAGCACGGTCACCTCGGCGAGCGTCTGGGTGACCACGCCGAGGAAGAGGTTGTGGCAGAGCTTGACGGTCCGCGCCAGCTCGCCGTCGCCGACATAAGTCGCACCCGCGCCGAGCAGGTCCAGGTACGGACGGGCAAGGTCGAAGGCGCGCCGCGGGCCCGAGACCGCGAAGGTCAGCCTGCCTGCCTCGGCGACCCTCGGGTTGCCCATCACGGGTGCAGCGAGCAGTGCGCTGCCGTTTTCGGCGAGCGCCTGCCTGACCTGCTGCGACGCTTCGGCCGACACGGTTGAGCAGTCCACGACGACCGAGGGAGCCCGGCCGCCGGAGATCAGCCCGCCCGGGCCGGTCACGGCGTCGATCAGGTTCTGCGACGTCCCGACCATGATGAACACGATGTCGGCTGACGCCAGTTCGCCCGCACTGGCCGCGAGCCTTGCCCCTGCTGCTTCGAGCGGCTCGGCCTTGGCCCTGGTCCTGTTGTAGACCGTGACATCTCGGCCGGCTTCCAGCAGCCTGTGCACCAGCGCAACGCCCATCCGCCCGGTGCCCAGCCAGCCGAGTGAGTGCCCGTCACCTGCTTCGGCCATTTCGCCACCTTCGGTCGATGTCGCGGTCAGAACGGACCTGTGCAGTCAGACTTGTCGCAATCGTTTGCAGACAAGGGTGATGTATCGGGCATCGTCTTGTCAACGGATGATTTACCCGTCCGGTTCCGCAGCCGGAAACGACCTGCAGCTGCAGGATCTTTTCTCTGCAAACGTGTGCAATGCTGGCGGGCATGACAGACAGCCGGGTCGCGGCGGCGGTCAGCCACTGGGCGCCACGATTCATCGCCAATGGCATCGACTACAGCGACTTCGTCACGGTCACCGCGGCGATCGATAGCTGGGACGACTGGTGCGAGCAGTGGTGCCAGGCAGGTGCGGCACACGAGAAGCTGGGCAGGCAGGCGCTCGCGGCTGGCCGGGACCGCTCCGCCGGGACGCATCTATCTCAGGCAGCGGTCTATTACCACTTCGCGAAATTCATGTTCGTCAATGACCCAGGCCAGATGCGCGCGGCCCACATGATGGCCGTCCGCAGCGCGGGCGACGCGCTGGCACTGCTCGACCCGCCTGGCGAGCGCCTCGAGATACCGTTCGATGGCGCGACGATCGCGGCGGTGTACCGGCGGCCGCCGGGGCCCGATCCGCATCCGGTCGTGATCCTGATCCCGGGCCTTGACTCGGCGAAGGAGGAATTCAGGCCGACCGAGGACGTATTCCTGAGCCGCGGGATTGCCACCGTGTCCGTCGATGGCCCAGGGCAGGGCGAGGCCGAGTACGACCTCGCGATCAGGCCCGACTGGGAGGTCCCCGGCCGGGCCATCATCGACGCTGTGACGCAGCTGCCCGGCGTCGACCGTTCCAGGATCGGCATCTGGGGCGTGAGCCTGGGTGGCTACTACGCCGCCCGAGTCGCCAGCGGCGACGACCGGGTGCGGGCCGCCATTTCGCTCTGCCCCGTGTATTGCCTCGGCGACATCTGGGACCGGCTGCCCGACCTGAGCCGCGCCGCCTTCACCGTCCGGTCGAAGTCGGAGTCGGCCGATCAGGCCAGGACGCTGGCCGGAGAGCTCACGATGGCGGACCGGGGCAAGCTCATCACGGCGCCGATCCTGATCGTGGCCGGAAAGCGCGATCGCATCTTCCCCTGGCAGGACGCCGCGCGGCTGGCCAGCGAAATCGGGCCGCACGCCGAGCCGCTGTTGCTTGAGGAGGGAAACCACGGCTGCGCCAACGTGGTCTACCTGCACCGCCCGTACGGCGCCGACTGGATGGCCGCCAGGCTCACCGGATGACCGGCCGAGCTGTTAGCGGACTGGGCGTGCGGTCGAGCCCCTGACCTTAAGTTCGGGAGCGAGGAACAAGACCTTGGCCTGCTCGCCGTTTCCCGGCGAGCCCTCAGTACTGGCCGCGATCTGCTCCAGGATCAGACGGCCTGCCTCCGTGCCGACCTGGTAGTGCGGGAAGCTCACCGACGTCAGCGGCGGCCTCAGGCGATCGATGAACGGCATGTCGTTGAAACCTACGACCGACATGTCGCCAGGACAGGACAGCCCCGCAGCCTCGAGCGCGCCGTAACAACCGACCGCCAGCATGTCATTGGCGGCCGCGATCGCGGTGCACTCGCGTCCTGAAGCCATCAGCGCGCGGCAGCACCTGTCGCCTTCCTCCAGCGAGTACGCGCTCGCGTAGGTGACCAGGTCCTGATCGACCGTCAGGCCGTGCGCCGCCATGGCGGCGACGAATCCCTGGTACCTGCTCAATCCCGTCGACACGTCTTGCGGGCCGGCGATGTGCGCGATCTTGCGGTGGCCAAGAGCGGCCAGGTGCTCGACCACCAGCGCGATGCCTCGCTCGTTGTCGACCGAGACGCTGTTGAAGCCGTAACCCTCGGCGTGCCGGTTCACCAGCACAACCGGTATCCGCGCCTCGGCAGCCTCGGCCAGCAGCGGGCTGCTCAGGTGAGCGGTTGCGCTGACGAACCCGTCGACGTGCCTGGCCCGCATCCGCTCGAAAACCAGCCGTTCGCGTCCCAGATCGGCGTCCGTGTTGCCGATCAACGCGACATAGCCGTCGGCTGCGAGGCGGTCCTCGATCCCGCGGACGATGGGCGGGAAGAGCGGGTTGGTGAGGTCAGGAATCAGCACGCCGACAGTGTGCGAGCGACGCGTCCGCAAGCTTCTGGCGACCGCGTTCGGGCGGTAACCGAGCGACCTGGCAGCCGCCAGCACCCGCTCGGCCGTCTCGCGGCGTACCAGCAGCCGGGTCTCGTCGTTGAGCGCGCGGGACGCTGTCGCAGGATGAACGCCCGCTAGCGCGGCCACGTCTTTGAGCGTGACCGGCTGATCGGACTTCATCGGCGTGTCACGCTCCGATCTGCGCATTGCTGTCATAGCGCTCCGTGCTCTTTCGTTTCACGCATGGTAACGGCTACTGCCTGATTTGCACCATGATCCATGCATCAGCCAGCCGCATGACGTGCCCAGGAATTATCAGGAAATCCCGGAACCGAAGCTGTAATTCAGCGCTCATGAATCCTGTCAAGGCGGCCATTGCCGCATGACCTGGGCTGCTTGCGCTGGCAAGGCTCATGCCGGGCACTTAACGTGTACCATGCGAGCACTGTATTTCCGGTTCGCGAAATTGGTGTTCGAAGCTCTAGCTGGTGCCCGTCTGGAGCCGTCAGGTTCTAGGCTCGGTCCCAACATGAGCGTTCTACCATTTGCTGACCGGGCCGCCGACCCAGGGTGCGGGTCGGGGTGCCGACCCGACCGGCTAGATCGTCCTGGAGCTGCGCGATGACACTTGCACTCCGCTACGCGGTCCGCTCCGATGTCGGCCTGCTCAGGGAGGGCAACGAGGACTCGGCCTACGCCGGACCACATCTGCTGGCGGTCGCTGACGGGATGGGCGGCTACGAGGCCGGCGAGGTCGCCAGCGCCGCGGTGATATCGACGGTCGCTCCGCTTGACCAGAAGGCCATGCGGGAGTCAGAACTCATCGACGCGCTGGCCGGAGCGGTCGCGACGGCAAAGCAGACCCTGCGGAAGATCGTCGACTCCGATCCCACCGTCGGCAGCATGGGGACGACGCTTACCGCGATGCTGTGGGCGGGCGGGGCGGCCGCCGTCTGCCACATCGGCGACTCGCGCGCATACCTGGTGCGCGACGGTGACCTGTATCAGATCACCAGGGACCACACCTTCGTACAGGCCCTGATCGACCAGGGCAGGATCCAGCCAGAAGAGGCCGCGACGCATCCGCAGCGTTCGCTGCTGCTGCGCGCGCTCGACGGCCGCACGGACGCAGATCCCGACCTCTCGATGCTCGACGCGCAGGCCGGCGACAGGTACCTGATCTGCTCCGATGGCCTGCCGGTCGCGGTGAGCGACGAGCAGATCCTGCAAGCGCTGGTCACGGTGACCGAGCCAGCTGACGCCGTCCTCGCGCTGATCGACCTCGCGATCAGGGGCGGTGCTCCTGACAACGTCACGTGCATCGTCGCCGATGTCATTGACACGGCCCGGAGCGGGGCGGCACCGACCAGCGCGCCCGTGCTCGTCGGGGCGGCCGCGAACACCGGTCACGACACCAAGCCATTCAATCGGCCCGTCATCGACGGCGACGCTGCCGGACTTACGACAATGGGAGCCGTTCCAGCCGCTGCTGCCGTCGGCAGCCACACGATCCCCGGCCAGGCGACCGCCCGGCAGTCGTCGGCGCAGCAGGCGACCAGCCGGTCAGGTGCCAGGCAGTCTCCGGCGACCATCCCAGGCCGGCACGCGGCGGAAATGTACGCCGAGGAGGAAGACATGCCGCGGCGGCGACGCCGCCGGTGGCCGCTCATGACAACCCTGGTCGGGCTGTTCGTCGTGCTGATCGGGGCCGGGATATTCGTCGGGTACCAGTACGTGCACAGCCAGTACTACGTGGGCACCAAGAACGGGAAGGTCGTCATCTTCCGCGGACTCGATCAGCAGATCTTCGGAATGTCGCTGTCCAGCGTGTACCAGAGCACGAACCTGCCTGTGTCGGGCCTCATGAGCACCGATGTTCAGGCGATCCACCAGCTTTCGACTGGCAGCCTGAGCCAGGCCAAGACCTTGGTGTCTAACATCACCGACGACTACCAGAAGTGCCAGCGGGCCTATGCGGCGGTCAGGCACTGGGAGGCGACCAAGCCGCAGTCGAAGCCGATCAGGAGCAAGAAGACCGGCAAGATCATCGGGCACACGCATCCGCATATCCCGCCCAAGCCTCCTATCCCCGGCGGCTGCCCGCCGCTGCCATCCAGCGGAACCTGACCGCATGACCGGACGCGCGGTACTGATCACAGGAGCTTCACGGGGGATCGGCAGGGCGATCGCGGCCGAGTTCGCGGCGGCGGGCGACCGCGTTGCCGTGCACCACAGGAACTCGGGCGATCTGGCGGACCGCCTCGTGGCAGAACTGCCGGGCACCGGCCACACCGTCGTCCAGGCCGATCTGGCCGACCCCGATGCGGTGCGCCTGATGGTCGACCAGGCAGCCGCTCACCTCGGTGGCCTGGACATCCTGGTCAACAACGCGGGCGTCTTCACGGCCCATCCGATCACCGACGTGTCCTATCAGGACTGGCAGGACCAGTGGCGTGCCACGCTCGGCGTCAACCTGGTCGGCGCGGCCAACGTCACCTGGTGCGCGGTCCAGCACATGAAGGACCGCGGCGGCCGGATCATCAACGTGTCGTCGCGCGGTGCATATCGAGGCGAGCCGCGGTCGCCCGCCTACGGCGCGAGCAAGGCAGGGCTGAATTCGTTCGGCCAGTCACTAGCCCGCGCGCTCGCGCCGTACGGCATCGCCGTGATCTCGGTGGCGCCGGGATTCGTCGCCACAGACATGACCAACGAGCACCTCAAGCCGCCTCGCGGCGACGAGATCCGGGCGCAGAGCCCGTTCGGCCGCGTCGGGGAGCCCGAGGAGATCGCGGCCGCCGTGCTATATCTCGCCTCTGACCGGGCAGTCTGGGCCAGCGGCGCCGTTCTCGACCTGAACGGCGCCTCCTACCTCCGCTAGCAGCCTGGCTGACCTCCGCGGCATGTGAATGTCACCGCCATCACCAATATCGCCAATGAATGATGCTTCGATACACGGCAACGGCCGCTGACCGTCAGGTGCCGAAGGCCAGGCGGATGAAGGCGAGGATGTCGGCGCCCTCCGCGATGACCTTGCTGGTCGGCTTGCCCGCACCGTGGCCTGCCGAGGTCTCGATCCTGATCAGCGCCGGCTCGTCGCCGCCCTGCGCGGCCTGCAGTGCCGCGGCGAACTTGAACGAGTGGCCAGGCACGACCCGGTCGTCGTGGTCACCGGTCAGCAGCAGCGTGGCCGGGTACGCCTGGCCCTTCTTCAGGTTGTGCAGCGGAGAATAGGCGCGCACCCACCGGTACTGCTCGGGATCACCCGGGCTGCCGAAGTCCGCGACCCATGCGCGCCCGACCGTGAACTTGTCGAACCGCAGCATGTCCATCACGCCGACGTGCGCGATGCAGGCGCCGAACAGCTCCGGGTGCTGAGTCAGGCACGCACCCACGAGCAGGCCGCCGTTGGAACCGCCCTGGATCGCGATCCGGCCGGGCCGGGACCAGCCCGAACTGGCCAGCCAGCGGGCGCTGGCGCAGAAGTCGTCGAAGACGTTCTGCTTGTTCGCCAGGCGGCCGGAGTCGTGCCAGGCGCGACCGTACTCGCCGCCGCCGCGGAGGTTGGCGACCGCAAGCAGCCCGCCGGTGTTCAGCCAGGCCGCGTGCATGAGGTCGAACGACGGGGTGATCGGGATGTCGAATCCGCCGTACCCGTAGAGCAGCGCAGGCACGTCTCCAGTCGGCTTGACGTCGTTGCGCCTAGTTATGAACATCGTCACGTCGGTACCGTCGGCCGAGGTCACATGCACCTGCTCGAGCGTGTACTGCGCGGGGTCGAGCGCCGAACCCGAGGCGCGAACCTGGGCAGTCTCGCCGGTGCCGAGGTCGTGCGACCACAGCGAGCCCGAGTCGGCGAACGAGGTCAGCCCGAAGTGGATCAGGTTGCTGCCTTCATGACCCTCGATCCCATCGCCGGTCCTGCACGCGTCGGCCACCGAACAGAAGCCCGGCATGATCACTTCGTGACCGTTGCCGCCGTCGAAGTCGTGGACGCGCAGCACCGAGTACGCGTTGCGCAGGTAATGAAAGACGAACTTGTCCCCGTACTGGTGCGCGCTAAGCAACGTGTCGGGAGCCTGGCCCACGACCTCTGCCCAGTGCTGCCGCTGCGGCTGGTCGAGTTCGACCGCGACGAGGCGCTTGCGCTCAGCCTGGTGGTCGGTGACCAGGTAGAAGGTCGTGTCCTTGGAGGTGACGAAGTCGGCGATGGAGTCGAAGTCGCCGACTAGCGGCTGGAACTCGGCACCGGGCTGGGTCAGGTCGAGGACGTGGACCTGCGCCTGCGGCGCTGTGCCGTCGAACACCGAGAGCACAAGGAACCGGCCGTCGTCGGTGACCTGGGCGGACGGATACCACTGCGGATGATCCGCCCGGGCGAAGACGACCTCGTCGTCATGCTGCTGACTGCCGATGCGGTGGAACAGGATGCGACGGAACGAGTTCGCCGCCAGGTACTCAGAGCCCGCCTCCGGCGCCTCAGGCGCCATGTAATAGAAGCCCGACTTGTCCTTCCGCCAGGCAACGCTGTCCGACTTCGCCCAGTCCACCACGTCGTCGAGGTCCTCGCCGGTCGCGATGTCGCGCACTCGCCAGGTCTGCCAGTCCGAGCCACTCGCGCTCGTCGCGTAGGCGAGCCACGTCCCGTCGCTGGTGACCGATACGCCGCTGACTGCGACCGTGCCGTCCGCGGATAGGTCGTTCGGGTCGAGCAGCAGGCGCCCGTCGCCGTCAGGCGTATCCATCACGTACAGGACTGGCTGGTCCTGCAGACCCGAATTGCGGAACTGGAACCAGCGCCCCCCGCGCTCGAACGGCACGCCGTACCTGGGGTAGTCAGCAAGCTTGGTGAGCAGCTCGGTGAAGGCCGCGCGCTCGGCCTCCCCCACGCCGGCCAGCACTGACTGGGTCAGCTCATTCTGCGCTGCGATCCAGGCAGCCGTCTCCGGCGCGTTGGTGTTCTCAAGCCAGCGGTAGGGATCGGCGACTGTCTCGCCGTGGTAGTCGTCGGTTTCTGGGCCCATCGCCGTGGGGGGGTAACTGAGCACGTCGGACTGCCTCCTTCAGAGCGGCTCGCCTGCCGATCGTAACTCAGGGTCGGCCGCTAGCAGTTCGCGCCTGCCTGAAACCCGTTGTTGCAAGTCGTTTGCAACTAGCTTAAGGTGGCGCCCATGGCAGACAGCGGCGGCCGCCTGGCCAGAATCAGGGCCGCACTGACGCCGGCCGAGTGGCGGCGGGTATACGGAATGGTCGCCGCGATCATCGGGCTCCACATCGCCGGCTGGGGCCTGCTCACCCTCGCCGTGGCTGGCGGAACCTACCAGGTGAGCGCGGGCAAGGCGTTCGGAGTGGGCACCGGGGTACTGGCCTACACACTCGGCATGCGGCACGCATTCGACGCCGATCACATCGCCGCGATCGATAACACGACCCGCAAGCTGGTCGGCGACGGTAAGCGGCCGCTGTCGGTCGGCTTCTTCTTCTCTCTAGGTCATTCCTCGGTTGTCTTCATCCTTGCCATCTTGCTGAACTTCGGCATCCGCGCGCTGAACAACGAGGTCCACAACGGCAACTCCGCGCTGCACGGGATCACCAGCGTGATCGGAACCTCGGTCTCCGGCACGTTCCTGTACCTGATCGCGGCGCTGAACGTGGTCATCCTCGTGGGCATCGTCAAGGTGTTCCGCGAGATGCGCTCCGGCAAGTTCAGTGACGCCGAGCTTGAGGAGCAGCTGGCCAAGCGCGGCCTGATGAACAGGCTGCTCGGCCCGCTCAACAAGCGGGTCGATGCGCCGTGGAAGATGTACCCGATCGGCCTGCTCTTCGGGCTCGGCTTTGACACCGCGACCGAGGTCGCTTTTCTTGTACTTGCGGGCACGGCAGTGATCAGCGGGCTGCCGTTCTACGCCGTGCTCTCGCTGCCTTTCCTGTTCGCCGCGGGAATGAGCCTCTTCGACACGGCCGACGGATGCTTCATGAACTTTGCCTACGACTGGGCGTTCGCTCGCCCGGTGCGGAAGGTCTACTACAACCTGACGATCACCGGGCTGTCGGTCTTCGTGGCATTCTTCATCGGCACGATTGAGATCCTCGGGCTGATCGGGCAGCAAGCGCATCTGACCGGCGTTTTCTGGAACTTCATGGCTGCATTCGACATCAACAAGGCCGGCTTCGTGATCGTCGGAGTCTTCGTTCTCACCTGGGCTGCTGCGCTCGCTATCTGGCGGTTCGGCCAGATCGAGGCGAAGTGGGACGCCGGAATGGCGGACGGCGGCTCGAGCATGCGTGCTGAGCTGACCCCGTCCGGTGACCTCATCGCCCGGCCTGATCGCGTCAGCGATGGCAGGATGGGCACAGATGAACCCGCTGAGCAGAGAGCAGGCTGAAGCCGCCTTCGACGGCGCGTACGTGCAACTGAGCGAGGTCGCTGCCGGGCTCGATGAATCGGCGATGATGCGCCCGAGCCGGTGCGCTGGCTGGTCAGTCGGCGACGTCCTGTACCACGAGCTGCTCGACGCGCGCCGGGCACTGCGCACCTTTGCCACCCCTGGCCGCGGTCCGGCCGACCGCGACGACGTCAGCTACTGGCGGCCGTTCTCTGCCGACGGTGATATCCCGCCCGGCAGCGCCGCGGCGGCCGAGCACGCACGTCACGTCAGGATCGTGGCGTCCGCCTTCAGCCCGGCGAAGCTGATCTGGGAATGGACCGAGACCGCGGAAGCTGCGCGGCGGGCCGCCAAGGCCTGCCCATTCCAGATGGTCGCTACTCAGGGCCATATCCTGCGCGCGGCCGATTTCATGGCGACGCTCACGGTCGAAGCCGCGGTGCACTATCTGGACATGACCGTCGGCGTGCCCGGCGCCAGCCCGTGTGACCCGTTGTCGCTCGATCTGGTCAAGCGCGTGCTCGACGAGTTCATCGACGAACCGCCGACCCTGGGCTGGGACGACGAGACGTATGTGCTGAAGGGCACGGGGCGGCTCGCTCTTACCGGAACCGAACGCACCAGGCTCGGCCCGGCCGCGGACCGGTTCCCGCTGTTCGGCTAGCCTGCCAAGGGTGACCACTGACGCGCAGGCGAGCATCTATCGCGCCCAGGAGCAGCACAAGCCCTGGGGCCTCGAGCAGATCTACGCCACAGACGAGGGCAAGTACATCGGCAAGATCATCCACGTGACGGCCGGCGGTTCGCTCAGCCTGCAGTACCACGAGCACAAGGAAGAGACGATCTGCGTGATCTCCGGCGAGGCGGAAATCCAGTACGGCCCGCTCGGCGGCGAGTTGTCCACGCGCCGGTTCGGCCCTGGAGACACGATCCACCTGCCGCCCAGAGTCGTGCATCGGATCACCGGGATCACTGACATCGTGTTCGCGGAGGCCTCGACCGCTCCGCCCGGCTGGCGTGAGGACGTGGTCAGACTCGAGGACGCCTACGGCAGGACAGGCACCACGGCGCCTTAATTCCGGACTAGCCCCGAGAGCAATGGCCTGAAGTGCTCGAACGGCGGCGTGGCGGCATCGGGATCCTTGGCCGCATCATCCCAGCGGCGCAACCTGCAGGCGTCTTGCGAGTACGGGCTCACTGCGAAGTCGTCGAGTTCTGTGCCGCTCATCGGACCGCCCTGAACGCTGAGCGTGTAGACCGAGGCCGCCGAAAGGGTCTTCGCGTAGCCGGGTTCGACCGCGCACAGGTATCGCTTCGCCGCCACGTGCAGCCTGACCGGCTCGGTCACCTCAGGACCGAACCACTGCGCGAGCCAGTCAGCGCCGGTATGGCTGTGCATGTTGTCGGTGCCGGCCATGAGCTGCTGGCCGCTGACGGCCCCTTTGAAGTGGCCGACGTCGTGCAGCAAGGCGGCAGCTACCAGGGCGCCATCGGCGCCCTCTTGCTCGGCGAGGTGCGCCGCCTGCAGCATGTGCGCCGCCTGGGTGACCGCCTCGCCTAGGTACTCAGTGCGGCCCTCGCTGGCAAATAGGTCGGCGATCTGCCCGACCGGGTCGGCGTCGGTCATGATCACTCTCCTCTGTCATCGTGGTATCTGGTCGTTTCGGCGCAGCACCGCCAGGGCGGACGCGACGCCATCAAGGTCGGCGTAGCAGCCCTGCAGGTGCCGCTGACCGCCGCCGGTGAAGGCGGTCCGCGCGTGCAGCACCCGGGTGTTGTCGAACACGATGCAGTCACCTGGCTCCAGCCGGAAAGTCAACATCAGCTCTGGCCTCTCGAGCAGCCGCGCGAAGGCACGGTAGGCCCGGTAGAAAGCATCGGCATCGGCGGACGCGAGCGGACCGGACGGCGAGCCGAGCGGCTGCAGCGAGCGATTGTTGAACCGGACTTCGCTTATCCGCCCGCGCGGATCGAGGCTGATCATCGGCATCGTTGCCCGCAGGTCTGCGGTCGCGTCGCGGTAGCGGAACGTCACCGGGGTGCTGGTGAGTACCTCGAAGGCGGCCGGGTCCTCCGCCCGCAGCAATCCAGCCGCCGCGAACCCGTCGACCAGGCCAGAGTCGCCACCCTCGGCCGCGCTGGCCAGGCAGTGCAGCAGCTGCACGGTCGGCACCGGGTCTCGGTACGGATTGTCGGTGTGCGGCGCGATCGCAAGCGCGGTGAACGCCAGGTTGGTCGGATCGACGCTGGTCCGCACGTCGAAGAGCCTGCCGTAGTTGGTCTCCCTGACATACCCCATGCTCGCGGCGACCTCCAGCACCATGCCAGGTCGCGGAGGAACGCCTCTGAGCAGCACGAAACCGTCGTCGAGCAGGGAGGCAAGGCAGGATGTGCGGTGCCTGGCATCGGCGAGATACAGGTCCCAAGTGCCCTCCGGCGGCCCGCCCGCGAAGTCAGCGGCAACCCAGAGACGCTTAGCATCCTCGGTCCTGCTGGCCTGGACCGGAGCGAGCGCCGCAGCGAGCCAGGACTTGGCGATCACCGCGCGGTGCCCGTCGGGCTCGAACGTCACGACGTAAGAGCCTGCATCCTCGGTAACGCTGCCGAACCGGGCGTCGGCCGGCTGGTCGGTGATGTTCACCAGACGTTGGCCGCTGCCTGGGTCAAAACAGGCAGGGCACGGGCAGTTAGCCCTCAGCCAGGATGCCGAAACGCCGGCCGGCAGGACGGCGGCTCCAGCCTGTCGACGTTGCGCGGTCGGCACGCCCTCAGTCTAGGCGCGTCCTCAGATCCGGCCGGTATCGGTAACCGCCGCGGTCCGGGCCGTCCTGGTGACCGCGCCGGCCCCGGCGATCCTGGCGGCCAGCAGGACCGGGATGATCGTCAGCACGATGACCACCGTCACGACCGCATTGACCTCGGGTAGCTGCTGGCCAAGCCGGAGCTGCCCGAAGATCCAGATCGGCAGCGTGTTCTGCGCCCCTGAGGTGAACACCGTCACGACGACCTCATCGAAGGACAGCGCAAACGCGAGCAACGCGCCGGAGATCAGCGCGGTGATCACCGCTGGCAGGTTGACGTAGAGCTGGGTTTGCCAGCCGCGCGCACCGAGGTCCATCGAGGCCTCGGCGAGCGAGCCCGGTGTTCTTCGCAGCCTCGCGATCAGGTTGTTGAACACCATCACGATGCAGAACGTGGCGTGCCCGACAACGATCGTCCACAGCGACAGCTGGATGGCCGTGAACGCGAAAAACGAGTTCAGCGCAAGCCCGGTGACGATGCCAGGCAGCGCGATCGGGAGAACCAGCAGGAACGAGATCGCATCACGGCCGAAGAAGGTGAACTTGTACAGCGCGTAGGCGACCGCCGAGCCGAGGATGAGCGCAATCGCGGTGGCCAGCAAGCCGACCCTGATCGACAGCAGGAACGCCGACCTGACCGCATCGTCGTGCCAGGCGACCGAGAACCAGTGCAGCGTGAAGCCGCGGATCGGCCAGCTCTCCACAGTCGCCGGGTCAAACGCATAGAGCACGATCAGCAGGATCGGCACGAACAGGAACACCAGCACGAGCGCGACCCATACGCGCAATGCAACCTTCAGGCCGGTCGACTCCATCACAGCTCCCTGAAGGCACCCAGTGCCCTGGCGCCGAGCAGGTAGAACACCATGATCGCGATGGGCACGGTCGCCATCGCGGCACCAAGCGGGATGTTATTGGACAGGAAGAAGTTGTAGGCATCCGTGCCGATGAAGACTGAGTTGGTGCCGCCGAGTAGCTGCGGGGTGATGTAGTCGCCCAGCGTCAGCGAGAACGTGAAAATCGAGCCGGCCACGACGCCGGGGAGCGCGAGCGGCAGTATCACCGACCGGGTGGTGCGCCAGGTGCGGCCGCCGAGATCCTGCGAGGCCTCGATCATCGATGGCGGGATCCGGTCAAGCGCCGCGTAGACCGGGATCACCATGTACGGCAGCCAGATGTAGCAGAACGCGATGAACACGGCCCAGTTGGTGTTGATCAAGTTCAGGGGGCCGAGCGCGATCTTGCCGAGGCCCCAGTTCAGAACGCCGTCCCTGGTAAAGACCAGTTGCCAGGCATAGACCTTCGCCAGGTAGCTCGCCCACAGCGGCAGCAGGATCGCGACATACAAGATCGTCCTGGTCCTGCGGGTCGCGACCCTGGCCATGAAGTAAGCGAACGGGAACGCGATGATGCCGTCCACCACGGTGACCCCGGCCGCCATGCCGACCGTGCGGCCGATCGCCTCCAGGTAGGCCGAGGTGGTGAAGATCTGGACGAAGTTCTGCACGTTCCAGACGTGCTCGAGGTTGTTGGTGAACGAGTTGGTCTGCCAGAACGCCGTGATCAGCAACACCACGAGCGCGGCGAGGTAGATCACCAGGAACCAGGCGAGCGGTGGCGTCAGCAACAACGTCGCGCGGGCCCACGGGCGCCGCCACAACACCGCGCTGACCTTGGACCAGAAGCCGTTCGGAACGCCGACGACCGTCGACCGGTCGGCGGTCTTCGCCGTCATGGGCCGCTCGCCTTACCCGCTGTGCCGGCCGGGCGAGCCTGGTCAGGCCCGCCCGACCGCTCAGCTATTTGACCTGGGTGTTCCACGCGGTCACCCATTGGGAGTACGGCACGCAGTCCGGCTTGCCATTGTCGCAAGTCGTGATCGGTGTCTTCCACAACGCGATGGACTTGAAATAGGCAGCAGGCGCGTTGGCGTGGAATCGCGCGCACGAACCCGGCTGGAGTTGGTTCATGAAGGCGCACGCATGGGCGTTGTCCGGCGTCTCACCGTAGTTGGTGGCCTGCATCGCCTGCACCTTCGCGGAGCTGATGTACTGCATCCACTTGTACGCGCAGTTCGGGTGCGGGGCCTTGGCCGCGAGCAGCCACGAGTCCGCCCAGCCTGTGGCTCCCTCACTCGGGATCGTCGAGCCGATCGGGAACTTGGCATCCTGCAGCTGGCTGACCTGGTAGGGCCAGCCGGCTCCCACAACGACGTCGCCGTTCTTGAACGCTGAGATCTCCTGGCTGGCCAGCGGCCAGTAAGACTTCAGCAGCGGACGCTGGTCGGCCAGCAGCTTGACCGCCGCCTGGAACTGCGGCTGCGTCAGCTCATACGGGTCGCTGATGCCCAGGCCCTTGTTGTGGGTCTTGAGATACATCGCCGCGTCGGCGATCTGGATCGGGTTGTCGGGCACCGTGATCTGGCCCTTGTACTTGCTGCCGTAGATGACGTTCCAGCTGGTTGGCGCGGTCTTGAACACCTTCTTGCTGTACATCAGCACGTTCGGGCCCCACTGCAGGGAGACCCCGTAGTGGACGCCGTTCACGGTGTTGAACGGCGGCGACCTGAACGCCGGGAAGAATTGCTTCGCGGCTGGGATCAGGTTCATGTTGACCGGACGAACGTCGCCGCCGTAGATGATCCGAAGGTCGGCGTCACCGGAGGATGAGACCATGTCGTACTGGCCGCCGCCTCCGTTGGCCATCAGTGCCACCATCTCATCGGACGTGTTCGCGTATTTCGCGTTGACCTGGCAGCCGGTCTGCTGCTCGAACGGCTTCACCCACTGGGGTTCCAGGTAACCGCTCCACGCGATCAAGTTGAGCTGTCCCTCACCCTTGCCTACGTGCTTCAGCACCGGCATGTTCGCGGTCGGCACGCCACCTGAGGGTGCGCCCCCGGAACCGCCGCCGCTGCTTGTACCGCCTCCGCCGCTGCTGCACGCTGCGAGCAGCGCAGCGGCGCCGAATAGCGCAGCGCCGCTCAGCGCGCGCCCATGAGTCTTGAATCGACCGAACATGTTCAGCCTGCCCTTTCCGCCCGGCCCTTGTTACGGCCGCGCGCCCTCCCCTTGCGAAATTGTGATGGTCTGGTCGGGCAGCCAGGCGATCCGCGCGCGAGTGCCTGGCGCGGACTGCGTCGTTGCAGGTGACTGCTCGTTCTGCCGTGCGACCACAAGCTGGCCGCCGGCGTCCAGATCGATGTTGTACCTGGTGATCACCCCGACGTAGACGACGTCGGAAATGGTCCCAGTCTCGGCGTGGGCCCCGGACGGCGGCTCCTCGCCGTCGGCGAGCAACAAGATCTTCTCCGGGCGGATGGTCATGTGACGGCCATCGCGTTCGATCAGATTCGAGATTCCGATGAAACCCGCGACAAAGTCGGTCTCCGGCCGCTCGTAAACCTCGAGCGGAGTGCCGACTTGCTCGATCCGGCCGCGGTTCAGCACCGCGATCCGGTCGCTCATGGACAGCGCTTCCTCCTGGTCGTGGGTCACATACACGAATGTGATCCCCACCTCGCGCTGGGTGTGCTGCAGCTCAAGCTGCATTTCCTGGCGGAGCTTCAGGTCCAGCGCGCCGAGCGGCTCGTCGAGAAGGAGAACCTGCGGCTCGTTGACGATCGCGCGGGCCAGCGCCACGCGCTGCCGCTGGCCGCCGGACAGCTGGGCTGGCTTGCGGTCACCCAGGCCAGTCAGCCGCACCATGTCGAGTGCGCGATCAGCCTGCGCGCGTCGCGCGGGCTTGGCGATGCCCTTGACCCGCAGTCCGTACTCGATGTTCTGCCTGACGGACATGTGCGGGAACAGCGCGTAGTCCTGAAAGACGGTGTTGACGTCGCGCGCGTAGGGCGGAACTTTGGAGATCTCCATGCCGCCGAGTTCGATCGTGCCGCCGTCAGGCTTCTCGAAGCCAGCGATCAGGCGCAGCAGCGTGGTTTTCCCCGAACCCGACGGGCCCAGCAGCGTGAAGAACTGGCCCCGACCGATGTCGAGGTCGACGCCATCGAGCGCGACAACTGGCCCGTAGCTTTTCCTGAGCGCACGTACCCGGACAGCAGCATGACCGCTGCCGGCGCGCTCGGCGGTGGCGGCGGACTGTGCCGGACCTGTACTGGCGGTCATTCGGCCTGTTGTACCACGTGGCAGGTAATGGGACAACGAGCAGGGCTGCTGCAGGCTAAACAGCAACAAACCGCGTAGTAGTAGCGATTGCGAACAGGTTGCCGCGGCCGAACTCAGCGCTCGAACAGCAACAGCACCCGATCCTCGACGGGCTGGTAGCCGAGCCTCACGTAGAGCGAGTTGCTTTCCGGATTGGCGAGATCGGTGAACAAGACAACCGATGTCGCGCCGCGACCGGCGGCCAGATCGCCGATGGCGGCCGTGACTGCGCCGCCGTAGCCTCGACCCCGCCACTGCGCAGGTGTGAACACCGGACCGATCCTCGCCACTCCGCCAAGCACTGGGCTCACTCCGGCGATCGAAACCGGCTCACCGTCTACCTCCCACAGCATCAGCTGCCCGTTCCGCAGACGATCAGCGATCAGGCTCCCTGGCGCGTCATCCTGACCGACCTCGGCCGCGAAGGCGGAGTACAACGCCCGCGCTACCGAAGCGTCCGCTGTCGTCGCCACCCTCGCCACGCCACGCGGCGGCGAACCTGGTCGCACTAGCTCGCCGAGCCGGTAGAGCCGTTGCCGCTGGCTGACCTCGCCTCGCACACCAGTGAGCTGATGCCATGCCGCTGCGAACTCGGTTACGTGCCCTTCTGCCCCGTTGACGCCCGGCAGCGATATGCCACGGCTCGTCAGAGCCTGGGCGAGCTCGGCAGCCGAGCCTTCCGGCAGACCGGTGATCAGCAGGGTGTGCGGCGGCGTCTGGAGTACGGCCGCACCAGCTGACCCGCTCGGGCCGGCGGCCCCCTGGTCCGCGCCGTCTCCCCGCGCCAACCAGCCGAAGAGCGGGGGTTCGGGGCCGAAGGCCGTCGGACCAAGGCTGACCAGGCTCGCGAGGACGGTCAGCAGCACGGTGTTGCGCACGGGGTCGGCACTCAGCAGCCCTCCGGCGGCCGCCTGATAGTCCGCGATCTCATGCGTCAGTGTCCAGGCCATGGCACATGCTTACCTAGCGGATGCCCGCCTAGCTAGGCGACCAGATATACGGCGTCGTGACCGCCATCCGCTCGAAGCCGATCCGCTCCAGGATCGGCCGGCTCTGGTCGGAGGCGTCGACGGTCAGGTAGGAATAGCCGCGTTTAGCCGCAAGTTCAGCTCGGTGCCTGACAAGCGCCCGGTAGATGCCGCGGCGCCGCCACTGCGGCAGCGTGCCGCCGCCCCAGAGGCCGGCAAACTGCGTCCCAGGAAGGAAGTCGGTTCTCGCGGCGCTAACTGGCTCGTCGCCTGCCATGGCGATGACCATGTCGATGGTCTCCGGTGCGGTCGCCAGCTGCTCTCGCAGCGACGCCCGCAACTCGGACTCGTCCGCGCCGAAGACGAGCTCGTGCACCTTCGTCAGCCGGTCAACGCCGGCTTCGTCGGCCGGGCGGTCGAGCGTCACGCCTGGCGGCAGCGCTGCGGACCGGAGCTCGTCGATGATCTCCTCTATCGCCGCGATCATCAGGGACTCTGGTTCCTCAGGGACGAACCCGGCAGCGGTCAGCCGATCGGATAGGTCGGCTGGCTCGTCATAGCTGTAGAGCTTCCATTCGAATCGCTCACCGCGCCCGCCGAAGAACCGGACCTCCCCCGCGATGACCTCGTCCGCGTTACCGGCGTCCAGGCTGGACCACAGCACGCCTGACCCGCCGAGGCCAGGCTCAGCGATACGCCTGACTATGTGCGCCTCGGTCTCATACCTGGCTCCCGTGCCGTCAGGGCTGGTGCTCTGCCTGACTTGCTGGTTGAAGGCGGCAAGCACCTCGCTGCGATTCATGGGCCAACACCATCACGTCGCCGCTGACCGCCGCATCTGCTTTCGCTGCAGACCGGGACCGCGCAGATCACTTCGACTTCGACAGTCGCGGGATCGAATAGCCGCGCGCAATTCGGCTTCGCCGGACGTAGCTGGACAGCGACCGCGCGGGCCTATCGTCGTCGGGCGGCTCCTGATCATCATCTTCATCGGCGTCGTCAGGGTCCTCGGACGACCCATGCGGCCCTGACTGCTGAACCTGCCGCAGCGACAATGCCGGGCCGCCCCACGCCACGACGATCTCTGGCCTGTCCTCATCGCCAGATTCCGCGAGCTCGGATCCAGCCTGCTCGTCGCCAGCCAGGTCAGAGTCGGCAACGGACTCCCGCGTCGCAGCAAGACTGGCCTGCATCATCGCTGCCCTGATCCTGGCCTCGGCTTCGATTCTGGCTGCAGAGGCGGCAAGCGTGAGCGGGCCGGGACCGTCATCGTCATCGTCATCATCGAACAGGCTGTCCGGGTAGACGTCGACGCCTTCAGAACCTTCGGTCCGAGCTTCGGAGATCTCGGTGGACCCTGACTCGGTGGAATCTGAGTTGCCCTCTGCGCTGGCCCCGCCCCGTGGCGTACCGCCACTGCCTTTCGAAGCGTGCGAGCTCCGCACGATCTCATCGGCCCATGCGTCGACGGCGCGGTTCGCGGGGTCTTGTGGCTTCCCCGGCCTGTCCTGCTCAGCAGCTGCCTCGTCGCGAGCCTCGTTGTTGCGCTCGGTTCGTGCCTCATCCGCTTCGGATCGAGGGCCTGACGATGCCGCTCGTGACCTGGTCCGCGAACGGTTGCGAGCGGCGGTATTGGCCGGGGGCGTCCTGGCGCCGCCGCTGCCGCCAGGGCCCTGATGGTCATCGTCTGAGTTATCCCTGTTCGCGCTGCTCGGCCGGTTGCTGCTCTGAGGTTGCGGGTCAGCGCTGTGGCTTCCGGCATTCGGCTGCGGGCGTTTCTTGGCCGGCCGAAAATCGCCGGGCTTAGCCTGCTGATCCTTCCTCGCCGGTCCGGCATGCGGGCGCTCGCCGACCGGACCCTGCGCACCAGTGACAGCTGCCTCGGTGGTCGACCGTGTTTCCGGCTGGCGAGGCTTACCTGCGGCTTCAGCCGGTGCTGACGCTGTCTTTTCCGTGTTGCCTGGCGGCTGCGGTGGTCGCGAGACGGCCTCCGCAGACTCGGCACCGGCCGGGCCAGGCGAAACCGGGCCGGGCACTGGTCGGCCGACTTTGTCGCCGGGCTCCGGCTTGGTCTTGGCGTCGCCTCCGACCGCATTAGTGGCTGCGGGGCGAGCCGTCGGCTGGGCCGGGACCTTGGGCTCGGATGGCCTACCTGCCCCGGCCTTGGGCTCGGTTGATGGGCCAGCCCCGGCCTTGGGCTCGGTTGATGGGCCTGGCCCGGCCTTGGGCTCGGGCGATGCTCCGGCGCTGGGCTTCGGCTCGGTCGGCGCTCCCGCGCTCGCCTTAGGCTCGCTCGACGATCCCCCGCTCGCCTTCGGGTCGGCCGATGATGCCCCGCTCGCCTTCGAATCGGTCAACGTGGCTTCAGCCGGCCTGCCTGCGCCGGCCTTCGGCCCAGTCGGTGTGCCTGAGCCCGACTTCGGTTCCGTCGACGGATCTGCGCCTCGCGCGGTAGGCGCCGGCTTCTTGCTGACGGGGCCGGCCCCAGGTTGCTTGGTAGCGGCCTGATCAGCCGGCTGCCCGGTCGTGGGCTTGCCAGCGGACGGCCCGGCGGCTGACTTCGAGGGCTCCTCGCCAGCCGGCGGCTGACCAGCAGCACCTTGCTGGGCGTCCTTGGCAGTGGTCTTGTCAGGGGCTGGGCGCTCAGGCGTTCCGGCATCCTTCGCGTCGGCGGCCTCCCGCACAGCGCGCGCAATCTCCCGGTACACCGGGCCGTCCATCTCATCGGGCACGTTGCCCGACTGCCACGTGCGCCACGGCGAGCGACTGTCATCCGAGCTGGACTGTTCGGCGATGAAATACGGCGCCTGCGGCGGAACGGGCAATGGCCGACCGGGCCCGTACGGATGCGTGCGGTCAGGTTGGCCGGTCCCTGGGCCCTGCCGACCGTGCTCCCTGCCCTGGGCGCCGCCGTCGCGGTTCTGCGGGCCAGCGTCTTGCGCACGCGAGGCAGCGTCGGAGCCCGCACGGCCCGCCTCCTGACCGCGGGGGTTAGCTCCGTGGCCTTGCGGGCCAGCATCCCGCCCTAGCTGTGCAATCTCAGCGCTCACCGGGCCAGCGTCGCGACCGAGCGGTCCCGTGTCGCTGCCGTGCGGACCAACCCATCGGGGACCAAGCGGACCGGAATCGCGGACCGGCGAGCGAGCGTCCCTGCCAGGCGGAGCGATCCACCCCCGGCGCGTGCCAGATCCGCGGTTCGGCGAGTCATCGTCCCTGTTAGCGTTCCTGCCCTGCCTGTCCGGCTCACTTTGCCGCGGTAGCTCGGCTCGCGGCCTTGGTTCTGCCTGCTGGCGTGGCTCACCCGGCTGCGCGGGCTCACCCTGCAGGAGCCCGTCGGCACCCGGCTGACCCGCGATCGTCGCGTGCACGGGACCAATGCAGTCGTGCCGGTTGAGCAGCGCACAAAGCTGCTCGGCATCCTTCGCCGACAGCCCGAACACCACGCGAGGCTGACCCCATGGCTCCTCAAGCGAGTAGCCGACGTAGCTCGAGATAGCAGGCATCGGTTCAGCTATCAGGCCGTGCATCACCCGCCACCGCTGCCAAGCCCGCTCCAACGCCGATGCGGCCAACTGAGCCTTGAACACCAATTCCGGATCCCGCATGGCGATCCCCCTAACCGCGACGACACGCTCCCGCCGGATGACGGGCCCCCGGGCGCCGCTCGCTGCATCAGTCTCATGCCATTGCCTCGCGCCGGGCACTGCTCAATCAGATGGCAGCAGTCCGCAGCGCTTTCCCCGTGCCTGCATCAGCTGCCGAGCGGAGGCATCGCGACAAGTATGGTCTCGGATCGCTCCGAGCATGGGCGATTACCCAAAGTCGTTGAACGACTGCATTGCGCGACGACGCGGCATGCGTGGAAGAGTGTGCCGCCGTGACCGGCAGCTGCGATACGGCCGTAGAGAAACGCCTGTGGCGTGGTAGTGGCGCATCTTGCTGCGCCACTACCACGCCACAGAGAAGTCAGATGGTCGCCGTGGTGACAACCCATTAACGGCTTACGACAAGCAGCCGGCGAGATGGCGAACTGCCGGGCATTTGGCCCTGCTCTGAAGTCGGTATCCCCGTCGTCTCCGGTATTCAGGAGGCGTCTTCCCCGAGTCCCCGTTTCCCCCGAGTCTCGCTGTTCCCCGAGCCTTGCTGTTCCCGCGTTTAGTTGTTCTTACTTTCTAAATAGGCCGGATCGGCCCCGGCGTCTCGCCAGGATCCGTCCAGAGCACTGACGCTCTGCGCATGACGGCCCACTCGCGGCTGTGCCGCCCGGGCCGACCCCCCTATTTTTGCGCTGAGCCGCACTAGGCGTGCTCCGACACGCGCCCGCCCCCGATGACCGGGCGCGAGGCCGCGGCCAGCAGCTATTCCGAGCGCTGCTGCGGAATGCCCGCGAGCAAGGCGCGAACTTCGGTCTCACGGTACCGGCGATGGCCGCCAAGGGTCCTAATGGACGTCAACTTCCCGGCCTTCGCCCAACGCGTAACCGTTTTCGGGTCCACTCGGAACATTGTTGCGACCTCGGCCGGCGTAAGCAGCGGCTCGGCCTCTGGGGTTCGTGCAGACATTATGACGGCCTCTCCTCCTGGACCTTGTCTTGCGATCCTGCGTCCGTTGTGTTGATTTGGCTCCAATTCGGAACCTGCCTTGGATGTCCCATATGGTCCACTGTTACCATATTGCCATCACCAGCGGTGACAATGCGACCACCGGGAGCAGAAGTTTGGACGTGTCCCCGTTACCCCCGTTGATCTGAGTCACGTTGCGTGATCCTACAGACACGGACCGTCGCAACGGGCGGATTCGGAAAAGTCATGTCCGCTTCCTGCCAACTACATGGCGTAGCCGTTCCTTTTGGCATAGGTCAGTCAAGCTAGGACCTGCGAGGACTCTTCAGTCACGTCCGTGCAGGGTGGGACTTGTGCAGTAGTGCGGGATCGCTACTCACCTCCTCGTATGCGGGAGGACACGTTCCGTCACGTCGACTGTGAAATCTGAGGCCGGCGTGCGCGCCGTCTCGCTACCCCCCACCGCGGAAGAACCCACTGACTGCTACAACTATCGGTGGTGCCGGGATAATCCTCCGCAGTTCTACGGCATGCTCTGTCACGAGGTATTTGCCCCGCACAGCCAGCTTCATGCATTGCGCGACATCAATACTCCCTGCGCGCCGGGCGCATACCCTTGGTGTGAGCCCGGGTCAACGAGGACGCGGGACCAAATCTCCGGGAGCTGAAGCCGTGGCGACAGTCACCGATCCGGCCGACAAGGCCGACACCGTCAGGGACGGCAGCGCCGCCCGAACCGTCGGCAGCGCACTCAACCAGGCAGGTCACGAGCAAGTCGCATTCTGTCACGACGCTCCGACCGGGCTGCGCGCGATCATCGCGATCTACTCGACCGCGCTCGGGCCAGCGCTGGGCGGAACAAGGTTCTATCCCTACGCCAGCGAGGACGCGGCCATCGCCGACGTCCTGAACCTGTCCAGGGCCATGGCCTACAAGAACGCCCTGGCCGGGCTTGACCACGGCGGCGGCAAGGCTGTCATCATCGGCGATCCCGACGTGATCAAGTCAGAGGCGCTGCTGCGCGCATACGGAAGGTTCGTCGAGTCGCTGAACGGCCGGTACATCACGGCCTGCGACATCGGCACCTACAGCTCGGACATGGACGTCGTGGCCAGGGAGAGCCGCCACGTAACGGGGCGCACCGAGCCGCATGGCGGCGCTGGCGACTCCTCGGTCCTGACCGCGCTCGGCGTCTTCCAGGGCATGCGAGCGGCCGCCGAGCACACCTGGGGCACGCCGTCGCTGCGTGGCCGGGCGGTGGCCGTCGAGGGGGTGGGCAAGGTCGGCAGCCACCTCGTCACCCATCTGATCGAGGATGGCGCGGCCGTGACCGTGTATGACATCAATGACGCCGCAGTCCAGCGTGTCCTGGCGACGCACCCGGCTATCAACGTCGCGGTCACCAGGTCCGACCTGGTCAGCGCTGAAGCGGACATTTACGCTCCGTGCGCGATGGGCGGCGCCATCGACGACGCCACCGTTGCCGTCCTGCAGGCGAAAGTCATCTGCGGTGGCGCCAACAACCAGCTAGCGCACCCCGGGATCGACAAGCTGCTCGAGGATCATGGCATCATCTACGCCCCGGACTACGTGGTGAACGCCGGCGGCGTGATCCAGGTTGCCGACGAGCTCGAAGGTTTCAACTTCGAGCGGGCCAAGGCCCAGGCGGATCAGATCTTCGCCACAACAAAGCGGATTCTTGCCCTTGCCGGGCAGGAAGGCGTGCCTCCAGCGGTGGCCGCAGATCGCCTTGCGGAACGCAGGATGTCAGAAGTTGGCAGGTTGCGCGGCATCTGGCTGGGCAGCTGATCGCGGCTGAGGCCGGCTGCCGGAAGCGCGGGCCGCCCAAAACAGGTACGGTTGTCTATGTACGAAGGCACTAGCCACGCTCAGGTCCGCGTCCAGGAACCGGGGCGGGCAGTCTGACATGCACGGAATCCGACAAGTTCGGACAAGTGACCACAGTAGGCATCAAGCGCGGTGACAGGGACCAGGCAGGTCCCGTACGTTCGAGGGGGTCGAGCCAATGGGGCGCGGCCGAGCCAAGGCCAAGCAGGTGAAGGTGGCACGCCAGCTTAAGTACAGCGGTGGCGGCACTGACCTTGACCGGCTGCGGGCAGAGCTGGGCGTCGGCATGGATCAGCGGGAAACCGACGGACGGGACGCATACGCGGACTACGGCGATCGCTACTCCTCTGCTGACGACGACGAAGCTGATGCCGACGAGGAGTTCGAGTACGACGAGGACGACGAGGACGAGGACGCGCATCGCCGCTGACTAACGTCCCCTGAGCGTCCGTTCCAGTCTGGGCACGCCGACCGCAAGCTATGGGTGCGGCCCGGGTTAAGGATGCCGCCCGGTCAGCCGGGCGCGGCCGGTGCCGCTGATGATCTTGCCAAGTGGCCAGGCCGGGACACCTCGCTCGGTCAGCACACCGATGGCGTCTTCGGCGTTGGCGGCCGCCACCACGGCGGTCATTCCGACGCCCATGTTGAACACGTGCTCCATCTCGTCGGCGTCCACCGATCCGAGGCTGGCGAGCAGCCCGAACACCGGTTGCGGGCTCCAACTTGCCCGGTCCAGGACCGCATCGGCGTCGGGCGGCAGCACCCTGGCCATGTTCGCGCTCAGCCCGCCGCCCGTGATGTGAGCGAACGCACGTACCTGGCAGGCGTTCGCGAGCGCCAGGCAGTCCTGCGCGTAGATCCGGGTCGGCGTGGCAAGTTCGGCGCCGAGCGGCTTGCCCAGCTCGGGCGGCTCGGCGTCCAGATCCGTCCCGGCATCCGCGAGGATCTGCCGCACCAGCGAGAACCCGTTGGAATGCAGGCCGGAGGAGGCAAGGCCCAGCACAACGTCGCCGGGCTGAACCAGGGCGGGACCGAGCAGCCGGTCTGCTTCGACCACCCCGGTCGCGGCCCCGGCCAGGTCAAACTCTTCAGCTCCCAGGTGACCGGGGTGCTCGGCCGTTTCGCCGCCGATCAGCGCGCAGCCTGCCTGGACGCAGCCCTCTGCGATTCCGGCCACGATCTCGGCGACGCGTTCGGGCGTGACCCGCCCGCAGACGATGTAGTCGGTCATGAACAGCGGTTCCGCCCCACACACCACCAGATCATCGACGACCATTCCGACGAGGTCGATGCCGATCGTGCCGTAGCTGCCGGTGCGCTGGGCGATCAGCACCTTGGTGCCGACGCCGTCGGTGGATGTTGCCAGCACGGGGCGCCGCATCATTGCTAGCCGCGACGCATCGAACAACCCGGCGAAACCGCCGATTCCGCCGATGACATCGGGGCCGACCGTCTTCGAGACCGCCTGCCGCATCAGAGCGACGGCACGCTCGCCCGCCTCGATATCCACGCCAGCGCTGGCGTAGCTTGACCGGCTATTCCCGTCCTGGGTAGGCACCGCGCCCAACTCACTCCATCCGCTGTCCGGCCGCCGTACTCTCGAGCAGGTACTTACCCTGCTCGGATTCGCTTACTGGGACGGGATAATCGCCATCGAAGCAGGCACGGCACAGCGCGCCGGCCGGCAGCGTCGTCGCCTCGATCAGGCCATCTAGCGAAACGAACCCGAGGGAGTCGGCGCCGATCGAATCGCGGATCTCTTCGACGGAAAGGCTGCCCGCGATCAGCTCAGCCCTGCTGGCGAAGTCAATGCCGAAGAAGCATGGCCAGGCCACGGGCGGGCTCGAGATCCTGATGTGCACCTCGGCCGCGCCGGCCTCGCGGAGCATCGTCACGATCGCGCGCTGGGTGTTGCCACGGACGATGGAGTCGTCCACGGCCACGATCCGCTGGCCCGCGATCACGTCCTTGAGCGGATTCAGCTTCAGCCTGATGCCCCGCTGCCTGATCGTCTGGCTTGGCTGGATGAACGTCCTGCCCACATAGCTGTTCTTGACCAGGCCCTGGCCGTATGGGATCCCGCTGCCCTGCGCGTAGCCGATCGCGGCCGGCGTGCCAGATTCCGGCACCGGGATGACCAGGTCGGCCTCCACCGGATGCTCGGCCGCCAGCCGCCTGCCAACCGCCACCCTCGTCGCCTGCACGCTGCGCCCGCTGATCGATGTATCGGGCCTGGCGAGGTAGACGTACTCGAAAAGGCAGCCACGCGGCCGCGCCGCAGCGAACCGGCTCGACCTGACGCCGCGCTCGTCGATCGCGACGAGCTCGCCCGGTTCGATCTCGCGGACGAAGGTGGCGCCGACGATGTCGAGCGCCGCCGTCTCGCTCGCGACGACCCACCCGCGCGGCAGCCTGCCGAGCACCAGCGGCCTGAACCCCTCGGGGTCGCGCGCGGCGTAGAGCGTGTTCTGATCCATGAATACGAGCGAGAACGCGCCCTGCACGTGCGGCAGGACCGTGAGCGCATTGTTCTCGATGCTGGTGCTCGCCGCGTCCCCGCCCTGACCCCCCGACGCGAACAGGGCAGTGAGCACGTCGGTGTCCGAAGTGGCAGCGCTGCCGCCCCGAGGGACGTCGGCCATCGCGGCGAGTTCACGAAGGTTGATCAGGTTGCCGTTGTGGCCGAGCGCCACGCTCACGGACGCGGTGGCGCGAAATGTCGGCTGCGCGTTCTCCCAGACCGAGGAGCCGGTCGTCGAGTAACGGCAGTGACCGACGGCAATGTGCCCGCGCAGGGTTGTCAGCACTGATTCATTGAAAACCTGCGCGACCAGGCCCATGTCCTTGAAGACGACGATCCGCGTGCCATCGCTGACCGCGATCCCCGCTGACTCCTGGCCGCGATGCTGAAGCGCGTAAAGGCCGAAGTAGGCGAGCTTGGCGACGTCCT
Organism: Streptosporangiaceae bacterium; assembly: GCA_035276345.1. Taxonomy (GTDB): domain Bacteria; phylum Actinomycetota; class Actinomycetes; order Streptosporangiales; family Streptosporangiaceae; genus Chersky-822. The sequence goes on along the minus strand of DATELR010000123.1, from coordinate 14,137 downwards.
CACCGTGCGTCCAGACGCCGAATACGCCGCATGCGTCCCTGGGCGGACGGTCTTCTGCGGTCAGGTCGTGAGTCAGTCGGCCGTCAGGCTTGATCACCTAGTAAGTTTAGGCCGAGTTTTGCGGCTGGAGATCTGCGGACACGCCCGCAGCGGACATATGCCCTAGTCGGATGGGTGATTTTCGGCTGTCGGCCCGGTCGGCATGAGCGGAAGGTGCGCCGACACATCGGCGCGCAAGCCGCTGGCCCTGACCGAGCCGCTCGCTAGCGCCTCCGCCCAGGTCATGCGCCCGACGGCGAGCATGATCCAGGTCAGCGGGTCGGTCTCGACCACATTGGGCGGTGTGCCGCGGGTGTGCCTCGGACCCGGAATGCACTGAACGGCCCCGAACGGCGGCACCCGCATCTCGACCGCCCGTCCCGGAGCCTTGGCCTCGAGCAGGCTCAGCGTATGGATCACCGCGCCGCGCAGCGCCTCCCGCTGCGGGTCAAGCGCCGCGTCCGACGCAGCCACCACGGCCGTCACACAGGCGGCTCCTAGCGCGTCTATCGTGTCCGGACCATGCCACGGGCCAGCGCCGATGGCCTCGCGCTGCGCCGTTAGCGCTGCCCGCAGACGATCGGGGTTCAAGCGTCGGGCTGGCATCGGGAGCGACGATAGCGCAACTTGTCGCGCATTCAGCCCTAGTCCACCGGCCACGGCGGTCACGCGTTGTCATCGACATTCTGCGAGGCTCCCTACCAACTAGGAAAGAAGCCTACAATCCCGAGATATGCCCGGTTCGCTCCCCGCGCGAACGCATCGAGCCCGGGGATCGACCGGTCCTCGGCTCGTAGGCATGGCCGTGATCCTGGTGCTCGCCGTGGGTGGCCTGGCGGTTTACCTGGTAATGACGCGGCACGACGAACCGGCTGCGCACCAGCAGAACCACGGGAGCGACGGTGCGCCGCTCTCCACCAGGGTCCGCAAGGCGCAATCGGTCGGGATCATCGACGTCAGGCCGATCAGGCATCCGCTGAAGCTGCTGCCGTCGGCCCGCGGGGTGGGCTGGGTCGCGATCGCGCGGTCTGAGATCAGGGCGGGCGTGCCCGTCTGGACGGACAACCAGATGGCCGACGGGACCGACGTCTTTATCTACACGGCTACCGGAAAGTGCCTGAGCGCCGGCAACGCCGCTGGCACGGTGCGGCTGGCTCACTGCGACCTCACGCTTGATCAGCGCTGGCGGCCGGTCTATCCGGGCATGGCGAAGGGCCAGCCCTTTGCCGAGTACGCCAACGCCAAGACTGGCGGCTGCCTGACCGCACCCGGCGGGCCGGGTCCTGCGACGCTGGCCGCCTGCGGGAAGCCGCGGCTGCCCACTCAGGAGATCACGTTCTGGTGGAACGCCTGACCTGCGACGCCGGATGATCTCGGCAGGTCAGCGCTGGCCGAACAACGCGGGGATGGTGCGCCGGCTGACCATGCTCAGCTCGGCGACTGGCACCGCGAACAGCCCGGTCACCTCGAGGTTCTGGCCGCCGGTCTGGCCAAGCCTGGTGGCCGGGACCTCGTGCTCAGCGCACAATTTCGTGAACGCGGCCTCGGCACCAGGCCGCAGCACCGCGATCGCCCTGGCCGCCGACTCGCCAAAGAGCGCCGCCAGCGGATCCGGCTGATCCGGGGCGTCCGGCAAAGTCACCACGCAGCCCGATCCGCCGTTACCGCCGGGCAGCGGTGCGCGGTTCCCGCCGGTCAGGCAGCAATCCGCCAGCGCCAGCGCGAGCCCGCCTTCGGACAGGTCGTGCGCGGCAGACAGCAGGCCGGTCGCCGCCCCGGCGGCGAGCACCGCGGCTAGCCGCTGCTCGGCATGCAGGTCGACTGCGGGCGGGACGCCGCCCACGTGGCCGTGGATGACCTGCGCCCACAGCGATCCGCCGAATTCTGCTCTGGTGCGGCCGAGCAGCACGATCGTCTCGCCCGCCGCGCCGAATCCGCTCGGCAGCCGGCTCCGGACGTCATCGAGGACGCCGAGCACGCCGACTACCGGCGTCGGCTGAATGGCGGCCGCGCCCGTCTGGTTGTAGAAGCTGACGTTGCCGCCGGTCACCGGGATGCCAAGGGCCAGGCAGCCGTCGGCCAGTCCGCGGACCGACTCGGCGAACTGCCACATCACGGCGGGATCCTCCGGCGAGCCGAAATTGAGGCAGTTCGTCACCGCGATCGGCCGCGCCCCGGTGGCCGCCACGTTGCGGTGCGCCTCCGCCAGCGCCAGCTGCGTCCCGGCGTACGGATCCAGCAGGCAGTACCGCCCGTTGCCGTCGGTCGCGATCGCGATGCCCAGGTGCGAGTCCTCGTCGATCCTCAGCACGCCCGCATCGTGCGGCGCCGCCAGCACCGTGTTGCCTCTGACGTCCCTGTCGTATTGCTCGGTGACCCAGCTCTTATCAGCGCCAGCGGCCGAGCCGAGCACGGCGAGCAGGTCGCCGCGCAAGGTGTCTCCGTCGACGCGGCGCTGTCCCGTCAGCAGAGCGGGACTGTCGGCCTGCAGTACGTCCTGCTGCTCAGGCCGGCGCGCCGGGCGGTCACAGAGCGGCCCCTCCGCCGCAGTGGCTGGCACGATGTCGACGACCACATCGCCGTGCCAGGTCATCTCAAGCCGGCCCGTGTCAGTCACCTCGCCGATCACCGCGGCAGGGACGTCCCACCTGGCACAGATGCCGAGGAACTGCTCGAGGTCCTCAGGCACCGTGACCGCCATCATGCGTTCCTGCGACTCGCTCATCAGGATCTCGGGCGGGCTGAGCCCCAGATCCCGCAGCGGCACCGCGTCCAGCCGCACGCTCATGCCGACGTCTCCGGCCGCTGCGAGCTCGGTGGTCGCGCACGCGATGCCGGCCGCGCCGAGATCCTGGATGGCCACCACGAGCCCGGCCGCGTACAGCTCGAGACAGCACTCGATCAGCAGTTTCTCCATGAAGGGGTCGCCGACCTGCACGCTTGGCCGCTTCGCCCGTTCGCCGCCGTCGGTCGCCCCGAATGACGCGCTGGCCAGGACCGAAGCGCCGCCGATGCCGTCAGGCCCGGTCGGCGAGCCGAACAAGATCACCTTGTTGCCCGGCCCGCTCGCCTTCGCCAGTTTCAGGTCCGCGTGCCGCATGACACCCAGGCACAGGGCGTTGACCAGCGGATTTCCCGCATAGCAAGGGTCAAAGGCGAGCTCGCCGCCGATGTTCGGCAGGCCAAGGCAGTTCCCGTAGAACGAGATCCCGCCGACGACACCGGGAAGCACGCGCCGGGTATCGGCCGCGTCGGCGGGGCCGAACCGCAACGCGTCCATGACCGCGACGGGACGCGCGCCCATCGCGAGGATGTCCCTGACGATCCCGCCCACGCCAGTCGCCGCGCCCTGGAACGGCTCGACATACGAGGGATGGTTATGCGATTCGATCTTGAAGGTGACTGCGTAGCCCTGGCCGACGTCCACTACGCCGGCGTTCTGGCCGATCCCGGCGAGCAGCGCGGTGGTCTCCGGCGCCTTGTCGCCGAACTGGCGCAGGTACTTCCGCGATGACTTGTACGAGCAGTGCTCGCTCCACATCACCGAGTAGATAGCGAGCTCGGAATCGGTCGGGCGCCGTCCGAGTTGCGCTGCGATGGAGCCGTACTCCTCGTCGGTCAGCCCCAGCGCCGCGTGCGGCTGCTCCCGGCCCGCCGTTGCGATGGCCTCGGTGACTGTGTCAGCCGTCATCGCGACTGAGCCAGCCGTGCGGTACCCGCCGATCGCAGAATCGATGAGAAGAACGCGAACCCGCCGCTGCCAGGGCCGGTCAGCGCATCGATCGCGTGCTCGGGGTGCGGCATCAGCCCCACGACGTTGCCGTCCGCGCTGGCGATCCCGGCGATGTTGTCCGCCGACCCGTTCGGGCTGCCGTCGGTGTAGCGGGCAACTACCCGGCCGGAGGCGGCCAGGTCGGCCAGGGTTCGCTCGTCGGCGACGTAGGCACCCTCGCCACTCTTAAGCACCACCGTGATCGCGTCGCCGGCGGCGTAGCCGGTGGTCCAGCGCGTCTGGTTGTTCTCGATCGTGATCCGCACGTCCCTGTTGATGAAGTGCAGGCCGGCGTTGCGGGTCAGTGCGCCTGGCAGCAGGTGAGCCTCGCAGAGGATCTGGAAGCCGTTGCAGATGCCGAGAACCGGCAGTCCGGCAGTGGCCGCCGGGATCAGTTCTGCCATGACCGGCGCGAACCGCGCGATGGCACCGCAGCGCAAATAGTCGCCGTAGGAGAAGCCGCCAGGCAGGATCACCGCGTCGACGCCGCGCAGCGTGCGATCGCCGTGCCAGAGCGGAACAGGCGTCCCGCCAGCGCGGGCGACCGCACGGCTGGCGTCGGTGTCATCAAGCGATCCGGGGAACGTGACGATGCCGATCTTGAGCGTCAATGCTGACCTCTCGGCCGGTGCCTGCGCATACACGCAGGCTACCGGGTCGGCGGCTCCCGAAGGGTCAGCCGGCGTCCCTGAGCGCCCAGCCTTCTAGGTCGGCAAGCGGGGCGCCGTCGCGCCACTCGCAGCGCTTGAACAACTCGACCACTGTCCCTCGTCCCGGGCCGCTGTGCAGGCTCACGTCGTCGACGCACGCCCGCATGATCGCCATGCCACGGCCGGATTCGGCAAGCTGAGAGACGTCACTGGTCCTGGTCCTGCGGCCAAGGAGGCCGACCGGACGCACCGGCGGGCGCTTGAGGTGGTTGCGGCGGCGGGCTTGCCTCATCCTGCCCGGACTGAAGCCGCGCCCATTGTCGAGAACCTGGATGACTACCCGGCTCTTGCCGACCTCGGCGATGACCTCGTACTTGTGGCCGGGCCCGGCATGGCGCAAGACGTTGGTGCATGCCTCAGTGACAGCGAGCACCAGGTCTGCAATGCACTCCTCGTCCAGGCCGAGCTTGGTGAGAGTGTCGCCGAGAACCCGGCGCATCACCGGGATGCTGAGTGACTCACGCGGGAATACGAGACAGAACCGGACGTCACGAATATCCCCGTCCAGCTCCTGCGAATGCAGCACCCGAGTTCGCACTACCTTGGTTGCCCTCCGCTGCTCTGCGGCTACTTCTCGCCTCTCATCACATTGTGAGAGTTTCCACAGCGGGGGCGTGGTAATCATAAACTCGGGCGATCTTCGGACGAACAGTGTCGTTCTTCCAGGTCAACGCCGGAGAACTGACGGTGCGGCGAAACGCGGAAACGCCGGCTCCACCGGCAATCCGGCCGCTCGGGCAGGAGATGAGCCGCGTGTTTGGAACCACGCAAGCGGGTGAGCACAGCAGCCGGTATGGATTCGCCGGATCGCTCAAGCCGATCGCTCAGGCCCCGTGGATTTCGAACTCCTCGATGATCGGGTTTGCCAGCAATTCGGCCGCCAGTTCGGCGACCCGGTTCGTCATCGCGTCGGACCCCATAGGATTCGGTGGCGGCGCACCGGCGGAACCGGCCCCGACATCAGAGGAGCCGCGCTGTGTATCGGCTGAACCAGGCTGCCCGCCGGGAACGGCCGGCTCAATGGCATCTGCCAGCTCGACCTCGAACCGTTTTCCCTGGCGGACTGAGAGCACGTCGGTGAACCCGAGCCGGTGGCAGGCACCAGCGATGGCCTCGCCCTGCGGATCGTGGATCTCAGGCTTGAGCATGACGTCCACAACTATCTTGGCCACAGCAGGCAGCGTACGCGAACCTGCACTTGACCGGTCGGGAGGAACGCCGAGTACTGTCACAGCGAAACACGATGACCGATGACCGCCCGCTGACCAGCCCGCGGAGCGCGGATCTTGGTCCCTGAGTAGGCAAGGAGTGGCACGTGGCCGTCAAAGCTGCCGGGCAAGCTGCCTCCCGATCCTCCCGATCCCGAACTACCGACAAGCCGGCTCCCAAGCCGGAACTGATCCAGTTGCTGACGCCCGAAGGCGAGCGTGTTGAGCACCCCGACTATCCGCTTGAGCTGACGGCCGAGGAGATCAAGGCGCTGTACCGGGACCTGGTCCTGGTCCGGCGGATCGACTTCGAGGCGATCGCCTTGCAGCGCCAGGGCGAACTGGGCATCTGGGCCTCGCTGCTCGGCCAGGAAGCCGCCCAGGTGGGCTCGGGCCGCGCGCTCGGTTCTCGTGACATGGCCTTCCCTACCTACCGCGAGCATGGCGTCGCGTGGTGCCGCGGCGTCGACCCGGCCAAGCTGCTTGAGCTGTACCGCGGTGTCAGCCACGGCGGCTGGGACCCCAAGGAGCACAACTTCCACCTGTACACGATCGTGATCGGCGCGCAGACGCTGCACGCGACCGGGTACGCGATGGGGATCCAGCGCGACGGCGCCGTCGGCGAGGACGGCGAGGCCGCGATCGTCTACTTCGGCGACGGGGCTACCAGCCAGGGTGACGTCAATGAGGCCTTCATCTGGGCATCGGTCAACAACGCTCCGGTCGTGTTCTTCTGCCAGAACAACCAGTGGGCCATCTCGGAGCCGCTTGACCGGCAGACCAGGATCCCGCTCTATCAGCGGGCACGCGGGTTCGGCTTCCCTGGCCTGCGGGTCGACGGCAACGACGTGTTCGCCTGCCTGGCCGTCACCAGGCAGGCCATGCAGGCCGCGCGCGAGGGCCAGGGACCGACGCTGATCGAAGCGTTCACCTACCGGATGGGCGCGCACACCACGACCGATGACCCGACCAGGTACCGGTTGTCCGCCGAGCTCGAGTCCTGGAAGCTAAAGGACCCGATCGAGCGGGTCAAGCAGTACCTGATTCGCTCCGGGATGGCCGAAGAGAGCTTCTTCACGAGCATCGCCGCAGAGGCCGACGACGTCGGCCGCCGGGTCAGGAAGGCATGCCTGGAGATGCCGGATCCGGACCCGCAGGCCATCTTCAGCAACGTCTATGCGGAGCAAACCGCGCTTCTCGCCGAGGAGCAGCAGCAGCTTGCGGCCTACCTGGATTCGTTCGTACCCGAGGAGGTCAGTCGATGACGACAGGCACCCCGGCCAAGCTCACGCTCAGCAGGGCGATTAACGAGGGCCTCCGCAAGGCGATGGAGAACGACCCCAAGGTCCTCATCATGGGCGAGGACGTCGGCAAGCTCGGCGGCGTCTTCCGCGTCACCGATGGCCTGCAGAAGGACTTCGGGGAGGACCGGGTGCTTGACACCCCGCTCGCCGAGTCCGGCATCATCGGCACCGCGATCGGCCTCGCGCTGCGCGGCTACCGGCCCGTGTGCGAGATCCAGTTCGATGGCTTCGTCTTCCCGGCCTTCGACCAGATCGTCTCCCAGCTCGCGAAGATGGGGTACCGGTCAGGCGGCAAGCTCCGGCTTCCCGTCGTGGTGCGGATTCCGTGCGGTGGCGGCATCGGCGCCGTCGAGCACCACAGCGAGTCGCCAGAGGTCCTCTTCGTGCACACCGCCGGCCTGCGGGTAGTCGCCTGCGGCGACCCGGCCGACGCGTACGCGATGATCCAGCAGGCGATCAACTGCGATGACCCGGTCATCTTCTTCGAACCCAAGCGCCGGTACTGGGATAAGACCGAGGTTGACCTGGCAGGCGGCCTCGCTGCAGCGCTGCCGATCGACGCGGCTCGGACGCTCGTGACCGGTACCGATGTGACGTTGCTCTGCTACGGCCCGATGGTGCGCACGGCCGTCGAGGCGGCGACAGCCGCGGCGGGCGAAGGCCGGTCGATCGAAGTCATCGATCTGCGGTCGCTGTCACCCCTGGACACCGAGACGATCTTCGCGTCGGTACGCAAGACGGGCCGTTGCGTGGTCGTGCACGAAGCTCCCGTCACGGCAGGCCTGGGAGCGGAGATCGCGGCAAGGATCACTGAGGAGTGCTTCTACCACCTCGAAGCCCCCGTGCTGCGGGTCGGCGGATATTCCACGCCGTACCCGCCATCACGCCTGGAGGAGCACTATCTGCCCGATCTGGACAGGGTCCTCGATACGGTCGACCGGTCCTTCGCCTACTAAGGAGACGTCATGTCAGAGCTGAAGCAGTTCAAGCTCCCCGACGTCGGCGAGGGCCTGACCGAGGCGGACATCGTCAAGTGGCTGGTGCATCCAGGCGACGCGATCAGCATCAACCAGATCATCGTTGAGATCGAGACCGCCAAGGCGCTGGTCGAGCTGCCGAGCCCCTACGACGGCGTGGTCCAGGAGCTGCTGGTGCCCGAGGGTGAGACCGCCGATGTCGGCACGCCGATCATCACGGTGAACGTCCAGGCTGAGGCCGGTGTCGACGGGGCGCCGCAGGCCGCTCCGGCCGACACAGCTCCGGCCGACACAGCTCCGGCCGACACAGCTCCTGCCGACACCGCTCCGGCCGGAGCAGAAAGCCCGGCCAGTTCCTCGCCGAGCCAGAGTGCCCCTCCCACCGAGATCTCTTCGCCGCCAGAGGAGGGAGCGGTCGAGCCAGGCGTTTATGGCAGCCCGGCGCCCAAGGAGGAACGGCAGGCCGTCCTCGTGGGCTACGGCGTCAAGCTCGGCGCCACCAAGCGGCGGGCCCGCAAGTCCGGCAGAGCGGCTCAGGGCGTGCCAGCATCCGGCGTTGCCGAGCCCGCGCGCCCGAGCGCGCCCAACGGGGCCGCGGAGATGCAGGGACAGCGCATCAGCGTGCTGGCCAAGCCACCGGTGCGCAAGCTGGCCAAGGACCTCGGGGTCGACCTGAGCACGCTAAGCGGGAGCGGCCCGTCCGGGTCGATCACCCGCGACGACATCCAGGCCGCCGCCGACGCCGCCCCTGCGGCGGATCAAACTGCCGCGGCCGCTCCAGGCACCGAGGGCACCGGGCTGACCCGGGTTGCGGCAATGCGGCTGGCCGCGCTGCCGCGCGAAGAGCGGATCGCGATCCGCGGCGTACGCAAGCACACCGCGGCAGCGATGACCTCAAGCGCGTTTACGGCACCGCACGTCAGCGAGTTCCTGCAGATCGACATGACCGAGACGATGGCGGCGACCGCACGGCTCAAGTCGCTGCCGGAGTTCGAGGGCATCAGGGTGTCACCGCTGCTGCTCGTGGCCAAGGCCCTGCTCATCGCGGCCGATCGCCATCCGATGATCAACTCGTCCTGGGACGAGGCTGCCCAGGAGATCGTGATCAAGCACTACGTGAACCTGGGCATCGCGGCGGCAACCGACCGGGGGCTGATGGTGCCGAGCGTCAAGGACGCGCATGCACTGTCGCTGCCGGGTCTGGCGCAGGCGATCAACGAGCTGGCCGAGACCGCCAGGTCTGGCAGGTCAACCCCCGCCGACCTGCGCGGCGGCACGATCACGATCACCAACGTGGGCGTCTTCGGCGTGGACACAGGCACGCCGATCATCACGCCTGGCGAGGCCGCGATCCTGGCGTTCGGTCAGGTCAAGGACGCCCCGTGGGTCATCGACGGGCAGCTCGCCGTCCGCAAGGTCTGTACGCTGTCGCTCTCGTTCGACCACCGGATCGTCGACGGCGACACCGGCTCGGCCGTACTGCGCGAAGTCGGCGCGATGCTAACCGACCCCCTGCGAATGCTGGCCTGGTCCTAGCGGGTCCTAGCGGCGGCGAGGTTCAGTTCGAGGGCAGAAAACAGAACACCGATGGCCCATCGACCGCCTTGTTTGAACCTCGATGGGCGATCGGTGTTCAAACGCCGCGGTTAGAACGCGGCTTCTGGGAGGTCCATGAGGTCAGTGGTGGTTGCCTCGGCGATTTCGCGCTCGGTTGCGAGGCGCGGCAGCACGCTCTCGGCGAAGAACCTGGCCGCGGCGACCTTGCCCTGGTAGAACGCCGTGTCAGCGGCCGAGGCGGTGCCTTCGTCCAGCGCGGCCATGGCGACCTCAGACTGGCGCACGAGCAGCCAGCCGACCACCAGGTCGCCGAGTGCGAGTAGCAGCCGGGTCGTGTTGAAGCCAATGCGGTTGATCTCGCCCGGCTGCTCCAGGCTCCCGGCCAGGAAGCTGTGCAGGGCGTTGACCATCGCCTCGACGTTCTCGACAGCCCTCGCCAGCGCCGCCCTCTCCTGCTTCAGGCGCCCGTTGCCAGCCTCGCCCTGCGCGGTTTCCCTGATTTGGCTGAGCAGCCACGTCAGTGCCTCGCCCTTGTTCCTGACGATCTTGCGGAAGTACAGGTCGATGCCCTGGATGGCGGTTGTGCCCTCGTAGAGGCTGTCGATCTTGGCGTCCCTGATGTACTGCTCGATCGGGTAGTCCTGCACGTAGCCGGACCCGCCGAGCGTCTGCAGGGACAACGTGAGCATCTCGTAAGCCCGCTCGGAGCCAAGGCCCTTGACGATCGGAAGCAGCAGGTCGTTGACGGCAGCTACCTGCCGGTCAGCCGTCCCCGCAGCCTCCGCGAGCTGGGCGGCATCCTGGAAGGTGGCGGTGTACAGCACGAGCGCGCGCATGCCTTCGGCGTAGGCCTTCTGCAGCATGAGGATCCGCCGGACATCCGGGTGATGCATGATCGTCACCCGCGGCGCGCTCTTGTCGGTCATTCGTGCCAGCTCGCCGCCCTGGACGCGGGTCTTGGCGTACTCAAGCGCGTTCAGGTAGCCGCTCGAGAGCGTGGCGATGGCCTTTGTCCCCACCATCATCCTGGCGTGCTCGATGATGAAGAACATCTGCCTGATGCCGTCGTGCACGTCTCCGACCAGCGTGCCGATCGCGGGATGGTCAGCGCCGAAGGTGAGCTCGCAGGTTGCGGACGCCTTCAGACCCATCTTGTGCTCGACGTTGGTCGCATAGGCACCGTTGCGCTCGCCGAGCGAACCGTCGGCGTTGACGAGGAACTTCGGAACGAGGAACATCGACAGCCCCTTGGTGCCGGGGCCAGCGCCTTCCGGCCTCGCGAGGACCAGATGGTAGATGTTCTCGGCCATATCGTGCTCGGCGCTGGTAATGAACCGCTTGACGCCCTCGATGTGCCAGGTTCCGTCGGGCTGCTGAATGGCCTTCGTCCGGCCCGCGCCCACGTCGGACCCCGCGTCCGCCTCGGTCAGCACCATCGTCGCCGTCCAGCCGCGCTCCACAGCATGCTCGGCGAACCGCTTCTGTTCCTCAGTGCCCAGCAGGTAGAGCGCCTTGCAGAACGCAGCGCCGCTCGCGTACATCCAGACGGCCGGGTTCGCGCCGAGCACGAGTTCGGCGACGCTCCAGCACAGAGACCGCGGCGCTGCGCTGCCGCCAAGCTCGGGCGGCAACTCGAGCCTGAACCACTCGGCATCCATCCAGGCTCGGAACGACCTGGCGAACGACTCAGGCATCCGGACCGTATGCGCCGCCGGGTCGAACACCGGCGGGTGCCGGTCGGCGTCGGCGAACGACTCGGCGAGAGGGCCGGCGGCGAGCCGCTCGACCTCGGCGAGCACGCCGCGCGCCGTGTCTTCGTCCAGGTCCTCGTGCGGGGGCGAGCCGAACAGTTCCTGCCTGTTCAGCACCTCGAACAGGTTGAACTCGATATCGCGCAGGTTGCTCCTGAAGTGCGTCATGGCGCCTCCTGTCGGCAGCCGCTTCCGATGGCCGTCTTTTTGTTACCCGCCAGTAACCGAGTCTACTACTGACCAGTAACTTGGGGAAGGGTTCGTGCCGTGCGACCGGCACGTGTCCGCTCGCAATACCGGCATTAGGCCCAACTCGGCGTGGCTCGGGACCCACGGCCGTTTTACAGTGTCGGCAGCAACGGCATATCCGGATTCCTGGCACAACCTTCGCGAGCGAGGCGGACATCAATGGCGCTTGGCCTGACTCCTGAGCATCTGGAACTCGCGGCGGCGGTGCGCGGCTGGGCGCAGCGGAACTGCCCGCCTGACGTCGTGCGCGCCGCCGTGGACGCCGAGGACAGCGGAGCGCAGCACTACCGAGCCTCGGTTGCGCCGAGCCTCGCCGCGCAGGGGCTCTTCGGCCTGCATCTGCCGGAGGAAGCCGGCGGTCAGGGCTTCGGCCTGCCCGAGCTTGCAGTCGCTCTAGAGGAGACCGGCAGAGCGCTCCTCCCCGGCGCATACCTGGCGACCGTGCTGTCATCGGCCGTACTCGCAGAGGCGGCAGCGACCGGCTCGCCGCTGCGCAAGATGCTGACCAAGCTCGCGGACGGATCCGTGACCGGCACCGTAGCCCTCGGCACGGGCCTGAGCGCTCAGCCGGGGCCGGACGGCGGCCTGACGCTGACCGGAGAGTCGGGGCCGGTGCTGGCGGGCCCGCTGGCCGACCTCGTGGTCACTGCGGCCGAGACGCCCGACGGGGAGGCATGGGTCCTGCTGGACGCGGCCGATCTTGAAATGACGCCACTTGAAGCCGTCGACCTGACCAGGCCGCTCGCCAGCCTGCGAGCCGACGGCGCCACGGTGTCTGCCGACCGGATCCTGCGGGGCCTTGACCGGACGTCCGTGACAAGCCTGGCCGCGATCCTGTTCGGCGCCGAGGCGTGCGGGATCGCCGACTGGGCCGTCCAGACGGCCGCAGATTACGCCAAGATCAGGCACCAGTTCGGGCGGCCGATCGGACAGTTCCAGGCGGTCAAGCACCGCTGCGCCAGGATGCTGACCGGCGCGGAACAGGCGGCGGCTACCGTATGGGACGCGGCCCGCACCCCGCCAGGACCGGACCGTGAATTCGCGGCCGCGGTCACAGCGGTGACCGCGCTGGACGCGGCGGTCGACGCCGCGAACGACTGCATCCAGACCCTCGGCGGCATCGGCTACACCTGGGAACACGACGCGCACTTGTACTACCGCCGTGCGCTGTCGCTGCGCGCCTTGCTCGGGCCATCGGCGTCGTGGCGGGAACGCGTCGCCGCGATGGCCATGAGCGGCCAGATGCGACCGCCTAGGGTCGAGCTGCCGGACGGAGACGCGGAGTTCCGCGCATCGGTCCGGGCTGAGCTCGCCGACATCGCCAAGGTCACCGGCAGCGAGCGGACGGCCAGGCTGGCCGCCGGCGGCTGGGTGCTGCCACATCTGCCCAAGCCGTGGGGGCGTGGCGCGAAGCCGCTCGAACAGCTGGTCATTGACGAGGAAATGCGCGCCGCAGAGGTCCGGGCGCACAACCTCGCGATCGGCGCCTGGGTGGTGCCCGCGCTGATCCAGTACGGCACGGCTGAGCAGCAACAGCGCTTCCTGCCCGCGACGCTGCGGATGGATTACCTGTGGTGCCAGCTCTTCAGCGAACCAGGCGCGGGCTCCGACCTGGCAGGCCTGCAGACCAAGGCGGAGCGGGCAGATGGCGGCTGGCGGATCACCGGCCAGAAGATCTGGACCTCACTGGCCAAACAGGCAGCCTGGGGAATCTGCATCGCCCGCACCGATCCGGCCGCGCCCAGGCACGACGGCATCAGCTACTTCCTGATCGACATGAGCTCGCAGGGAATCGACGTGCGGCCGCTGCGCGAGATAACCGGGGACGCGTCGTTCAATCAGGTGTTCCTCGACGGCGTGTTCGTGCCCGACGACTGCCTGGTCGGCGAGGTGAATGGCGGCTGGCGGATCGCCAGGACGACGCTGGCTAACGAGCGCGTCTCACTCTCCCAGACGTGGACGTTCGGGTCAGGGGTGGCCGAGCTGCTGGAGGTCGCAGAGGCGGCGGAGCGGCCGGTGCTTGGCGATGTCGGCAGGCTGGTCTGTGAAGGCCGCTCGATTGATCTGCTGGGGCTGCGGGTGACGCTCAAGCGAATCTCGGGCACGGAGCCAGGAGCCACCGGCAGCGTGCGCAAGCTGCTCGGCATGCGAAATGCACAGCAGATCGCCGACCTGTGCTTCGCGATGTCCGGAGCTAGCGCGGCAGGCGCTTCGGGATTCGGATCGCCGGTCAAGGACGGCAAGCCAAATGGCGCGCACTGGGCGCGGCAGGACCTGGCGGTCCGGGCTGTGACAATTGGCGGCGGAACGACCGATATCCAGCTCAACATCATCGCGGAGCGCATGCTGGGGCTCCCGCGCGATCCCGAACCTCCCGGCAGGTGATTTCGGGAGGGAAGTCAAACCGTTAGTTGGCACTCAATCACGCTGCGTAACGCTAACCTCGTTGAGATTGGGCTTTGCTGGGGGGTTAATGGCGCGGGGTGAACCGCCGACGGGCAACGGGGGCGACCCACGCCCTCGCGCGCCATCGCCATGGCGCGAGAATCGCCCGCTGCCTCCCGCCCGCC
>DATELR010000122.1:0-3741 GCA_035276345.1 Streptosporangiaceae bacterium | reverse complement strand
GCAGGATTGCGCCGCCCGCGATGGCGGACGGGCGCTGTCTGAGGACTCGGATGACTCTGCCGAACCGCACGACCTTGGGCGGGGGCGCGATCAGGGCAGGATCCTGGAGGACTTCGCTCATTCGGTGACCCTCGGGTCGAGCTTGAAGTAGACGAGATCGGCAAGCAAGTTGAAGACAACGACCGAAATCGTCAGCACAAGGAAGACTCCTTGCAGCATCGGAAAGTCGCGCTGAACGACGGCCTGGTAGGCGGCCTGTCCGATCCCGGGCCAGGAAAAGACGACCTCGACAAGAATGAACCCGCCGACCACGGTACCGAGGGACAGCGCGATCAAGGTGACCATCGGCAGCATGGCATTGCGCAGCGCGTGCTTGCGCACGATCGCCCACGCGGAGAGTCCCTTGGCGCGTGCGGTCAGCACGTAATCTTCGCCGAGCGTCTCCAGCATTGACGAGCGCACGATCAGCGCGTAACTGCCGTAAAGCGTGAGCGCCACCGTGGCGGAGGGCAGGATCATGTGCCGCAAAATGTCGGTGATCTTCTGCATCATGGTCGGGTCCACCAGGAACGGGTCGCTCATCCCTGAGACCGGCAGCACGCTGGCGAACAACACAACCAGCATCAGGCCTAGCCACTGCGTGGGGAACGAGTAGAAGAGCAAGGCCAGCCCGGTCGGGCCGTAATCGCCGGTCCGGCCGCGTCGCCACGCTGCGATGACCCCGGACGCAACCCCGAGAAGGATCGACAGGACTGTGCCCAGGGTGAGCATCGGGATTGTATTAGCGAGATCGGTCCTGATCTCCGATGTGACCGGCTGCTGGGTCGCCCAGGAGATGCCCAGGTTGCCCTTCGCCAGTTCCTTGAGGTAGATCAGGTACTGCTCCCACTTGGGCTTGTCGAGCCCGAACTCATGGGTCAGCGCGAGTTGCAGTTGCCTCGAGGAATGCGGTACGTGGGCGATGTTCGTGATCGCACTACCCGGCAGGACGCGGAAGAGGAAAAAGTTCAGCGTTATCGCCACGAAGATCGTGACCAGCGCGAAGGCCGTGCGCTTCAGCAGGTAGTCGCTGCGCCGCATCCCTGCCGGACCTCCCGCCTCGCGACTGCTCTTGCAGGTGCTCGGGATTGCGACTGGTGGTGCCCGCGAGGGCGCCGACGCTCCCGTGGGTGGAGGGCGTGCAGATTTCGCTGACGGCCCCTCACCAGTCGGCCAGGCTCTGTCGCTTGGAAATGGCCTCCGATACTGGCAATCTTTGCTGCTCGGTGCATGACCCTTCTATCGGACCTGATCGCATCCGCGAATGGGTCCCGGGTAGGCCCAAACCGTATTACGCGTGCGGAATACCCGTCAAGTTACGCCGCCGGGTTGCCCGAAGTCCCGGACTTGCCAGAAGGTCGCTCACTCGGCGGGCAGGGTAGACACATGACCGATGTGATCATTCAGATGTCCATGTCGCTCGATGGTTATATCGCCGGGCCGAACGACAGCGATACAAATGGGCTCGGTGATGGCGGCGAGCGACTGCACGAGTGGCTGTTCGCCGGCGGCGCACCGGGCGAGGGCCTCACCGGGGCGGACCAGGAGATCTTCGACGATCTCAGGAGGACCACCGGGGCCATGCTCACCGGGCGGCGGCTGTACGACATCACTCATGGCTGGGAAGGCACGCATCCCTTCGGCGCTTTGCCGACCTTCGTCGTGAGCCGCGACCTTCCTGAGGCGATACCGACCGGTGAAACGCCGTTCACCTTCGTGCGCGACGGGATCGCGAGCGCGGTCGCGCAGGCCAAGGAAGCGGCAGGTGACAAGGACATCTATGTCATCGGCGGCGCGACGACCATCCGGCGGCTGCTGGATGCCGGCCTGGCCGACGAGCTCAGGATCGATCTCATCCCGCTGCTGCTGGGCGGTGGGATCCGGTTGTTCGACCAGCTAGAAAGGAAGCCGATCAACCTGGAACAGGTTCGCGCCACTTCATCGAACGCCGTCACCCACGTCAGGTACCGGGTACTGCCATGAGAGAATCGGCGCAGCAGCTTGCCTCGATCGCGCGCGGCATGGTCGACGACGGCAGCTATATGACGTTGGCCACGGCCGACCATTCGGGGCGACCGTGGGCGTCGCCGGTCTGGTACGCCCACGCCGGGTACCGGGAGTTCTTCTGGGTCTCCTCGCCCGAGGCACGGCACTCGAGGAACCTGGCCGGTCGGCCGCAGGCCGGGATCGTGATCTTCGATTCCCGCACGCCGATCGGAACCGGCCAGGCGGTGTACCTGGACGCGACCGCCGCCGAGGTCACCGGCGATGACGTGACGCGCGGCATCGAGGTGTTCTCGGCGAAGTCGCAGGCACAGGGGGCGAGCGGCTGGTCGCTCGCCGACGTCCAGGCTGCCGCGCGCCATCGCCTGTACCGCGCGATCGCGTCGGAAGTCTTCGTGCTCGACGGCCACGACCAGCGGATCGCCGTCCAGATCATGGAATGAGGGTTAGCTTCTCGACGCCGCGATCAGCGATAGCACGTCCGCGTGCACGGCCGGGCTCGCTGTGGCGAGGATCGAGTCGGACTCGAGCCGCCATGGCTCGCCTGCGATGTCGGACACAACTCCGCCTGCCTCGGTGACCAGCAGGCTGCCCGCCGCGGCGTGCACGGCGGAATCGAGCCAGAAGGTCACGTAGCCGCTCGCCCGGCCCGCGGCTAGTGCGGCAAGCGAGACGGTCGAGCCGAAGGACCTGAAGTCCCAGCGGTCAGCCTGGATGACGGCCGCGGCGAACGCTGCCGCGAGTGACCGGCGCCCGCCGGACGATTTGCCATCCTCCACGAGCAACGTCCTCGTGTCCTCGCTCGCGGCGAGCCTGCCCAGAGTCCCGTCACGCAGCGCCCACGCACCGCGGCCGCGCTCGGCGACATGGACCTGCAGCGTCGACGCGTCGCCGACGACGGCCACGGTCACAGCGCCGCCTTCGGTCATTGCCACGTTGACCGACCACATCGGCACGCCCGAGGCGTAATTCCTGGTCCCGCAGATCGGGTCGACCAGCCAGTACGCCGAGCCGTCCGCGGGAACCTGCCCGCCGTGCTCCTCGCCGACGATGGGCAATGCAGTTCGCTCGGCAAGCACCTGCCTGATCACCACCTCGGCGGCGACATCCGCGTCGGTGACGACGTCACGGCCCGCTTTCGGGTGGACCCCAGCGCTGCCCGCTGAGTCGCAGGCGAGTCGCAGCCCGCGCTGCACGGCGTCGATGGCGGCGAGCGTCGCCGGCTGCAGGGCTATCGGATTGTCGTCCATTCTGGGTACCGTAACGTTCAGGTCGTTCATGTGGAGTTGCCGGTGTTCGGTTTGAGCTCGTCGATCAGGGTCGGATTGCCGTCCCCTGGCGATCCGCACGGTCAGAACGGGCCAGGGTACTGGTGGATGACCGGCGGCTGCCGGCCCGCCTACATGTGGGACGGCAAGGACCGGCCGAGCAAGCCCGCCCGCGGCCTTCGCCGCCTGTGGCGGCACCTCGTGCGGTAGCCGCGCACTTCGTGCGTTAGCGAGGCACGCACCCGAATTTAGCGCAGCCGGCCGTCCGGGCCTGTTCCGCCCTGCAGCCGTGGCCAGCGCCATGTTTTACAAGTTCGCGACGGAGCATCTAATGCGCAATTCAGATGTGGAGGTGCGCCGTGTGGGAGCGGCTCGAACGGTATGAACTGAAATACAGAGGCAGGCACCTTTCGAAGCTTCAGCCGGGACA
>DATELR010000121.1:0-2575 GCA_035276345.1 Streptosporangiaceae bacterium | reverse complement strand
CGTCCCGGCTGTTGCCGCCGGCCGGCGGTCCGAAGTTATCGGCAGATCGCGCGTCGGGACGGCGATGGGGAACCGTCGGGTCGTTGCGAGACCGGCGCCGGTCGCTTGCCGCAGGGTAACCATTTTGCCCTCGGCGGCCATCACTGCCAGGAGCCCGATAGTCCGAGGGGCGATAGTCGTTGCCAGGGCGGCCGTTACGTGCCGGGTAGTCGCGGCGAGGGCCGAAGCCGTTGCCAGCGCGCGGGTCGTTGCCTGGAGCGCGACCAGCGCCGTCGAAGGGCCCGAGATTGCCGAGCGGCCGCGTCATGCCGCCACTGCGGCCGTTGCCGGGTGGACGGTAGTCGGGGTCCGGGCGGTGCTCGCGGCGGGAGCGGTACTCGCCGCGAGGACCATACTCAGGCTCAGGAGGCCGCTCGTTGCCTGGGGTCACGTCGCCCTGCTGCCGACGATCGCGACCATCAGCCCAGGGATCATTGTTCGCGGGCCTATGTTTGCCACGGAATCCCTGACCGCGGTC
Source organism: Streptosporangiaceae bacterium (assembly GCA_035276345.1). GTDB lineage: Bacteria > Actinomycetota > Actinomycetes > Streptosporangiales > Streptosporangiaceae > Chersky-822. Next base: position 2,058 of record DATELR010000121.1, on the reverse strand, counting down.
GTCGGATGCGCCCGACCCGGTCTCAGATCCTGGCGAGCTCATCTCCGCTCCTCCGTCGCTCGCCGCGGCTCCTGGTCACCGACCGAGGGGCCCGCAGACGTCAGTTCGGATCGATCCTTACCGACGCTATCTGCATATTCGGGCTCGTTATCCGCGTTCGCGAAACCTTCTGCCGTGATTCCGGCTCCACCGCCCCGTTCGCCGGGAAGAGCAGGCGGAGCAACCCAGCCCGACGGTGACGGCCGCCGGGCGGCACGTTCGAACTCCTCGGCCTCCGGAGGTTCGGTGGCGCCAGCCCACGCGCCGGCGCGGCCCGCCGACCGCGGGTAGCCGGCGTTTCCGCCGGCCGGGACGGGATCTGGCAGGTCGCGTTCGGGGTGCGGATGATCAGGTGCGTCACCGGGCCTGGCCGGGTCCTCAGCCCCCGACGAGGAACGGGCAGTCTCCTCGGTCGGCACTGGCGCGGTGTGCTCGTCCGGCACCGGAGGCTGCGTTGTGCCGTCAAGGTCATTTGCTTCTTCGGGGGGCCCGGGCCGGCCGTGCTTGATGGCGCGCGCCGCCGAACCGATGACAAACAAGGCGAGCGCGGCGGCGAAAAGCACCAGCGCGATGGTCCCGAAGTCGGTCGGATGAACGAGGATGACTTGCGCTGGCGCTGGCAGCGGGCGGTTCTTCAGCCGCGAGTCTGGCGTGACGAGGCTGAGCCGGATGCTGCCGTGGTCTGCCTTGACGTGGACCTTCAGCTTGACCGCCGGCGCGTAACCACGCGGCGGGACCACGATGACGGGCGGCAGACCTGTGACGGTGACGTGGTCAGCTTTCACGCGAAGCGCGACCTTGACCCAATAACGCAGGTCGCTGTGGATCGACAGGGGAACCTGAGCGTTCTTGCCGCCGAACGTCACCCGGTAGGCGTTGCTCCGGCCCCCGCCGCCGCGGATCGTGACACCGCGGAGCTGGCTGTTCACGTAGTCCTGCATCTGCTCATACAGAACACGTGCTTGCCTGACACCCTTGCCGCGCCAGGCTGCGGACTCGATCGCGAAGACGGCACGGTTCAGGCTGGGATCAGGCTTCAGCCTGATCGACTGCAGGAGCGCGATCCGATGGTCGAGCTTGGATACATCGCGCAGCAGTTTGGCAGGCAGCTCGGCTGAGGCCGGGCTCTGCGCTCCGCGCGGGTAGAGGTGCTCGGCGGGCTGGGACACCATCTGACCAACGGTCGACGGCTGCAGCCACGGGGCGGCAACCGTATCGGCGAGGAGATTTGTTGCCAGCTGCTTCGATGGATCCCAGCGCTGAGGCGGCGCGACCATGATCGGCCGGCGGGTGCTCGGCAGCTCAGAGGCGATCATCGCTGTCTCGGCGATGTACAGCTGGCTGGTATGGAAGGCGTCACCCGGCTTTGTCGACGCGGCGTGTGCACCGAGCAGCGCGCTGATCTGATGGTCGGCCAGCAGGGCATGCAGAGTATGGCCGATCCCCGTCGGCCTGGTGCTGACGGCGCCCGGGGTGTAGTTCAGCGGGGAAACAGCGGGGGCGGCCAGGATCACGGTGTTGACGTTCTGAGTCGCGAAGCTGCTGAGGACCAAGCCGTTCGCGGCGCCGGCCGCTGGCCAGGCGATAGCCGAGAACTGGCCAGGTCCCGCCGGAACATGAGCAGGGACGGCGCTCCGGTGCAAGATCTGGTGCCCGGCCTGATCCGCCGCCTTGAACGCCTGATGGATATCGGCGCTGTTCCGGGCCCTGATCAAGGCGGCAACGTCCACATCGGCGTAGGGCGTGAGGAAAAGCGGCTGTCCCGCCGTTGCCTTGCGCAGGTTCGCCAGCCAGGCCGAGGCGTTCCGATCCGCAGGCAGGCTGGCGCCGGGTTTGCAACCGGTCATTCCGACGGTCGCGCCGACCTGGTGGGGCCTCGTCATGGTCTGCACGCCATCGAGCAGTGCGGGATCGACCGCCCAGGTAAGCCCGGCGCGCGAGGAGTACTGCGCTCCGACGGCGACGAGGTTGGACAGCCTGCCGCTCGGGACTATGCGCGCCGCCAGCGCGTTGTCGGTC
>DATELR010000120.1:0-6367 GCA_035276345.1 Streptosporangiaceae bacterium | reverse complement strand
CGCCTTCGGGGTGCGTCTGGTTGCCGTCCGCGGTACCCACCGCGCGCAGGTCGGCGCCGGCGCAGAATGTTCCGCCCGCTCCGTAGAGGACGGCGACCGCGGCATCCGGGTCAGCGTCGAATTCGCGGAAGGCGTCGACGAGCGCGGCGGCCGTCGGGCCATTGACCGCGTTCCGCACCTCGGGGCGATCCAGAATGACGGTGCTAACCGGCCCGGCACGCTCCACCCGAACGCTCATCCCCGACCTCCGTTTGGCCGATTTAGCCTTCCGCAGCACAAGAAGTTACCAGTGTCCACATTAGCCGTGGCCGCGGCTTCAGGCGGGCCTGTCGCTGCGGAGCCAAAAAAGAACACCAGATGTCCATCGGGTGCTTTGTTAGAACCCCAACGGACCTCTGGTGTTCTACGGCTCCGGGCCGAGGCGGAGCGCCGGCGGGACCGGGACTAGGCGACCTGCCAGGTGTCGCCGCCGGCGAGGAGCGCGGACAGGTCGCCATCGCCCTGGCGCTCGCGCGCGGCGTCGATCTGGCCGCTCATCGCGTCGTCGTAGGTCTGGCGGCCAACATCGCGGAAGATGCCGATCGGCGTGTGCGCGAAATCGATGCTGTCCAGCCGGCTCAGCGCGAAGGCGTAGGACGCGTCTGCCGCGTGCGCGTCGTGGACGAGCAGCGCGTCGTCCTTCGAGCCATCGGCGGGGACGTCGACGACCTCGAGCGATCCGAGCGGCCCGAAGCGCAGGCCGTGCTCGCCCGACGGACCGAACTTCACCGGCTGCCCGTGCTCCAGCCTGATCACCCGCTGCTCGCGCTCGCCGGGCGCGGTGACCGGCAGGAACGCGTCGTCGTTGTAGATCGGGCAGTTCTGGTAGATCTCAATGAACGCGGTGCCGCGGTGATCGGCGGCGGCGCGCAGCACGCTGGTCAGGTGCTTGCGGTCCGAGTCGATCGTCCTGGCGACGAAGCTGGCCTCGGCGCCGAGCGCGAGCGACAGCGGGTTGAACGGGGTGTCCAGCGACCCGTACGGCGTCGACTTGGTCACCTTGCCCTGCTCCGACGTGGGCGAGTACTGGCCCTTGGTCAGCCCGTAGATCCGGTTGTTGAAGAGCAGGATCTTGACGTTGATGTTCCGGCGCAGCGCGTGGATGAGGTGGTTGCCGCCGATCGACAACGCGTCGCCATCACCGGTGATCACCCAGACGGACAGGTCCTGGCGCGAGGCGGCAAGTCCGGTTGCGATCGCGGGCGCGCGGCCGTGGATCGAGTGCAGCCCGTAGCTGTTCACGTAGTACGGCAGCCGGGACGAGCAGCCGATGCCGGAGATGATGACGACGTTCTCGCGCGGCACCTCCAGCTCTGGCAGGAAAGACTGGAAGGCGGCCAGGATCGCGTAGTCACCGCAGCCCGGGCACCACCTGACTTCCTGGTCGGACTTGAACTCCTTCATGCTGAGCTTCTGGTCCGCGTGCGGTACCAGCGTCAGTGAGGCGGGCCGCCCGGCGCCGTTGCCGGTGTTGGCGTGCTCGACGCTCGCGTCTCCCGCGTCGGTCGGCTTAGGCATTGGAAATCACATCCTGGATGACCCCGCTCAGCTCGGATGCCCGGAACGGCAGCCCGCGAACGCGGTTGTAGGAAATTACGTCGGTCAGGTACCGGCCGCGCAGGATGAGCGCGAGCTGGCCGGTGTTGATCTCGGGCACGAGCACCTTCTCGTACCGCTTCAGTACGTCGCCGAGGTTGACCGGGAACGGCGACAGGTGCCGCAGGTGCGCCTGGGCAACGTTGCCGCCGGCCATCCTGACGCGGCGGACAGCAGCGCCGATCGAGCCGTACGTCGATCCCCACCCGAGCACCAGCACCCGTGCGTCGCCGTCGGGGTCGTCGACCTCGAGCGGCGGGATGTCGGCCGCGATCCCGTCGATCTTTGCCTGGCGCAGCCTGACCATCTTGTCGTGGTTATCGGGGTCGTAAGAGATGTCCCCCGACACATCGGCCTTCTCGATGCCGCCGATCCTGTGTTCCAGGCCGGCGGTACCGGGAATCGCCCACGGCCTGGCCAGGGTCTGCGGATCCCGTTTGAACGCCTGGAACGCGTCGTGATCGCCACGAGCGCCGTTCTGGCCCCCGTTGCCGCGGCTTCCGTCGCCATTCGCGCTGCCAGCGCCGTTGCTGCTGGCGGCTTTGGCGAAGGAGAACTGGGCCTGCAGATCGGGCAGTTCGGCAAGCTCGGGGATCCGCCACGGCTCAGACCCGTTCGCCAGGTAGCCGTCGGACAAGATGATGACCGGCGTCCGGTACTTGACGGCGATCCTGGTCGCCTCGATGGCGGTGTTGAAGCAGTCCCCAGGGGTGGACGGGGCGAGCACGACCAGAGGTGACTCGCCGTTGCGGCCGTACAGCGCCATCAGCAGGTCAGCCTGCTCGGTCTTGGTCGGCATGCCAGTGGAAGGTCCGGCGCGCTGAATGTCGCAGACCACGAGTGGCAGCTCGACGGCCGCGGCGAGGCCGATCGTCTCTGCCTTCAGGCACATGCCGGGTCCCGATGTTGTCGTCACGCCGAGCGCGCCGCCGAACGCCGCCCCCAGCGCGGCGCCCACGCCGCTGATCTCGTCCTCGGCCTGGAACGTGCGCACGCCGAAGCGCTTGTGCTTGGACAGCTCATGCAAGATGTCGGAGGCCGGCGTGATCGGGTACGAGCCTAGGAACAACTGCAGGCCGGCCAAGCGCGAGGCGGTCACCAGGCCGTTCGCAAGCGCCGTGTTGCCGGTGATGTTGCGGTACCGGCCCGGCGGCAGCGTGGCGGGCTTGATCTCGTACTGGACCGAGAACTCCTCGGTCGTCTCGCCGTAGTTCCAGCCCGCCTGGAAGGCAGCGATGTTCGCCTTCATGATCTCGGGCTTCTTGGCGAACTTGGTCTCGAGGAAGCGCAGCGTCCCATCGGCTGGCCGGTTGTAAAGCCAGCAGAGCATGCCCAGGGAGAACATGTTCTTCGCGCGCTCGGCATCCTTCTTGCTGATGTCGTAACCCTCGAGCGCCTTCACCGTGATCGACGTGATCGGGATCGCGTGCAGCTGATATCCGTCGAGCGAGCCGTCCTCAAGCGGGTTCTCGTCGTACCCGACCTTGGTCAGGTTCCGCTTGGTGAACTCGTCGGTGTTCGCAATGATGTCGGCGCCGCGCGGCAAGTCCTCAATGTTGGCCTTCAGCGCGGCGGGGTTCATCGCGACGAGCACATCGGGCGCATCGCCCGGCGTCAGGATGTCGTGGTCGGCGAAGTGGAGCTGGAAGCTCGACACTCCCGGTAGCGTGCCGGCCGGAGCGCGGATCTCGGCCGGGAAGTTGGGCAGCGTGGACAGGTCGTTGCCGAACGCTGCGGTTTCCTGTGTGAACCGGTCGCCAGCGAGCTGCATACCGTCACCAGAGTCGCCAGCGAATCTGATGATCACCCGGTCCAGCTGCTGTACCTGCTTGGACACAGTGGAGGTCCTCCTCTGTGCGCCGAAGCCGCTTCAACTGCGGTGACGGCGTATCCGGTCAGACGCAGAGCCGGGCGGCGCCGCGTCTCATTGTGAACAGCTGTCTACATTTGTGCTCACGACAACACATCGCGAACGATTTCTAATCCGCCGGCCTGCCGCCGGGCAGCCCCTGCCGGGCCGGTGGCGCGGTGTCGTTCCGAGGGCCCGCCTGTAGGCGGACAGGGGGCGTGCACCTCAACGCATCCTATTACCTGTGTGCATTCGGTCGTGCGAGCACCGCCGCGACGTGTGACACAGTCGTCACAATTTTGCGGCCTGGTGCATCAAATAGCCGATGCGAAATGAGCTGCGAACCACTCACGGGCCAGGCGGGTAACCGTGCGAAGCGCGCCTGGTTCCTCGAAGAGGTGCGTAGCACCAGGCACGATGGCGAGGCGGTTCGCGCACTGCAGCTGCTCCTGCGCCTGCTTGTTGAGCCCGAGGACCACATCGTCACGGCCGCCGACGATGAGCAGCGTGGGTGAGTTCACGCTGCGGAGCCGTGTCTCCGCGAGGTCGGGGCGGCCGCCGCGAGACACGATCGCGTCGATGTGCATGCCTGGTTCCGCCGCGGCCCAGAGAGCAGCGGCGGCTCCCGTGCTCGCGCCGAAGTACCCGAGCGGTGTCTTTATCCCGCCAGGCTGTTCGCGAACCCACGAGGTGACGTCGGCCAGCCTGGCGGCGAGCGTCTGGATGTCGAAGACGTTGGCACGCTCAACCTCTTCGTCCCTGGTCAGGAGGTCAAAGAGCAGCGTGCCGAGGCCAGCCTCATTGAGCTGATTTGCCACGAACAGGTTGCGCGGACTGTGCCTGCTGCTTCCGCTGCCGTGGACGAAGATGACCATGCCGGCCGCGCTGGCCGGGATGGTGAGGTGTCCGTCCAGCACAACCGACCCGTCGGCGACGCTCAGCTGCACCTCGTCGTCGCGTTCGGGCGGGCCGGGCGGTCGCGCCGCGTCCTTTATTGTCGGACCGGGTTTGTCGGGTTGTTGTTGCGAATCCTGCGAGTGTGGCCTGCCTGCAGTCACCTGGACCGCCTCGACCGACCGGGCGAGCAGATCGGTGACCTCGGAGTCGGCGACATGCCGGAAGTTGTCGTAGAACGTGCCGACCGCCATGAAGTAGTCAGGGGCGAACAGGCAGTCGACTTCGTCGCAAACGACCTGAAGCGAGCGGATCGACTCAGGCGCGCCGACCGGAACGGCCAGAATGACGCGTTTCGCGCCCATCTGCCTGGCGACTTGGCAGGCTGCCGCAGCCGTGGACCCGGTCGCGATCCCGTCGTCGACGATGACGGCGGTGCGCCCGGCGACGTCAACATTCGGCCGGCCCGCCCGGAAGCGCTGCGCCTGCTGGACGAGGTCGGCGCGCTCGCGTTGCTCGACCGCGGCGATTTCTTGCGGCGTGATGCCGCCGCGCCGGATCACGTCGTCGTTGCTGACCCGGATGCCGCCTTCGCCGATCGCGCCCATCGCGAGCTCTGGCTGGAAAGGCACGCCGAGTTTGCGCACGACGATCACGTCAAGCGGGGCTCCTAGAGACTTGGCCACCTCATAGGCGACTGGCACGCCGCCGCGGGGGAGCCCAAGCACCACGAGATCGGTGCCGCGCAGGTGTTCGAGCGAGCTGGCAAGGGCTCGTCCTGCTTCGGTCCGGTCCATGAATCGCACCAGGTACCTCCTGGTCTGCGTTGCGGCGCGCGGAGCCGGTCGCGCCGTCACCCGCCGGGCCGGGTGCAAGACGCGGGCGACGCATCAACCGTGTCCGTTGGCGAGCGCGCGCTCGTCTAGGCGGGGCGTCAGCTCGTGTCTGTCGATCACGCAGACACATACCCCGGATGGCGCCGATTACTTGAACTGGCCGGCGTCCGGAGGTAGCCGGCTCGGGATTCGGACGCCGCCAATTGCACTACGAGTGCAGAATTCTCGCCGGCCCCATTTGACCGGAGTGACCCAATCGGCGCATTTAGTCAGCTCTGCGCTCAGGCCGAAATTTGGCGGCATAGAAGACCGTGAGGAGTGTTAGCGGGGCAGAATTTGCCGAGCAGAATCGTCGGGAATCGAAGCCGCGGAGCCTGTGTCTTCGCCGGTCATCGGGCCTGATCAGCGTTGCTCCGCCTCCGTAAATCCGCAACCCAGCGTAATCAAACCTGGTAGTCGGATCGCGACGAACACTCAACTTCACGACGATCCCGCAAATATGCGCAAGTTATTGCACAGCCCGCACTTCTCGTGCGTAGAATACTCAGCCATGGCCCGGTTGGCGGTTTCTTCGGATCGAGCCAGATAGTCGGAAAATACGAGTGGCAAACAGCACCTGCCGTGGAAGGACTCGACCAAGCACTCACGCTGGTAGCGCTAACCGGCGCCCACTAGGGGGGACCGCCATGCCAGTCCGTCTGGCTGTCATCGATGGGCAAACGCTCATTCGTTACGGCCTGCGCGAGCTCATCGCTCGCCATGCAGACATCGAAATTGTTGCAGAGTGCCAGACTGCGGCTGATTCGCCGCTGGCCATCGCAGCCGCTCAGCCTGACGTGGTGACCGTCGACGTCACCTTGCCGGATGGAGATGGCTTGCAGCTAGCCAGGGAGCTGCGCGACAGTTACGCAGATCTCGGCATCGTTATACTGACGTCCAAGCAAGAGGACGATGTGCTGTTCCGGGCTCTTGAGACCGGCGTGTCGGCATTCGTGGCGAAGACAGCACCCGTTGACGAAGTGCTCGCAGCAATCAGGCATGCTGCCGTCGCTGCCGCGTCCTTTACCGCGTCAGGTCTGGCGATGGCCTTCGCGCGTCGCAGGGTGATGCAGCAGCGGCTTTCGCTAAGCCCGCGCGAGCAGGAAGTGCTGAA
>DATELR010000119.1:0-14133 GCA_035276345.1 Streptosporangiaceae bacterium | reverse complement strand
TGCCGCCCCACGGTGGATCAGCCAATGCGACGAGAGGTAAGCCATGGCACCGAGCGCTGGAGGCGACGGGGCGCCTGAGGCCGGGCGTCGGCCCGACCCGATCCGCACGCTGATCGTCGACGACCACGCGCTGTTCCGCCGTGGTCTGGAGATCGTGCTCGTTACCGAGGACGACATCGAGATCGTCGGCGAGGCAAGTGACGGGGCAGAGGCGGTGGAGAAGGCTGGCGAGTCGCTGCCCGACGTCGTCCTGATGGACATCAAGATGCCGCGCAGCAGTGGTATCGAGGCATGCCGGGCGATCAAGGACGTCGCGCCGAGCGCCAGGATCGTGATCCTGACGATGAGCGATGAAGAAGAGGACCTGTTCGACGCCATCAAGGCTGGCGCGAGCGGATACCTGCTCAAGGACATACCGCTCGATCAGGTTGCGGAGGCCGTGCGCTCGGTGCACGGCGGCCAGTCGCTGATCAGCCCGTCGATGGCAGGCAAGCTGCTGACGGAGTTCGCTTCGCTGGCCAGGCGCGAGCACGAGGAAGCGCCACAACAGGTTCCGGCACCGAAGCTGACAGACCGCGAGATGCAGGTGCTCAAGCTGGTTGCGCGCGGCATGAACAACCGTGATATCGCCAAGGAATTGTTCATCTCGGACAATACGGTAAAGAACCACGTACGGAACATCCTCGAGAAGCTGCAAATCCACTCGAGGATGGAGGCGGTCATGGTGGCGGTGCGCGACAAGCTGATCGAGCTTGGCTGAAGTCGTGTCGTGAAGCCGTTATCCGGCAGCTATCTCAGTGACGGCGTCACTATCCGATCCGGCTAGGGCGGAGCGGAGGCGGGGGGCTAGTTCCGGGGGGTGCACTCGCTCCAGGCGGATGTTGTCGCAGGCAACCCATTTGGCGGCTTCCACCAGGGCCTTTGCCATGGGTGCAATGGCCTTTGGGGTGTCCAGGGTTAGCTGGCGGGCTATCAGGGTGTTGCCTTCGCGGGCCGGATCCACCCGGCCAAGGAGCTTGCCGCCGGCCAGCAGGGGCATCGTGTAGTAGCCGTGGATCCGCTTGGGTTTGGGAACGTACGCCTCGAGGCTGTGGTCGAAGCCGAATATGCGCTTGGTGCGCTTCCGGTCCCAGACCAGGGAGTCGAACGGCGACAGCAGCGTCACCCGGTGCCTTCCGACCTTGGCCGGCTGGCCGTCTGCCCCATTGAGGCTCGCCAGCACGGATGGATCGGCCCAGGCTGGAGCCGCTGATCCGGTCTTGGACTCGATCGCGACCGGAATGAGGCCAGCGGCGACGGCGGCGTCGTCGGCTGACAGCTTCGCAGTATTGCGGCCCGACGCGAAATTCCGCAGCCGGTGGTAGTCGGTCAGGTCGGACTTCGTGACTACGCCGAGCGCCCTGGCGGCGATACCGGTCAGGTGGATCAGGCACTCCGCATCGGTCGGATCGGCGTTCAGCAGATCAGGCGGAAGGACACGTTCTGGCAGGTCATAAATCCGCCGCCAGCCGGTGCGCCGGGCGCAGATGACCTGGCCCATATCCAGCAGCCACTCCACGGCGATCTTGGTTTCCGACCAGTCCCACCAGACGCCGCCGTTTTTTGCGCCGCCCAGTTCAGTCGTCGTCAGCGGTCCTTCTGAGCGGAGTTTGGCCAGGACCTCCTCGCACACCGACGCGTTGTTGTCATGCCAGCGCTTGCCCTTGACCACGAACTCACGCCTGCGGAACGCGTAGTACGGCCACTCCTCGATCGGCAGCACGCAGGCGGCGTGCGACCAGTACTCGAAGGCCGTGGCGCTGCGCGGATTCCAGTAGGCCCGTTCGATCGACTTGCGGGTCACGGCGCCAAGGCGGGCGTATGCCACCAGCTCATGTGATCGCGCGAGCACGCTGATCGTGTCGAGCTGGACCGCGCCGATCCGTCGCAGCATGAGCGGGACGCCACCGGTCCTGGCTTGAGCGCCGATCAGGCCTTGCGCCTGCAAGGTCAGCAGGCGGACGTCGTCCGGCGTGAGCTTCAGTTCAGGAGCAGGAGCGGGAGAACGAACCACGAATGCGAGCGTAACCGGAGGTACCGACATTCCGTGCTGATCGCCGGGATGAAGTACGCAGCAACCTCACATGATGCAGCAGCCTTGGTCTCGGCCAGCAAGCGGTTTAGTACCAGTCCTCGAACATGTTGGTGCCGAGGGCGACAAGCAGGCCGAGCACGGCGACGCCGGCGCCGACCCACACCGCCCACCAGGTTGGCCCGCCGTGGCCGAGGATGAGCCCCAGTCCGCCGATGATGAAGCCGATCGTCATCAGGCCGACGGCGACCCAGGACACCGTCCGCCCGTGGTACGACGGGAACGGGCCCAGTGACGACGGAGGCCGGTTCTGGCCGCCGGGCACCATTGACGCGTCTTGCATAGCTGCCTCGTTCTGCGATGTCACGTTGCCAGCTTGTGGGGTGTCCAGGGCATCGCGATCGGAGTGGTTCGGCACGACTGCCTCCTCCCGCTTGCCTGGACCGACGTGCATATATTGTGGCGAGGCCGGCGAGGTCGCGCGCGATCGCCCCCCGAAGAACCGGCCGGAGAGCAATGTTATGCGTGCTGGCGCGGCACGTTCGGCCAGAAGCCCAGCATTGCGGCGTCGGCTCGGCAAGACCCGCCATCTCGCCTAACATGGCAGTCAAAGAGTGGTTACTGGCGGCCCTGCCGTGAGCCCGAGCGGCGCGGAACTTTACCGGGACGCGGGAGGTAGCCGGCCAGCCAGTCAGACAGATCCGCGAGGAGCGCGACAACACGTGCCAGCAATTATCGATAAGGTCCTGCGCGCTGGCGAGGGCAAGATCCTGCGCAAGCTGCAGCGGATCGTCGAGCAGGTCAACTCGATCGAAGAAGACTACGAGGCGCTGACCGACGCCGAACTCCGGGCACTGACCGACGAGTTCAAGGAGCGCCACGCCGAGGGCGAGACGCTGGATGACCTGTTGCCCGAGGCTTTCGCCGCGGTGCGCGAGGCAGCCAAGCGCACGCTAGGCCAACGCCACTTCGACGTCCAGATCATGGGCGGCGGCGCCCTGCACCTCGGCAACATCGCTGAGATGAAGACCGGTGAGGGCAAAACCCTGACCGGTGTGCTCGCCGCGTACCTGAACGCCCTGCCTGGCGAGGGCGTGCACATCGTCACGGTCAACGATTACCTCGCCAAGCGCGACGCGGAGTGGATGGGCCGGATTCACCGGTTCCTCGGCCTTGAGGTCGGCGTGATCCTCGCCGAGATGGAGCCTGAGCAGCGCAGGAAGCAATACGCCGCCGACATCACGTACGGGACCAACAACGAGTTCGGCTTCGATTACCTGCGAGACAACATGGCCTGGGCGCTCGACGAGTGCGTGCAGCGCGGCCATCACTTCGCGATCGTCGACGAGGTCGACTCGATCCTGATCGATGAGGCCCGGACGCCACTGATCATCAGCGGGCCAGCCGACCAGAACAGCATCTGGTACTCCGAATTCGCCAAGATCGCTCCGAGGCTGCGCAGAGGCGAGGACGGCGAAGGCGACTACGAAGTCGACGAGAAGAAGCGCACCGTCGGCATCCTCGAGCCTGGCGTGGCCAAGGTAGAGGACTGGCTCGGCATCGAGAACCTTTACGACCACTCGAATGCCCATCTCGTCGGTTTCCTGAACAACGCCATTAAGGCGAAGGAATTGTTCAAAAAGGACAAAGACTACGTCGTCCAGGGCGGTGAGGTCCTGATCGTCGACGACTTCACCGGGCGCATCCTGCACGGCCGCCGGTACAGCGAGGGCATGCACCAGGCGATCGAGGCCAAAGAAGGCGTCAAGATCATGGACGAGAACCAGACTCTCGCCACGATCACGCTGCAGAACTACTTCAGGCTTTACGGCAAGCTCGCCGGCATGACCGGCACGGCCATGACCGAGGCGAACGAGTTCCACCAGACCTACAAGCTCGGCGTGGTCCCGATCCCGACCAATATGCCGATGATCAGGCTCGACCAGTCCGATGTCGTGTACCAGACCGAGCAGGCGAAGTTCGACGCGCTGGTCCAGGACATCGCCGAGCGGCACGACGTCGGCCAGCCGGTACTGGTCGGCACCGTCAGCGTCGAGAAGTCCGAGGTGCTGTCCCGCATGCTGAAGCGGGCCGGCGTCCCGCACGAAGTGCTCAACGCAAAGCACCATGAGCGTGAGGCGGCGATCATCGCCCAGGCCGGACGCAAGGGCGCCGTTACCGTCGCGACGAACATGGCGGGCCGCGGCACCGACATCATGCTCGGCGGGAACCCTGAGTTCCTCGCTGATCTGGAGTTGCACCAGCGCGGGCTGTCGCCAGTCGAGACGCCTGAGGACTTCGAGGCGGCATGGCCCGAGGCGGTCGAGAAGTCGCGGCGTGCCGTTGCCGAAGAGCACGAGGAAGTCGTCGCTCTCGGCGGGCTGTACGTGCTCGGCACCGAGCGGCATGAGTCGCGGCGCATCGATAATCAGCTGCGCGGCCGTTCTGGCCGGCAGGGAGACCCCGGCGAGTCGCGGTTCTACCTGTCGTTTGAGGACGACCTGATGCGCCGGTTCAACGGGGACCGGGTCGCCCAGTTCCTCGAGTGGGCCAAGACGGGGCCGGAGGTCCCGATCGAGAGCAAGACGGTCAGCCGGTCAATCAGGTCCGCTCAGACGCAGGTCGAGGCGCTGAACTTCGAGATGCGCAAGGACCTGCTGAAGTACGACGACGTGATGAACCGGCAGCGCGAGGTTGTCTACTCCGAACGCCACCGGGTGCTGGCCGGCGAGGACCTGCATGAGCAGGTCAGGAACATGATCGACGAGGTCATCGCGGACTACGTCGCGAAGGCGACGGCCGATGGCTTCGCCGAGGAGTGGGATCTGGACCAGCTGTGGACCGCGTTCCGGCGGCTGTATCCGGTCGGAATCTCGTCCAGTCAGCTGGTCGAGGAGGAGGGCGGTGTCGGCGGTCTGACTGCCGAGAGCCTGACCGAGCGGATGCAGGAAGACGCGCAGGCCGCCTACGACCGGCGCGAGGAAGACCTGACTCCCGACGTGATGCGCGAGCTTGAGCGGAGGGTCGTGCTCTCCGTGCTCGACACCAAGTGGCGCGAGCACCTGTACGAGATGGACTACCTCCAGTCGGGCATCCACATGCGCGGTCACGCGCAGCGCGACCCCCTGGTCGAGTATCAGCGCGAAGGCTATGAGCTCTTCACCGCGATGATGGACGCGATCAAGGAGGAGTCGGTCGGCAACCTGTTCACGCTGCAGGTCGAGGTCCAGGACAGCCCGATCGTGGGCGAGGCAGGCCCGGACGGCGAGTGGATCGGGCCGCAGGTGATGCTCGGCGGCCAGGTGCAGGACGCGGTGCCGCTGCCGACGATCAACGGCGTCGTCGAACCCGCAGAGGCAGAGGAGCCAGCCGTGCCTCCGGCGTTCACCTCGAGCGGGCTCGCGCAGCCAAAGCGTCCTGAGCGGCTGAGTTACAGCGCGCCCAGCGACGACGCCTCCGGCGGCGCCGTGGAGAAGGCCGGTTCAGGAGGCTCGGCTGACTTCAGCAAGGTCGGCAGGAACGCGCCGTGCCCGTGCGGGTCAGGCAAGAAGTTCAAGCTCTGCCACGGAGATCCCCGCAAGCGGTAACCGGGGCTTAGGGGCTTTGGGCCGGGATTAGGCCGCTTCTACTGCTGTGCAGAGCCAGGCCGCGGGTCGAGCGCTCTGGCCGGTTATGGGTGGGGTGGCGGGGGATGGGCGCTCCAGGCGGACCGCGACCGCGCGTGACCTGGAGCCGATGTCCACGATGACCGTCATCTCCAGGACGCCCTGGACTGGCGAGGTGATGATCACCCGGCGCACCCGCGGTTGGCGCGACGCGGCGAGCAGCGGACCTAGCTGACTGATCCGCTCACGAGCTCGTTCGGTTGTCCACGGGTTGAGCTGGCTGGCCGGCCGCGAACCTGCGAGCGTCTCGCTCAGCACCTGCGCGAACTGGCTCGGCCAGGTTCCAGTCAGCGGAACGGGCTGCGGGTCGGATCGGCTTGCGCCGGCGACTGTGGTGCCCTGGCCGTCAGGAAGCGGCTCGGTCACCTGTTTCGAGGGCCGCGCAGGCTCGGAGTCGTCGAAGGGCGGAGCGAGGTCAGGGACGGCGAGCGCGCGGATCGCCTGAGCGTCGGGTAACGGCCGCCTAGCGATAGCGCGGCTGGGGCTTTTGGATGGGGATGGCATGGCTGAGTTCTACCGGCTGCCGGTGACAATTTCAGGTTCGTCGGCGAGGGAGCTGGCAAGGAATGCCCAGCCTGGCCCTGTCGTTCACAGTAGGTGGCTATGCCACTTCGTACTTACAGGAGATCACCCGTGACTCTGCCGCCGCTGGTCGAACCCGCTGCTGAGCTCACCGTCGATGAAGTCAAGCGTTACTCCCGGCACCTGATCATCCCTGATGTGGGGATGACGGGGCAGAAGCGGCTGAAGAACGCGAAAGTACTGTGCGTCGGTGCCGGCGGACTCGGTTCTCCCGCACTGCTTTACCTTGCTGCGGCTGGCGTGGGCACGCTCGGAGTTATTGACTTCGACGTCGTCGACGAGTCCAACCTGCAGCGTCAGATCATCCATGGTCAGTCGGACATCGGCAGGCCGAAGGCCCTGTCGGCGCGCGACAGCATCAAGGAGATCAACCCGTACGTCGACGTCATCGTGCATGAGGAAGCCCTCAGCAACGACAACGTGATGGAGATCTTCTCCCGATATGACCTGATTGTCGACGGTACCGATAACTTCGCGACCAGGTACATGGTCAACGACGCATGCGTCCTGCTCGGCAAGCCGTATGTCTGGGGGTCGATCTACCGGTTCGATGGCCAGGCCAGCGTGTTCTGGGCCGATTACGGCCCCTGCTACCGGTGCCTGTACCCCGAGCCGCCGCCTCCCGGCATGGTTCCGTCCTGCGCTGAGGGCGGCGTCCTAGGCGTGCTTTGCGCGTCGATCGGCTCCATCCAGGTCAACGAGGCCATCAAGCTGCTTACCGGGATCGGCGATCCGCTCGTCGGCCGGCTGATGATCTATGACGCCCTGGAGATGAACTACCGGAGCCTGAACATCAAGAAGGACCCGGACTGCCCGATCTGCGGTGAGAACCCGACCATTACCGAGCTGATCGACTACGACGCGTTCTGCGGGGTTGTTTCGGCCGACGCGCAGGAGGCCGCTACCGGCTCGACGATCACCGCCGCCGAACTGAAGGCCATGCTCGACAGGAAGGACGACATCTTCCTGATCGACGTGCGCGAGCCGAACGAGTACGAGATCGTCTCGATCCCCGGTGCGACGTTGATCCCGAAGGATCAGTTCATGAACGGCTCGGCGCTCGAGAAGCTACCGCAGGACAAGCGCATCGTGCTGCACTGCAAGTCGGGCGCCCGCAGCGCAGAGTGCCTGGCAGTGGTCAAGAACGCGGGCTTCTCTGACGCCGTGCACGTGGGTGGCGGAGTGCTGTCATGGGTCAACACAATCGACCCCTCGCTGCCCGTTTACTGACCCGCCGATCAGCTTCTAGCCCACCCGAACGCGGAGTTCGGGTGGGCTCGGGCTATTCGTGGCCTTAACATCGTCAGGTGGCTATTCGGCCGGGACCCCCCAATCAGAAGCGCGGATCGGGCCGCAACGACACCGCGAAGTTGCAACTGCGGCCTGCGCGCCGTAGCCGCAAACCGGTCATTGCGCTCGTGGTCGCGCTGATCGGGCTGGGCGGGCTCGGCGTCGCCGCCCTGGGGATACATGGCGAGCTCAAGCCCCGTACCTTCACGCCAGCCCAGCAGAAGCGGATCGAGGCATGGGAGATCGCCAAGCGCTGGCGAACGACGTCCAAGGACGACCTTTTTCCCGCGAGTGTCCGGTACAAGCTGGGCAAGTCAGGGAGCGCGGACGCCCTTAGCCTGACCGCCAGGCGGCTGGGCGTCGCGCCGCAGGCTACGTGCAAGATCGGCGGCGGCGCCAGCCGTCAGTTCCGGTCGATCCTCGGCCGCGATGGCTGTGAAGCGCTGCTCCGCTCCACCTACACGGACTCGACCAGCAGCCTCGTGGTTACCGCCGGAATCGCTGTCCTGAAGAGCCCGGCCGGAGCCATGAACGCGGCCAAGTTCCTGACCGGCGGCGCGACCGCAGGTCAGGGCGGGCCAGCTCGCCAGCTCGTCCTTCGGCCCTTCCGGGTATTCGGCACGCCCGCAGCGAATTACAGCTACCCGCAGCGTCAGATGTCGTGGGCAGTTGCCGCCGGTCCTTACCTGGTGATGGCGACCGTGGGCTATGCCGACGGCAGGCCGCGCGTGCAGGTCAACGGCGACTCTTACGCTTTTCAGGAAATGACAAGCCTGGCCCGCGGCATCACGGGCCGGATCGCTGCCCCGCTGGCAGCAGCCCCTCCTGTTCCCCGTTGTCCGGGAGCTCCTTCATGCTGACCCCTGGTGGGCCACCGCGTCCTCGTTTGATAACTGGCTTGATCGCCGTCGTCGGCGCCATCGCGCTGCCGCTCGCGGTCGCTGGCCCTGCCAGCGCGGATCAAGCCAGGCAACGGCAGCAGTGGGTCCTCTCGGCGCTTCATGTCTCGACTGCCTGGCACGTTACGCAAGGTCAGGGCGTGACCGTCGCGGTGATTGACAGCGGCGTCGATCCGAAGGTTTCCGACCTCACCGGCTCAGTGACCTCAGGCCCGGATTACACCGGCGTGCACACGCCAAGGAGCAATCCGAACTGGGGTGCGCACGGTACCTGGATGGCGTCCCTGATCGCAGGTCACGGGCATGGGCACGGAAGCAATGACGGCATACTCGGCGTGGCGCCGAAGGCCAAGATCTTGTCGATCAGGGTCATCACCGACCGCTCGGATCCCGGCTATCACTCCTACGAGACCGAGCCTGCCTGGCGTGGTCAGCGTGAGCTTGCCAAGGCGATCACCTACGCCGTCAGGCACGGCGCGGACGTGATCAACATGTCGCTCGGCTACGACGGGGCGAGCCGGGCCGTCAGATCAGCGTTGCAGGGCGCCCTTGTGCACAACGTTGTCGTGGTCGCCTCCTCGGGAAATGCCGGAGCATCGCACGCTGCCGGACACGGCAGCGCCCCGTACTCGTTCCCTGCCGACTATCCAGGCGTGATCGGCGTCGCGGCCGTCACCGAATCGGGCCAGCCGGCGTACTTCTCAAGCGAGAACCTGTCGGTCCAGGTGGCGGCGCCCGGCGTGAATGTGCCGGCTCAGGGCAGAGGCAGCAAGTACTGGGTCGTCAGCGGGACTAGCCCAGCAAGCGCGCTGACCGCCGGGGTCGCGGCGCTGATCAAGTCGAGATTCCCGAAACTTACGGCTGCGCAGGTCAGAAGCGCGATCACCGGGACGACCGTCGACCGGCCGCACGGCGGCTATGACCCCAACGTCGGCTTCGGCACAGTGAACGCCGCCGCGGCGCTCAGAATGGCCGGCCGGCTCTCGAAGCAAACTCCTGCAGGCCAGACGCAGGCTGGACAAGCAGCCACGTCCGGCAACTTCGGTGGCGGTGAGACAGGGGTCCCGGCCTTCCCTGTGGCGCCACTCGGCCGCCAGAAGCTGTTGGTGTTCGGCGGGATCGCCGCGGGTGCAGTCCTGTTCCTCGTCATTGCCGTGTGGTTGCTCGCCAGCAGCCGACGTCAGCGTCGCGCGGCGAAGAAGCGCGGCCCGATCGGCGTCACCGCTACGCAGGGCCGGGTCGGCGGTGCCGGCACAGTCGGGCCGATGAGCCAGCCTCGCCCAGGCCATCCGGCTGGTGCGGCGGCCGCAGGGATACCGCCCGCTCCATTTGCTCCTGCAGGCGCCGCTGGCGGGGCCATGGACGTGCGGTATCCGACTCAGATCTACCCTGCTCAGCAGCCCGGATTGCCTGTGCAGGGCTACATCAGCCAGCCGGGGGAGGCGCTGCCCGTCCACGGCTTGCTCGGTGGGCATGGCCAGACCCAGCTCCCACCAGGTCAGGGGGCGCCTGTTCAGGGAGTTCCCGGCCAGCCGGTTCCCGGCCACGAAGTCCCGGCTCACGGTGCCCCAGGGATGCCGGGTCAGGCTGTCTCGCCGCAGGCGTGGCCCTACCAGCCAGGCCAGTTCGGCCAGCCGGGGCAGTTCGGCCAGCCAGGGCAGTTCGGCCAGCCGGGGCAGGTGCCGCAGGCGGCGGAGGCCGAGCCTGCAGGATTCGGCCCCCGGGCTTACGCCGTGCCAGGGCACACTGCGCCGGGCTACTCCGCAGCCGGAACCGAGCACGCCCCTCAGTGGGGTGCGCAGGGCAATGCGACCCCGACCTTCACGCCAGCGCCCCAGCAGGACGGCGCTGGCTCAGGTCCTGGCAATGCGGGCCCAGCCGGTCCGCCTGCCCCGGCCAACGGCGTGAGTAGTCCTGCCCCTGCGCTGCCCGCTGCGGCGGGACAGGGCGCTGAGGCAGATTCTGAGTGGCCGTTCGAGGACGGGCCGAGCGCACCTGTCGATAGTCCCGCCGCGACGGCGGCTACGGTCACGCCTGCTGGCGCTGACCAGATGGCGCAGCCCGCTCATGGCGACGCGCAACCAGCCCCTGGCCCGCACCCGGCGGCGAGGCCGGGCAGGACGATCCTGCCCAAGCCCGACTCGGGCAGTCCGGTCGATGAAGACCCGCTGACCAGCCCCCGGTACGCAAGGGACGGCCGAGCCGAGCGAGCGCTGCGTACCCACCGTCCTAACTGGCTTTCGGGCGAGCAGGGCGTGACTAAGCCCATGGCATCGCCAGGACATGAGCCCGCACAACCAGCACCAGCTGGGACGGAGCGGCTGCCCAGGCGTAGTCGCCAGCAGGCCCAGGCCGAGCCAGAGAGCCAGCCAGTTCAGCCAAGTCCCGCAGTCGCCGCTGGCTCTGCCGAAACGGCCCCGGCACAGTCGATACCGGCACTCCAGGACCAAGCAGCCGGGCCGCCGCTGACGCAGCCTGGTGGCGACCAGTCTGCAGAGCCGGCCACGCGGTCGGTATTTGAGCCGTACTCCAGGAGTCAGCCCGATCCGGCCTCCGGCGAGACCGGCCATTATGTCGGTCCGTCGATCAAGACGGGCCCATCAGCGTGGCAAACCAGCCAGCCTCGGCGACCGTCGAGCTGGCAGCACAGTGATGCGACCGCAGTTGATCCAGAGGCCGCAGCCGCCGCGGCGGCCGCCGAGACAATCAGCGGTATGGGCCCGCAGGCCAGTCTCGGCGCGGCGCGGTTGAGGCCTGAGACGCAGCAAGGATCTGATGGCCTGCCGAAACGGCAGCCCATGTCCCACCTGGCCGCGCCGCTAAGGCGGAACTGGCCGTCGTCGGATACCGACGAGCAACCGCGCAGTGGGCCGCAGCCAAGTGTGTGGGACACCTGGCGGCCGACCGCTAGCGTGCGGCGAGCTGCCCAGGAGGACGGATCCGATAGCGGTGATGGTCAAGCGTGAGCCCAGGCCACGCGGAACCGAGCGCGCCAGCGACAGTCGTGCCGCCGGCCAGGAGATCGGCGACTACGCGAGCCGCGTACTGGACGTGGCCGAGTCAATCCCGCCAGGGCGCGTCATGTCCTACGGGGACATAGCCGAGTACATCGGCCAGGGCGGCCCGCGCCAGGTTGGCCGGGTCATGGCGCTGTGGGGCGGCGGAGTGCCGTGGTGGCGGGTGGTGCACGCCGACGGCAGCCTGCTGACTGGCCATGAACGAGAGGCGTTGCGTCATTACCGCCGCGAGGGGACACCAATGCGCAAGGGCGCTGACGGCACGCCGGGCCGCCTGGATATGCGCAGAGCACGGTGGCAAGGCGAGCTTTAGCCGCACCCGCACAATTGGCGGCGCTGCGACACGCCGTTGTCCCTAAGTCCGCCGCAGGTGTCGGTGCCGGATGCTGGAATCGGTAAGACATGGATAGGCAACCACCCGCATATCGCCTGGTTCGGCGCCCGGTCGCAGCCGCCGCGCCGCCCGTTCTCGATGCCGCCCAGGCGCAGGTCGTAAGCCATTCTGGCGGTCCATTGCTGGTCCTGGCCGGCCCCGGCACAGGGAAAACCACATCGATCGTCGAGACCGTGGTCGACCGTATTGCCGACCGCGGCATCGATCCCGAGCGCGTACTGGTCCTTACGTTCAGCAGGAAGGCAGCACAGGAACTGCGGGCGCGGATCACGCTGCGCCTGCACCGCACGACCACCGAGCCCCTTGCCCTGACGTTCCATAGCTACGCGTACTCCCTGGTCAGGCGCGAATCTGTGCTAGCCGGGCTTGAGCCGCCGATCCTGCTGTCCGGGCCCGAACAGCTGCAAGAAGTGCGGCGGATGCTGCGCGGCGAAGCCTCCGATGGCGCCAGGCACTGGCCGGAGCGGCTTGGCCCGTTGCTCGCCACCCGCGGCTTCGCGGCCGAGCTGCGTGACTTCCTGCTGAGGGCCGCTGAGCGCGGGCTCGACGGCCCCCATCTCGCGGCGCTCGGACGCAGGCTGGGCAGGGACGACTGGGTCGCCGCAGGCGGGTTCCTGACCAGGTACGCAGGGCGCTTTGACCTGGCTCCGGTACCGGCTTACGACTACGCAGAGCTGATCAGGATCGCCGGGTTGCTGCTAACCAGGCCAGACGTTAGACAGCGCGAACGCCAGGCCTACGACGTCGTCCTGGTCGACGAATACCAAGACACCGACCCGGCGCAGGAGAAACTGCTGCACGCGCTCGCCGGAGACGGCAGGGAACTGATCGTCGTCGGCGATCCGGACCAGTCCATCTATGCGTTCCGGGGCGCCGACTCCGACGCGATCGCGCGATTTCCCGCCAGGTTCCGCGCCCCCGACGGGCGGCCCGCCAGGGTAATCGCGTTGCGCACGTGCCGCCGCAGCGGCCCGGTGCTGCTTGACGCGTCGCGCCGGCTTGCTGCCAGGCTGCCCGCCGTCGGAGTGGCAAGCGCGGAACGCAACCACCGGACGCTCGCGCCGCTGCCTGCGGCCTGTCTTGGCGACGTCCGGATCGTCATCGCCTCGAGTGAGCGCCAGGAAGCCGCCCTGGTCGCCGATACGCTGCGGCGCGCGCACCTGATCGATCAGATCCCCTGGTCGTCGATGGCTGTCCTGGTCCGCTCGGCGGTCCGCCAGATACCCGGGTTGCAACGGGCATTGTCCAGCGCGGGCGTCCCCGTTGCCGTCGCGGGAGACGAGCTGCCGCTGGCCGAGGATCCGGGCACAAGCCCGCTGCTGCGGCTGATCGGATGCGCGCTCGACCCGGAGGACCTGACCGAGGATGTCGCCGCTGATCTACTGACTGGGCCGCTTGGCGGCACGGACGCGCTCGGCCTGCGCCGGCTCCGGCGACTGCTCAGGCAACACGGGCCACTTGCGGATGCCGAGCCCGGACCACTCGCTGGTGTGCTGCTGGATCCGCGGCAGCTGTCGCCAGCCAGCTGGGAACCCGGGCACACGCTAGAGGCGGCGGGTGGTGCGCTGGCGGCCGCGCGGCGCATCGCAGATCTGCTCGCGGTCGCCAGGACCGCCGCCACGACCGGTACCGCCCAAGAGGTGCTGTGGGAGGTGTGGGATGCCAGCGGCCTGGCTGGCCAGTGGCATGCTGCCAGCGCCGCGGGTGGTACCAGGGGCGCGACAGCCGACGCTGACCTCGATGCCGTGCTCGCCCTCTTCGACGCCGCAGCAAGATTCGATTCCCGGATGCCTGCCGGATCGATGGCGCTATTCCTCGACGGGCTGACCGGGCAGGAGATCGCAGGCGACACCCTCGCTGAACGTGCCCACGCGGGCGATGCCGTGACGATCTCAACCGCTCACCGTGCTAAGGGGCTCGAGTGGGAGCTCGTCGTCGTCGCAGGCGTGCAGGAGGGCGTCTGGCCCGACCTGCGGCTTCGCGGTTCACTGCTCGGGATGGATGACCTCGTCGAGGCAACCGACCGGGGCGCGCTGGACCCGGCAGCCGCTCCCGATGCCGCCGCCGTCGCGCTGACGTCGAAGCTGCTCGACGAGGAGCGGCGGTTGTTCTACGTCGCAGCTACTCGAGCGCGGCGTTCGCTTGTCGTGACGGCGGTCGGAGGGGAGGACAGCGAAGAGCGGCCGTCCAGGTTCCTGGCCGAACTCGCCGGCGA
>DATELR010000118.1:0-20491 GCA_035276345.1 Streptosporangiaceae bacterium | reverse complement strand
ACGGGGGACCCCTGCTGTCGTGTGAAGAGCAGCAGGGGTCCCCTGTCGCGCGGGGCGGGGGCTGTTGCCGGGGGACGGCCGGGTTGATTAACTATTGCGGATGTCCAGCCCCCCGCCGTCAGGCCATGTCAGCGCTGCGCTCGCGGCACGTCAGCCGGTCGGCGGTGCCGGGGGTGGCGGCGAGTCCGCATTGATGATTCCGCGGGTCGCGCTCGGCTGCGGCAATTTCGGCGGCGTCGGATCGGCGCCCGAGTTCTTCGACCAGGGGCTATCGGCTGACCAGGCGCTCGAGCTGATGGACGCCGCGTGGGAGTTCGGCATCAGGCACTTCGACACCGCCGATGCCTACGGCGGCGGGCGGAGTGAGCGCGCGATCGGCCAGTGGATCAGGTCGCGCGGCGTCCGGCCGCTGCTGACGACGAAGACGTTCAACCCGATGACGCCCGGCGCAGATCACGGGCTGGCGCCAGAACGCATCGCCAGGCAACTGACTGAGAGCCTGGACCGGCTCGGCGTGGAGCAGGTCGACTTGTACCTGGCGCACGACTTCGACCCCGACGTGCCGCTGGCCGACACCTTTGCCGCCTTCGAAGCAGCGCGGGACGACGGCACGATCCGCGGCTACGGCGTCAGCAACTTCGACGCGGGCCAGCTCACCGACGCGCTCGCTGTGGCCAGACCGCAGGCCATTCAGAACAGCTACTCGCTGCTTGCGCGCCAGGACGAGCGAGAGCTCCTCCCGGTATGCGCGCGGCGCGACGTTGCTTACCTGGCATTCAGCCCGCTCGCTGGCGGGTGGCTCACCGGCAAGTACCGGCGCGGGGAACCATTTCCGGCGGGCTCGCGGATGACGCAGCGTCCAGACCCTTATCAGGGCTTCCTCGATAACAAGACCTTCAGCGCACTCGAGAACCTCGGCCAGATCGCCGATTATCGCGGAACCTCGATCGCCGGCCTCGCGCTCGCCTGGCTGCTCGCCGACAACCGGGTTTCGCAGATCGTGACCGGGCCGGGGAGGCCTGAGCATTTGCTGCCGATCGTCGAGGCGCTGGAATGCCCGGTTACCGATGATGAGAAGGCCGCGATCGAAAGGGCAATGACGTGATCGACCTGAGCGCAATCGAGGCGGCCCGGAAGCGGATCGAAGGCTCCGCCATCAGGACCCCGCTCGTGCGGCTCTACTCCGCGGAGGCCCCGGCGGAGATCTACGTCAAGCTCGAGAACCTGCAGCCGGTCAACTCGTTCAAGATCCGCGGCGCCACCAACGCGGTAGCGCTCGCGTCGCCTGGCGAGTGCGCCAAGGGACTGGTCACCGCCAGCGCCGGCAATATGGCGCAGGGAGTCGCGTGGGCGGCGCGCGCGATCGGCGTGCCAGCCACGATCGTGGTCCCCGATCAGGCGCCAGAGGCGAAGCTGGCCGCGATCGAGCGGCTCGGCGGACAGGTGCGCAAGCTGCCATACGACGATTGGTGGAACATCCTCGTCACCGGGCACGTGGACGGGATCGAGGGCTTGTTCGTGCACCCGGTGCAAGACCCCGCCGTGATCGCCGGCAACGGGACGATCGGACTGGAGATCCTCGAAGACCTGCCCGACATTGACGCGGTCGTGATTCCGTACGGCGGCGGCGGCCTGACGACGGGAATTGCGAGCGCGATCAAGGCATTGCGCCCCGGCACGAAGATCATCACGGCGGAACCGGCCACCGGATGCGGCCTGAGCGCGGCCTTCGAGGCCGGGCACCCTGTGGATGCCGGCTATCAGGCCTCGTTCGTTGACGGCGCGGGCAGCGGACGGGTGCTGGACAGCATGTGGCCGCAGGTCAGCCAGCTTGTCGACGATGCGCTCGCGATTCCGCTCGAGGAAGTTGCCGCCGCGTTGCGCCTGCTCGCCGAGCGCGTCCGGGTCATCGCCGAAGGCGCCGGCGCCCTTTCGGTGGCAGCCGCGATGTCCGGAAAGGCCGGCCACGGGAAGGTCGCGTGCGTCATCTCCGGTGGCAATATCAACCTGAGCACGCTGGCCGGCATCCTGCAGGACCAGCCCTGAGCGCGTCGCGCCTGCGTCTGGCAACCGTCTAGGAACTGTTACCAAATCCCGAATTTGTCACCCTTGCACGATTGTGCGGCAGATGGTTTGATCAGCCGTACAAATTCGAGCGCTGGGGAGGGCGGGTTTGAGTTTCCGCGTCGTCCGCCATGCTCAGGCGAGCTGGCGCGGAACGTTGCCGCAAGGAAGCGGACGTATCGCGCTCGGCAGCGGAGCCTTCGAAGGGCCCTACTCGCTGCGCGCTCGGGTTGAAGAAGACCAGCAAGCGACGAACCCCGAGGAACTGATCGGCGCCGCCGAAGCCGGCTGTTTCACGATGTCGCTCGCGAACCTACTGACCGAAGCCGGTCATCCAGCGCGGGAACTGCGCACCACCGCCGAAGTCACGCTCGCAGCTGTCGGCGGCAACTATGACATCACGAGGATCGCGCTCACGACCGAGGGCGAGGTGCCAGGGATCGACGACGACGTCTTCGCTGACATCGCCCAGCAGGCGAAGAACTGCACGGTCTCGCGTGCGCTCGGGGGAACCGAGATCACCCTAGAGGCGCATCTCGCGGCGAGCTGACCCCAACGGACTAACCAAGACTCAACCCCGACCAATCGACTGACCCCGCAGCCCGAGACATTCGGCATTGCGGGACTGGAGGCAACGTCCATGAAAGGACGCACAGTAATTGTCGCGTCGGTGCTCGGCGCGCTTGCCGTGGCCGGCTGCGGCAGCAGCGGCGGCACCAATGCGGGCGGCGGCGGCAACGGACCGTGCAAAGCCACGATCGGCCTTGAGGCACCGCTCACTGGCCCGGTTGCCGTACTGGGCCAGGAGCAGCTGCATTTCGCGCAGCTCGCCATGTCCCTGGACAACAAGAAGAACAACACCAAGATCACCCTGAAGCAGGGCGACACGCAGCTTGACCCGGCTCAGGCG
The DNA here is from genome assembly GCA_035276345.1 of Streptosporangiaceae bacterium. Taxonomy (GTDB): domain Bacteria; phylum Actinomycetota; class Actinomycetes; order Streptosporangiales; family Streptosporangiaceae; genus Chersky-822. The sequence continues at coordinate 17,517 of DATELR010000118.1, read as the reverse complement.
ACCACGGTCACCCAGCAGTTCACATCGGACAACAGCATCGTGGGAGTTGTCGGCCCGGCAGGGAGCCAGGAGGTGGAGGCGGTGGGTCCGCTTATGGCGCGGGCCGGGCTCGCGTTCATTTCCGGCTCGGCAACGAACGTGACCCTGACCGGGGGCAAGTACCCGACCTTCTTCCGCGTCGTCTCGAACGACCGCGTGCAAGGCAAGGACGACGCGAACTACATCATCAACAAGCTGCACCCGAAGGCGGTCATGATCATCGATGACCAGGAGGTCTACTCGACCGGCCTGGTGGGATTCATGACGCCAATCCTTAAGGCGGCCGGAATCAAGGTCTTCCACGAGTCGGTGTCGCAGAAGCAGACCGACTTCTCCTCGCTGGTCACCAAGCTAACGCCGCAAACCAGCGTGGTGATCCTGCCATGGCAGGTGGCCGCCAACGCCCAGCAGTTCGGGCACAACCTCGCGAGCCAGCACAAGAAGGTGACCATCTTCGGCACGGACGGCCTGTTCTCACCGGGCACCTTCTCTATCGCCGGCTCGTACGTATCCGCATTCGGCCCGGACATCAACGCGATCCCGGCAGACGCGTCCCTGGTTACCGCCGCGAAGAAGATGGGCAACTTCGGCACCTTCGGCCCGCCGATTTTCGCCGCGACGCGCGTGATCGACGAAGCCATCGCCTCGGTCTGCAAGGCGGGCCAGACGCCGAGTCGGTCCAACGTGCTGGCAGCGATAAAGAAGACGAACGAGCCGACGTCGATCCTCGGGCAGCCGATCAGCTTCGACTCGCACGGGGACAACGCCCATGGCAAGTTCTTCCTGTTCAAGATCGACTCGTCCGGCAAGTACAACCTGATCCCAGGCTGACCGGACATTCGAGATAGCCGTCGTGGCGCGCCGGCCTAAGGTCGGCGCGCCACCAGGCGGCCCGGCAATGTGGCGGACTCGCACCTGATGAGCTTCTTCTTCCAGGAACTGATCAACGGCATCGTCATCGGAGCGCTGTACTCCCTCGTCGCGCTCGGATTCTCGATGGTGTACGGGGTTCTGAAGCTGCTCAACTTCGCGCATGGCGACCTGTACATGGTCGGGGCGTTCGTGGGCTACTTCGTGATTCAGTGGTTCGGCGGCTCGAAGGCACTTGCCATTCCGGTGGCGCTGCTGCTGGTGATCATGTTCGTGCTGGCAGCCCTGCTCACCGGCGGGCTTGGCGTTGCGATCGAGCGCTTCGCGTACCGCCCGCTGCGGAACGCACCCCGGATCGCACCGCTGATCACTGCCATCGGCATTTCGTTCTTCCTGGAGAACGCCGCCCTGCTGCTGTTCGGGGGTCAGTTCCGGATCTACAACACCCCCGACTTCATCCCCGTGTCGGCCGGCTTCCAGATCGGGTCGGTCAGTATCGGCGTCGTCCAGATCTTGGTGATCGTCCTCGGCGTCGCGCTGATGATCGGGCTGCGGGAACTCGTCGTGCGGACCAAGCTGGGCAAGCAGATGCGCGCCGTGGCCGCCGACCGCGAGGCCGCCGAGATGCTCGGGATCAACGTGAACCTCATAATCGCGGCGACGTTCTTCCTCGGCTCGGCACTGGCAGGAGTGGCCGGTGTGATGGCGGGATTGCTGTTCAATCAGGTCACGAACACGATCGGGTTCCTGGCTGGCCTCAAGGCGTTCACCGCCGCGGTGGTCGGCGGAATCGGGTCCATCCCTGGCGCGATGCTCGGAGGCCTGCTGATCGGCATCGCCGAGTCTTTTATTACCGGCTACATTTCGTCCACGTACACCAACCTGCTGGTCTTCGTCGTCCTCATCGCCGTGATGTTGCTCCGGCCAAGCGGCCTGCTCGGCCAGGTCCAGCTGCAGAAGGTATGACGCCGCGGTGAACCTCGAGAAGCAGCCATCTTCCGGCCCGCAGGTCGGCGTTGATGAGTGGGTCGCCAGGGAGGAAGGACGGCGCGATTACCTGCCGTCCTGGCTCGGCTCGGCACAGCGCGCCGGCGAGAGGATCGGATGGTGGCCCCGGCTCGCCATCGCTGCAGCAGCCGGGCTGCTGCTGCCGCTGATCGGCCTTGGCGGCTTCCAGCTGCAGGTTGGCATCGACGCTCTGGTCATCGCACTGCTGGCCGTCGGCCTGAACATCGTCGTCGGCTGGGCCGGGCTGCTGGACCTCGGCTATGTCGCGTTCTTCGGTTTCGGCGCGTACGGGTTCGCGCTGCTGTCGTCGGCCCAGATCGGTGCGCAGGGCATCCACCTGCCCGCGATCCTCTCAGTGCCCGCCGTCATGATCGGCGCGGCCGTGCTTGGCTTGATTGTCGGCTGGCCGTCGCGGCGCCTGATCGGCGATTACCTGGCGATCGTGACCCTGTTCTTCGGCGAGGCGTTCGTCGAGTTCACCAACAACGTGGCTCCGCACACTTTCGGCGGGCCCAACGGAATCGTCGGGATCGACACGATCAAGTCGTTCGGCATCCAGCTCACCAGCAACCAGGGCTATTACTACCTGCTGGTGATCGTGCTGGTCGTGGTCATGGCCGTGCTCCGGTTGCTCGAGACATCGCGCACCGGGCGCGCGTGGCGAGCTGTCCGCGAGGATCCGCTCGCCGCCGCGGCTATGACGATCCCGGTCAACCGGGTCAAGCTGATGGCGTTCGCGTTCGGCGCCATGGTCGCCGCACTGGCCGGGACGATCTTCGCGGCGCAGCAGATCAGCGTGTTCCCGCCCGATTTCGACACGCCGATCCTGATCCTGATCTATGCCGGGCTGATCCTCGGCGGCGCGGGCAGCATCGCGGGAGCGGCTACGGGAGCCCTCGTCGTCATGGTCATCTACGACGGCCTGCTTCGCAGCCCGACCGATTCTGGCTACCTGTTCTACGGCATGATCCTGCTCACGTTGCTGGTCAAGCTGCGCCCGTGGCGCAAACTAGCCATCGTGCTGGCGGCCACGGCCGCCCTGGGTTTTGCCGCGCACGCGATCGTCGGCGCGATCTCGTCGAGCGCGGTTGCGGGTAGTCCTGCGTCGACCGGCTGGATTGGCGCGATCTTGCGGAACTGGGTGATCGTGCCGGCCGACCCGCGGACGCCGGGGAACGTCGCGTTCGTCGCGCTGATCTGCTTGCTGATCGCGGTCGTCCAGGCGAAAGGCAACTGGCGGACGATCTTGCTGGTGCCGACGATTTACCTGGGTGCGTTCGTCTGGGAGACCCGTCTTGCTGCCGAGCCAGCGATCACCAGGCAGCTGATGATCGGCGCGATCCTGATTGTCATGATGACCGCCAGGCCGCAGGGATTGCTCGGGCGGCGCAGGGTGGAGACGCCGACATGAGCGATCCGCGGCGGGATAAGGACACGCCCGTGGGCGATGCCACGCAGCCGAGCGAGCCAGTGCTGGGCCTTTCACAGCTCTCGCTCGCATTCGGCGGCCTGGCCGCGCTGTCCGGGCTCGATCTGCAGGTCGACAATCGCGAGATCGTCAGCCTCATCGGGCCGAACGGCGCGGGAAAGTCGACTGTCTTCAATGTCGTCACCGGCGTCTACCAGCCGAGTTCTGGCGATGTCCGGTTCCTCGGTCAGTCGATCGCCGGATTGCCGCCGCACCGCATCGCTCGTCTGGGAATCGCGCGAACGTTCCAGAGCCTGCGGCTGTTCCTCAACATGTCCGTGCTCGAGAACGTGATGGCCGCCACCTACGGCAGCACGCGGGCGACGCCGCCTGAGTCGGTGCTGCGGTTGCCGTGGGCCAGGCGGGAGGAGCGCCGGGCCGGTGAACTGGCGAAGGAGGTGCTGTCGTTCTTCGGCCAGCGGCTGGCCGGCTACCGCTGGGACCAGCCTGCGTACTCGCTCTCGTACGCGAACCGGCGGCGGCTTGAGATTGCTCGCGCGCTCGCGACAAAGCCGAGGTTGCTGCTCCTCGACGAACCAGCCGCGGGCATGAATCCCGCGGAGACGCACGAGGTCACCGAGCTGATCAGCCGGCTGCGCGACGAGCTTGGCGTCGCGATCTGCGTCATCGAGCACGACATGCACGTTGTTTCCGGCTGCTCGGACCGGGTCATCGCGCTCGACCACGGAGTCAAGATCGCCGAAGGCGGGTTCGACCACGTGGCGAGCGATCCCGCGGTGGTCGAGGCCTACATGGGCCGCGACCCGGAAGCCCTGGCGGAGTCGTGATGACTGAGCTGCTCAGCCTGGAGAACGTCACCACCTACTACGACCAGATGCGGATACTCGAGGGCGTCAACCTTCAGGTGGGGAACGGTGAACTGGTCTGCCTGCTCGGCGGCAACGCGTCGGGAAAGTCGACCACGCTGAAGACCATCCTGGGCATCGTCCAGCCCAGGTCGGGGCAGGTGCTGCTGGACGGCGAGGACGTCAGCAAATGGCCGGTCCCTCAGCGGATCGCCAAGGGCATCGCGATCGTGCCGGAGAACCGCAGGCTCTTCGGCCAGCTCACGGTCAGGGAGAACCTCGAGCTCGGTGCCGTCCTGCGCGGACGGGAGAAGCTGGACGAGGACTTCGACCGGATCCACGCGCTCTTCCCGCGCCTGCTCGAGCGCCGAACTCAGCTCGCAGGCACTCTGTCGGGCGGCGAACAGCAAATGGTGGCCATGAGCCGCGCGCTGATGTCGCGGCCCCGGCTGCTGCTGATGGACGAGCCGTCCATGGGCCTGTCGCCGGCGCTTGTCCAGCAGAACTTTCAGATCATCAAGGACGTGCACCTGTCCGGCGTGGCCGTGCTGATGGTCGAGCAGAACGCCACCATGGCGTTGTCGATCGCCGACCGCGGCTACGTCCTGTCCACCGGCGAGATCGTTCTCTCCGGCGCCGCCGCTGAGCTGTTGCAGAGTGAGGATCTGAAGCGCGCCTATCTCGGCCGCTAACCATTCGAGTCTCGGGCAACCCAGCTGAGGGCCGCTCTCGTATGAATGGGTGAGGAGGTCCGATGACCCGTTCACCCCGCGACGAGGAGTTCTCGGCGTTCGTGCAGGCTCGCCGGGTCGAGTTGGTGCGATCGGCATGCTTGCTCACCGCTGGCGACACCCACCTGGCCGAGGATCTGGTGCAGACCGCGCTGGCTCGCCTGTACGTGGCGTGGCCTCGGGTGCGCCGATCAGGCAAGCAGGCGATCGCCTACACGTGGCGCATCGTCCTGCACGCCCACATTGACGAGGTCCGTCGCCCGCGCTGGAAGCGCGAGCATTACGTCGCGGATGTGCCCGACGAGGTTGATCTGCCGCGGTCCGGCGATCTCGGCGGCTTCGACGTCGCCTGGGTAAACGGTGCGGCGGTCCGGGCCGCGCTGGCGGAACTCGCGCCCCGGATGCGAGCCGCGGTGGTGCTGCGGCACTGGCTCGACTTCAGCGTCGAAGAGACGGCCGAGCTGCTGAATTGCAGCGAGGGAACGGTCAAGAGCCAGACCGCGAAAGGCGTAGCGAGGCTGCGGGAATTGCTTGCCGCGGGGGAAAGCGAAGACGTTAAGGAAAGGAGCCATCAGTGAACACGGTGAAGGACGTGCTTGAGCTGGCGCTTGACAGGCCGGCAACCGCGGAGCAGATTGTCGATCCGGCCGCCGATGTGGCCAGGGGGCGCGCCATGCTGCGCCGGCGGCGGCTCGTTGCATCTGGTGGTGTGGCTGCCGCCGCGGCGGTAGGAGCGCTGGTACCCGTGATTCTCGGCACAGGCGGCGCGCCCTCACATCCGATCGCTCAGAGAAGTCAGCCAGCGGTTTCGACAACGCCAGTGAAGAATGGCCACAGCTCGATCAAATTGGTCGCGTTCACCGGCGATCAGGTCCCTGGCTATCAGGTCGCCGAGGTGCCGGAAGGATGGGTGATCCAGGGCGGCACCCCGTTCGCGCTGGTGATTGGCGCGAAGGGCGATCCTGACACCAACGTCGACTCCTTCACCGGCAAGCTGGTCGTGATGCTGCAGTCGAGGGACGCTTCGCCGCCCACCTCAGGACAGTCGGATCCGGTGAACGGCAACCCTGGATTCCTGGACGTGCAGGGCGACACCCAGATCCTGACGTTCCAGCGCGCCGACGGCCGCTGGGTCGTCATCCAGGCTCCGACGTCACTCGGCTGGGACGCCGCCAAGCTCGCCCAGTTCGCCTCCGGGGTCCAGGTGCTCGGTAACGCTCAGCCGAGCCGCGGCTAGATTCAGCCAGGCAAGCCGCTACTGCGAAGCGGAGATCTGAACGCTCAGGTCGTTAAGGTAGATGCGGCATGAGCATCGCGACGATCTTCGAGGCGTTGCTGTTGGCCGCGGCCGTGGTCGTGCTCATAGGCGGGTTCTGGTTCCCGCGGACACGATTCGGCCGTGGCCGGTGGCTGGCGGCGGGCATAGCGATATTGGAACCCGGTCAGCTGCTCAGCACGTATGCCAATCACCACGAGTGGTCTCCGAGGCGACAGATTGCCGTCAACTACTTTGAGTTGGTCTGCGACCTGGCGTACGTCGTTTGCACGGCCATATTCCTCGTCCAGATCGCGTGGCCGCGCGAGAAGAGGCAGGCCGGCCGCGCGAACCGCCTGGGCGCTAAGGCACGCGCGGCAACGAGTACGCGGCGATGAGTTCGGTCCGACAGCTGCCTAGGTTCCGGACTTGGCCGCCAGCTGCTGCCAGGTCATGCCGCTGCGCACGCTAGCTGGCCGGTCAGCGACGATGTCCGAACCCGGGCGGGCTTCGTCATCGCGCACCTTCACAAGAATCCAGCTTTTATCGCCGGTACGCGTCAGCGCGAAGCCACCCGCAAGCTTCTGGCCATGCAAGATCACCGAGAGGTGGCCGGGTTCGTCGCGTACGATCTCGGCAGTTCCCTCATCCCAGATGATGACCGCGCCGGTGCCGCGCAGCTGCCCACGATGAACGCCCTCGAAATCGCCCGCTGACATCTCGTGATCCTCGACGGGCACGGCGAGCCGCCGGGTCCGCGGGTCGAGTGACGGGCCGTTCGGCACCGCCCACGATCGCAGCACCTCACCGGCCTGAATGCGGAAGTCATAATGCAGCCTGGTGGCGTCATGAAGCTGCACAACAAAGCGCAGCGAAGTCGTCACGCCTATTCGCGCACCCTGAGCCCGAGCCGGGGGCCAGCGGGATTCCCCGAATAGGACGCATATGACGCATAATTGACCCTTCCGCCTTTCACCCATTGCTTCCAGGGCATCTGGTAGAAGGTCCAGCCGTCACCGAAGGCCATCTTGCGGTCAGTGCCGGTCACGCGCACCACGTCGGCCGTCTGGTTGTTGTCGTAGAACCACAGCGCATCGGCGGGCGGCTGCCGCACGCAGCCGTGGCTGCAGTTCGCCACGCCGAGACACCACTCGGCGCCAGGCGTCTGGTGGACGAAGATTCCGGAGTTGGTCAGGCGAACTGCAAGCGGGACTGGTTCCCGGTACCACCCGGGCGCGCCCTTCGGGACATTCGGGTTGGTCATAATGACCATCCGCGCCTTGTCCATTGTCAGCGCGGTCCCGCTGGGGGTGGTGTAGACCAGGCTGGAGCCGTCCCCTCCGCTGATGCCGTAACTCCGCGCTACTTTCCCGTCGACTCGCACGGTCATCCGGTCGGTCCTGACATTGGCGGTGCTGATCCTGGCCACGCCAATCCTGAACCGATAGGTCATGTTCTTCGTGCCGTAGACACCAGCTGCGGCGCGCACGCCGGCCAGGTGCGCGTGCAGCGTGACAACCTGATGCGGCGGCCAGTACCCGTGGACGCGGTAGACGATCTGCTGATCGGTGATCCATCGCCAGGCTCCCGGAACGGGACGCTGGGCCTTGACTACCAGCGCCTTCGCAACTGCTGCCTTGTTCCGCACCGGCTGGCTGAAGTTCAAGATGATCGGCAGGCCGACGCCGTAGGACCGGCCCTGGTTGGCCGCCAGCGTCCAGTCCAGCGAGGCCGAGAACGTCGTAGCGGGCCGCAGCGTCTGGAAACTGCTCTCCGCGGTCGCGGTCTTACCTGCCGAGTTACCGGCGGTCGCTTCTACGATGTATGCCGCACCGGGAGCCAGCGCCCATCGTGATGTCCACTCGGTGCCGGCCTGATTCATCTGGCCTGGCACGATCCGCCCGCCCGCGCGCAGCGTGACAGCGAGGAGGTGACCCTCGGTCGCCAGGACGCGGACAGGCACGTCAGGGCGCACATGCCTGGCCCCGGCAGCGGGCGTGATCTTGATAGCTGGCGCTGCCACCGACTGACGCGGATGAGGTGCTTTGGCCCCGACACCGCCCGTGCCGCCGCTACTGCAACCCGCTGCCACGATCACGATGACACCACACAGCCCGGTCAGAGCTCGGAGGCCGCTTTTTGACCCCCGAGCACCGGCAAGCTTTGCCATCCATTACTCCTGGCAGCGGCGCACGTTCATGCTCTCCACGATCGTAGGGCCAGCCGCCGTCACTCTGCTAGGTCGCCACACATGCATCTTCGGGCGACCGTTGACCCTGCGAAGATCTCAGCCTAATTTTCTGTTAATGAGTAATTCGTCTGCCGACGTGGCACCCTCAGACGCGATCCTCGCTGCGCGGTCGCGGTTCAGTTCTCTCAAGGACGACTTCGTTTATCTCGACGCGCCTGGCGGCACGCAGACGCCTGACGAGGTCGCGGATGCGGCCGCGCGCGTGTACCTGGAGGCGAGCGGCAACACAGGTGCGCCGTACGCGACGAGCAGGCGGCTCGAGGCGCTGGTCGACGAGGCGCGGGCGGCGTCTGCGCGCTTCTTCGGCTGCACGTTTGATGAGGTCGTCTTCGGCGCGAACATGACCTCGCTGAACTTCACGTTCTCCCGCACGCTCGGCAGGCAGCTCAGTCCCGGCGACGAGATCGTGGTGACCAGGCTCGACCACGACGCGAACGTGGCGCCATGGCTGGACCTGGCGGCCGACCGCGACCTGGTCGTCAAGCACGCGGACGTGCACGCTGACACGAGCCTGGACCTGTCCGACCTGGAGGCTCAGCTCGGCCCGCGGACCAAGGTCGTGGCGTTCCCGTGGGCGGCGAACTCGACTGGCACGATCGTGGACGCACGGGCGATCAGCGATCTCGCCCACCAGGCAGGCGCCCTGTCCTGGGTCGACGCCGTCCAGTACGCGGCGCATGAGCCGATGGACGTGCGGGCGATCGACGCCGACGTGGTGATGTGCTCGGCGTACAAGTTCTGCGGCCCGCACCTCGGCATCGCCTACGGGCGACGTGACCTGCTCGAATCGTGGAAGCCTTACAAGGCCCGGCCGGTCGGCTTCGACCCGGTAGGGCACCGGTTCGAGACCGGAACGCTGCCGTACGAGCTACTCGGCGCGCTTCTTGCCACCTACGCCTACATCGAGAGTCTCGGCGGCATGGCCGCGCTCGCGGCATGGGAAAGCACTCTCGGCGAGCGGATGATGGCCGGCTTCCCCGAAAGTACCCAGCTCTACGGCCTGCCGACGATGGTCGGCCGGGTGCCGACGTTCCTGATCAACTTCCCTGGCGTCTCATCGGCGCGGCTCAGCGAGGACATGGCCGAGCGCGGCTTCGGCGTCTGGAGCCACGGCAGCTACTACGCGCTCGGCTTGCACGAGCGGATCGGCTGGGGCGAGGCGCTGCGCATCGGGCTAGCGCACTACAACACGCTCGATGAGATGGACAGGTTCAACGAGGTTCTCGCGGAGCTCGTCGCCAGGCACAGCAATGACTAGCGCCCGGTCGGCCGGCGCGATCGTCCAGGCCGACCAGGTCCCGGCCGAAGCGGTCGCCGGCGGCGCTAGCATCCGCACCCTGCTCGACACCGGGCAAGGCGAGCCCGGCCTGATCCGCCGCCACGTCGACATGCAGCCGGGGACGGGTTACGACGGCACTGCAGGTGCGGCCGGAGAGTTGTGGTTCGTGATCCGCGGCACCGGCAAACTCGAGGTCGCCGGGCAACAGGGGCCTGCGCTCAGGCCGGACCGGGCCGTGTGGGTTCCGGCGGGATCTGACTACCGCGTACTGGCCGACGACGGGACCGACGTGCGGCTGGACGTGGTCGCGCTGCCGATGGCGGGTGCGTCGGAGGCGGCGGCAGCCGAGCAAGCCAGCCGGCCGCTGCAGGACAAGGACTTCGCCGACTGCGAGATCGAGACAACGGGCGACAGGCAGTTCCGAGTTCTGTTCGGCCCGGGAAAGGGCTGCTCGGTCGCCACGCAGTTCGTCGGCGAGATCCCGCCAGGGCGCGCACCGGAACACAGCCACCCGTACGACGAGGTCGTGCTGATACTCGGCGGCGAAGGGACGGCGCACATCGGCGGCGCCCAGACTCCGCTGTCACCTGGCACGTGCCTGCACCTGCCGCCAGGGTTGCCGCATTGCCTGGAGAACAGCGGCTCGGCGATGTTGCGCGTCCTTGGCGTGTTTCATCCGGCCGACAGCCCGGCCGCCAAACTTCCGCAAGGCAACTAACGCAGCTATGGCCGATGCCCATCCACTCGATCCGCTGAGCGCTGAGGAGATCCGGCGCGCCGTCACGATCATCAAGGACGGCGGGCACAGCACGCCGGCGATGCGCTTCGTGTCCGTCAGCCTGCATGAGCCGCCGAAGAGCGTCATAGCGGCGTTCCAGCCCGGCCAGGAGTTCGCCCGCGAGGCATTCGTCGTGGCGCGCGAGCCGGCCGAGCACATGACCTACGAAGGCGTCGTTTCGCTGACCGACGCTGCCATCCGGTCGTGGCGGCAGGTGCCGGACGCGCGCACCCCGATCACCAGCTGGGAGTACGAGGAGGGCCAGCGACTGGTCCGGTCGGACGAGCGGTTCCGCGAAGGGCTCCGCCGGCGCGGTATCGAACACCCTGACCAGGTCGTCGTCGAGCCGTGGGGAATCGGCAATTTCACTGGCGACGAGGATGCGGGCAGGCGCCTGATCTGGACCTTGTGCTTCTACCGCGCCAGCCCGCGCGACAACCCCTACGCCAAAGCCATTCACGGGCTGCACGCCATCGTCGACCTGGACGACATGGCAGTGGTCCGCGTCGAAGACCACGAGATCGTTCCGCTACCGCCGGGAACCGGCGACTATTCATCCGGCGCAACAAATTCTCGCCCCGATCTGAAACCGCTAGAGATACGTCAGCCCGAGGGGGTCAGTTTCGACGTCGACGGCTGGGAGCTGCGCTGGCAGAAATGGCGGGTCCGGCTGAGCTTCAACGCCCGTGAAGGGCTCGTCTTGCACACGGTCGGCTACGAAGATGACGGGCGGCTGCGTTCTGTGCTGCACCGGGCGTCAGTTGCCGAGCTCGTCATTCCCTACGCAGATCCGCGGCCGTTCCAGGGCTGGCGCAACGCGTTCGACATCGGTGAATACGGCATCGGAATGCTGACGAACTCGCTGGAGCTTGGCTGTGACTGCATCGGCGAGATCCGGTACCTCGATGTTGACCTCGCTGACGACAGGGGCGAGCCGTACACGATCAGGAATGCGATCTGCCTGCACGAGGAAGACAACGGCATCGGCTGGAAGCACTTCGACAGCTCGCTCAACCATGCCGAGGTGCGCAGGAGCAGGCGCCTCGTGGTGTCCTTCATCATCACGGCAGGCAACTACGAGTACGCGTTCTACTGGTACTTCTACACCAACGGTGCGATCGAGCTCGAGGTGAAGCTGACCGGGATCGTGCTCACCTCCGCGATCGGCGAGGGGGAGGTCAGCGACTACGGGACGATCGTCGCGCCGCAGACGCTTGCCGCGCATCACCAGCATTTCTTCAGCGTGCGGCTCGACATGGCGGTGGACGGTCCGTTCAACTCCGTCTACGAGGTCGAGACCGAGGCAGTGCCGATCGGACCTGATAACCCTTACGGCAACGCGTTCCGGCCGCGGCGCACGTTGCTGCGCACCGAGTCCGAGGCGCAGCGCCTCGCTGACCCGCGCGTCGGGCGGCACTGGCTGATCGTCAACCCCGGCGTCGTCAACTCGTTCGGCCAGCCGGTCGGGTACAAGCTCGTGCCCGAGGCCGCCGTGCTGCCGTTTGCCGACGACCAGGCGTCGGTCACCAAGCGGGCCAGGTTCATGACGAGGCACCTATGGGTGACGCCGTTCGAGGCGGACGAGCGGTTCCCGACCGGGGAGTACCCGAATCAGCATCCAGGCGAGGCTGGTCTGCCTGAGTGGACCAAGGCCAACCGGTCCGTTGAGAACACCGACGTCGTGCTGTGGTACACGCTCGGCAGCCATCACATCCCTAGGCCGGAGGACTGGCCGGTTATGCCCGTTGAGCGGGCCGGCTTCGCGCTCCGGCCGGTCGGGTTCTTCGACCAGAACCCGGCTCTTGACGTGCCGCCGACGCACGGGTGACAGGAGCCGGATCGAGCGCCGATGGGATGAGCGCCTCGGCCGCGATCCGCTCGTCCTCGAGGATCAGGTGCACGAGGGCGTTGATGAGCGCGAGGTGGGAGAACGCCTGCGGGAAGTTCCCCAGGTGGCGGCCGGTGTGCGGTTCGATCTCCTCGGCGTACAGCAAGAGCGGGCTCGCCAGGGACAGCAGCTTCTGGCACAGGGCGCGGGCCCGCGTGAACTCACCGATGTCGGTGAGAGCCGCTACCAGCCAGAACGAGCAGATCGTGAAGGTCCCTTCCTCACCGGTAAATCCGTCATCGGTTTCCTCGACGCGATAGCGCAGCACGAGGTCGTCTTCGGTGAGTTCATCGGCGATCGCCAGCACGGTCGCCTTGACGCGCTTGTCCTCGGGCGGCAGGAATCCGACCAGCGGTATGAGCAGCAGCGAAGCGTCGAGCGCCTTCGTGTCGTAGTGCTGGCAGAAGACGCCCCGGTCATCGGTGCCGTTCGCGCAGACGTCCGCGTGAATCTCGTCCGCCGCTTTTCGCCACCGGGCCGATAGATTGGCCTCTCCGCGTAGGTGTGCCAGCTTCGCGCCGCGGTCGGCGGCTACCCAGCAGAGGATCTTTGACGCGGTGAAATGCTGCGCAGGACCGCGGACCTCCCAGAGGCCCTGGTCGGGGTCTCGCCAGTGCTCGAGCGCCTCTTCGACCTGCTTCTTGATCATCGGCCAGCGGCGTGCGTCGATCCTGTCCCTCGACCCGGTGTGCAGGTACAGCGAGTCGAGCAAGACCCCCCACACGTCGTGCTGGCGCTGGTCGAAGGCGCCGTTCCCGATCCGGACAGGGCGGGCACCGTCATATCCCGACAGGTGATCAAGCTCTTCTTCCGGCAGCTTCCGCTCACCGCCAATGCCGTACATGATCTGCAGGTCGGCGTCTTGATCGGCTAGCTCGGTGATGAAGTAAAAGAAGTCGTCGGCGTCGCGGTGCAGGCCAAGCGTGTGCAGGCCCCAGAGCATGAACGTCGAATCGCGCAGCCAGGTGTAGCGGTAGTCGTAGTTGCGCTCGCCGCCGGGAGTCTCGGGCAACGACGTGGTGGCTGCCGCGAGCAGGGCTCCGGTGGGGGCATATGTGAGGCCCTTCAGCGTCAGTGCCGATCGCTGCAGGTGCTCGCGCCACGGATGATCGGGGAACTGGCCGCGGTTGAGCCACAGGTGCCAGAAGTCCGCGGTACGGGTCAGGCGCTGTTCGGCTTCTGCGACATCGGCCGGCGGCGTGCCATCGCCCCACGACAAGGCGACGAACACCTGCTCTCCCGCCTGCAGCTGACGGCGGGCGATCGCCCTGGTGCCCTCGAAGCCCAGGTTCATGTCGCTGGTCAGCCGGATCTGCGCGGTGTCGTCTACCAGCGCTTCGGCCTGCCCGTACCCGCTGCCGACATGTCGCCAGGTCCCGCGCTTACGGCCGTAGTCGAACGCGGGCTCGCACTCCATCACCAGATCGATGGACCCGCTCACGCACTGGGCCGTTCGCAGCAGCACGCGCTCGGCGCTGTGGTCAGACGGCACCCGCTCGTGGGTCGATGACCTGGTAGAGCTATGCCGCCAGGGCCCGACCAGCAGCACATCGTGGACCACGGCCCAGCCGGTGGGCAGTCCCCATGTCGTCTCAAGGATCATCGTGCCAGGCATGTACCGCATTCCCGACGGCACGGTCACGTCCGGCGGCCCGAGCCGGAACGATCCCGCGTCGCGGTCGAGCATCGCCGCGAACACGCTTGGCCCGTCCATCCTGGGCAGGCACATCCATTCCACGTTGCCGCTCGGCGCCACGAGCGCCGCGACTTCGCAATCGGACAAGAAGCCATAGTCGGCGATCGGCGGGAACGGACTTCCGCCTTGCGTGGGATGCAAACCTGGAGCCGTAACTTCAGCCACAATGAGCGACCTCCCCCGGAGCACGGCCTACCCTGGCCCTGGCCACGCGAATCTCGGCGCCCGCTACATCTCGCTGCCGGCTGGCGGTTGCAGCGCGATCACGCCGGGTAACAGTTCCTACGGGGTTTCAGGCAAGAGGCCCAATTCCCGCGCGGCTAACGGCCCGGTGAGATCAGCGCCCTCTGATCTTGGTTGGGATCAGCGGCACGTGATCAGCGTCGGTCGGTCGGCCGCGGCACGTGAACACAAGCAGAGCGTTCCGCCGCTGTCACGTGGCAGCACTGCCGGGGGGATCACAATGAAGTCGTTCGTGATGAAGGAAATCGGCCAAGTCGGATTCATGGACAAACCGGTACCGCGGCCGGGCCCAAATGACGCGGTCATTCAAACGACCCGTGCCCTGATCTGCACCTCTGATTCGCACACCGTCGGCGGCGGGATCGGTCCGCGGGAGAACCTCACGCTCGGCCACGAGGCCGTCGGCGTCGTGCACGAAGTCGGCGAGGAAGTTCAGGTCTTCCGGCCTGGTGACCGCGTACTGGTGGGCGCCATCACCCCTGACTGGGGAGACCCGGCCTCGCAGGACGGCTACTCCTCGCAGTCAGGGGCGCCGCTGGGCGGCTGGAAGTTCGCGAACATTAAGGACGGCGTGTTCGCCGAGTACTTCCACGTCAACCAGGCCGACGCCAACATGGCCAAGATCCCGGACAGCATCCCGGACGATATGGCTGTCTACTGCGCGGACATGCTCTCCACCGGCTTCATGGGCGCTGAGAAAGGCAATATCCCGATCGGCGGGACCGTGGCCGTTCTCGCACAGGGTCCGGTCGGGCTGATGTGCACCGCCGGGGCCAAGCTGCGCGGAGCCGGCAAGATCTTCGGGATTGAATCGGTTCCCGAGCGGCAGAAGCTGGCCCACGTGTACGGCGCCGACGAGATCATCGACTTCACCAAGGAAGACGTCGTCGATCGCATCATGGAGCTAACCGACGGCGAGGGCGTCGACACAGCGATCGAGGCGCTCGGGGCCGACGCGACCTTCCAGACGGCGATCAAGATCACCAAGCCAGGCGGGACGGTGTCCAACACCGGCTACTTCGGCGAGGGTGAGTTCGTGCGCATACCGCGCGTCGAGTGGGGCGTCGGCATGGCCGACAAGACGATCGCTACCGGGCTCTGCCCAGGTGGCCGGCTGCGCATGCAGCGGCTGCTCAGGGTGCTCGAGACCAAGCGGGTCGACCCGACGCTCATGACGACGCACACGTTTGATTTCGATGACATGGAGCGAGCGTTCGAGGTCTCCGACCAGAAGCTCGACGATGTCATCAAGCCGCTCATCAGGTTCTGACCCGAGCGGACCAACAATGATCGACAAGCTGGCCATCTTCGGCGCCACCGGGGACCTGACAGCTCGCTACCTGCTGCCGGCGCTCGCATCGTTGCGGGCGTCCGGCCAGCTGGGCGAGGACTTTCAGCTGATCGCCTCGGGCCGCGAAGACTGGAGCAACGACAACTTCCTGAAGTGGGCCGACGAGCAACTCGGCCGGCACGCCGGAGAGCTTGACCACGGCGTGCGGGCCTCGATTGTCTCGGCCGCGAGGTACGTGCAAGCCGACGCAGGCGACGCCGCAAGTGTCGCCGCCGTCATCGGCGACGGCCAGCCGGTCGCCGCCTACCTCGCGCTCCCGCCCGTGGTCTTTCCCTGGGCGGTATCGGCGCTGCATGATGCCGGCCTGCCGGACGGAAGCCGGATCGTGCTGGAGAAGCCGTTCGGCGAGGACCTCGCCAGCGCAGTCAGCCTCAATCGCCTGCTTGAGGATGTCGTCCACGAGCAGGGGATCTTCCGGGTCGACCACTTCCTGGCCATGACAACGGTGCAGAACCTGCTCGGCACCCGGCTCGCTAACCGGGTGTTCGAGCCGATCTGGAACAGCACTCACATCGCCGAGATCGACATCGTGTGGGACGAGGATCTCACCCTGGAGGGCCGCGCCGGCTACTACGACGGTGTCGGCGCGCTCAAAGACATGCTGCAGAATCACCTGCTCCAGCTGCTGTGCCTGGCGGCTATGGAGCCGCCGGTCAGCCTCAGCGAGCGTGATCTGCGTGACCGCAAGGTCGATGTGCTCCGCTCGCTGCGGCCGTTGTCCGACAGCGATGTCGAGCGTCACACCCGCCGCGGCCGGTATACGGCAGGGCGGATCGGTGACCGTGAGGTTCCCGCCTACGTCGACGAGGACGGAGTCGACCCGGCTCACCGTACCGAGACGTTCGCCGAGATCGAGCTCACGCTCGACAACTGGCGCTGGCCGGGCACCGTTTTCAGGCTGCGGACCGGCAAGGCGATGCGGCGTGCGCGCAAGGAAGTGGCCGTTCATTTCCGGCACGTGCCGCACATGCCGTTCGGCCGCGATGAGGATGCCCTGCCTAATCAGCTCCGGTTCGGTCTCGATCCCGAGAGCGTCACTCTCGATCTGACCGGGATCGGCGCCCGCAGTGCCACGCTGTCGCCGATCTCGCTCACCGCGCAGACCCCGAAAGCGGAGCTGCCCGCCTACGGCCAGCTGCTGCACGCGGTGCTCACCGGCGAGACAGCGCTGTCCATCAGGGGCGACGAAGCCGAGGAGTCCTGGCGCGTCGTCACCCCGGTGCTCGACGCCTGGGCGAAGGATCTTGTTCCGCTCGAGGATTACCCAGCAGGCTCCGACGGCCCGACCTGGGCCAGCTAGGCGGTCGCGGGCGCTTTCGTCTTGCTGCGGATCGCCGTCGCGATCTCTGGTCGCGCCGCGCCCAGAAGGTCGAGTGCGGTGTCGAGCGAGGTGAGTCCCGCGTCCGACCCCAGGCCTGTCGCGACGAGCGAGCCGCACGCGACGGCCAGCCACGCAGCCTGTTCGTGGTCGCAGCCGGTCAGCAGCGCCGTAACGAATCCCGCGTCGAACGCATCCCCGCAGCCCGTCGTGTCGGCGACGTCCACATCGATCGCCGGCACGTCGATGATTCCGTCGCCCCAGTCGAGTGAGCAGCCATCGGCGCCGCGGGTGACGGCCACTCCGGCCGCGCCGGCCGCGCGAGCCGCAGCCATCGCCTGGGTCAGGTCGCTCTCGCCGGTGAAGTTACGGATCTGGTCCTCGTTCGGCATGAACCAGTCGCAGGCGGTCAGCAGCGGCTTCAGGCGTTCGAACGCCGTCGCGTCGCCCACCCGCAGGACGTCCAGCGTCACCAGGAAGCCCCGGTCCCTCGCCGCTCGCGCGAGCGCCGCCAGCGGATCACCGGCGAACGGGCC
>DATELR010000117.1:0-7597 GCA_035276345.1 Streptosporangiaceae bacterium | reverse complement strand
GATCGGCACCCGCGCTCTTTCCGACGGCTGGCAGTTGTTCGGCGGCTTGCTCGGCGGCACCTGGGTGTACGGCGGTGACTCCCCTGGTTACTGGTGGGGTCAGCTGCGCTTCAGCTCAGGACCGAAGATCGAGCTGCTGACCCCGACCGGCGGAACGGACGGGGCCTTCCTCGAACGCTTCCTCAGTTCGCGCGGCCCTGGTCCGCACCACTTCACCTTCATCGTCGCCGACCTCAGCCAGACCCTGTCCGACGTCCGAGCCAGCGGCATCGAACCGGTCGGCGTGGACATGTCGAACGCTGAGTGGAAGGAGGCGTTCCTGCACCCGAGGGACGCCTACGGAATAGTGGTCCAGATCGCGGAACAGTCTGCGACGCCCAGGCTCGCGCCGCCTGCCGAGTTGCCTGAACCCGGGTCGGCCGCGGCATTTGAGCTGGTCGAGCACCAGGTGACTGACATTTCTGGCGCAACCAAACTATTCACCGAACTCCTCGATGCTGAGCTTGTCGTCACGCCCGGCCAGGAAAATCGGCACGTGGCAGATCTGACCTGGAGCAACGGTGCTCACCTTCGGCTAGTTGAGCAGGCCGGTAACCCCCGCACTCACCTGCACTTCATTCGCTTGAACACCGACGTCAGCGCACCCGAACTGAGCCGCGCCGCAGATCTGGCCGATCGCCTCGGCACACCCGTGCATTTGCTCACTAGCTGACCCTTTCGTCTGATTAGTACCGCCAATCCAGCAAGAGAACGGATGTAGGAGCTCCATAAGACCCTCGGACGTAGGTGGATTGCCGTTTCGGGCCAGGCTCAGCGCTTCCTGCTTAAGCCTTCTGTGTGAATGGCGAGATGCGGGGCAGCAGTAGAGCCCCGCTGGGCATCATGCTCCAGCGGCACCGATGGGAGGAGGAGGCTTTCCATGAGTTTCATGGACAAGCTCAAGAACCGGTTCCAGATGACCAAGGGCCACGCGAAGCAGGGTGCGGGCAGGGCGACCGGCGATCCGTACCTCGAGAGCAAGGGACAGAGTGAGCGCGTCAGTGGCGGGACCCGTCAGGTCGGCGAGCAGGTCAAGGACGCCGGCAAGAACATGAAGAAGGCCTTCAAGCGGTAACACGCCAGGCAACTGGGACCTGGGGCGCGCTTCCGGCAGGCGACGACGCTGACGGCCTGTTCAGGTCCGCTCCGCAGGCTGGGCGAACAAGCCACCGACCGTGGCGCTCAGAATTCCGACGGCGTCACGATCGTTGATCCGCCCAGCCCTGACCTCGTCCGCGCAGGTGTGAATCAGCGCGATGCAGGCTGTGACCAGCCAGCTAGCGGGCATGTCGGTACGGAAGCGGCCCTCTCGCTGGCCGCGCTCGACCAGCGCTCCGATGGTGTGATGCGCAGCCTGGTGAGTTCTTGCAACCGCTTCGGGGCTCATCTGCTCGGCGACGGCCTGCGCCATCGCGCCGTAGCTGGCGAGATGCTGCCAAGCGGCGGCGACAATCCGGTCAAGTGCTTCATCGGCCGGACCCTCATCGGGCTGGGCGGCCCGCAAGGCGGCCATCGTCCAGTCAACTGCCCGTGTCACGGCCGCTTCCAGGAGATCCTCCCAGGTCGCGAAGTGGGAGTAGAGGGTGACCCGCGACACCCCGGCCTGCTTAGCAACTGCGGACATGGTCGTGTGTGCGTGGCGAGCGAGCAGTTCCTCGACCGCGTCGAGAATGGCATCGACATTCCGTTCCGCGATCCCGCGCTGGTGATCAGCCATTCGCTGGGCAGCCACGTCAGTGCACCGCCATCCTGGCATTCCCGGCGGGCCGCACGGCCGGCATGGCAAGGAACGCAATCACTGCCAGACCGAAGGCGATGCCTGCAGCGATCGTGAAGCCATGACGATAGCCGGTGGTCAGCGCGATGACATCCGGCCGGCCGAAGGTCAGACCGCCAACAGCGGCTGCCGTGCCGATGGCAGAGAAGACCGCCACCCCGATTGCCGCGCCGATCTCGTGTACCGCGGTCATAAGGCCAGACGCGAGCCCGGCGGAATCCCCGGTCACATCGTTCATCGCCGTCACCGATGCCGCGGGAAAGACCAGGCCCGTGCCCGCGCCCACGACCAGCAGGCCAGGCAGCAACCAGGTGAAGTAACCGCTCCCCGCGGCCGCACCCGACAGCAAGATCGCGCCGACGCCCATGACGAGCAACCCGGCAGCGGCAAGAACCCGGGACCCGGCGCGCGGCATCAGCCGCGATGCGAGGTGGGCCGCAACGCCGATCACGACCACAAGCGGCAAGAACTCAAGCCCCACCCGTAGCGCCGAGGCGCCCTGGACTTCCTGCAGGAACAGTGAGTTCAGGAAGAACGTGCCGACCAGCAGACCGGTAGCGCCGAGCATGACGGAGGCACCAGCAACGAGCGACCGGTTGCGCCACGTGGACGGTGGCAGCAGCGGCCGCCGCGCCGCCCGCTCGGCAACCGCGAAAGCGGCGAGCAGGCCGACAGCGAGGGCCAGGAGCAGCAGCGTGCGCGGCGAGCCCCAGCCGTGGGTCGGTGCGCCCGCCAGTGCGTAGACGGCTGACGCGAGGCCCCCGACGGCAAGGAGCGCGCCAGGAAGGTCGAACCCGCGGGCCGTCCTCGGCGCGCGCGCGAAGCGCGGGACCAACTTCACGCTCAGCAACGCTGCGATGAGGCCGACAGGCACGTTGACCAGGAAGATCGAGCGCCATCCCAGCCAGGTCGTCAGCATCCCGCCGGCCAGCACGCCCGCGGCGGCGCCGCCACTGCCGATCGCCGCCCAGGTACTCAGCGCGGCCGCACGCTGGGCTCCCGAGTACGCCGCAGTGATGATCGACAGCGCAGCCGGGGTGAGGAGCGCGGCCCCGAGCCCTTGGCCGGCCCGTGCGGCGATGAGAGCGGCAGCACTCGGTGCCAGGCCGCTGGCCAGCGACGCCGCGGTGAAGACACCTAGCCCGGTCAGGAAGACACGCCGCCGGCCTGCCAGGTCCGATGCGCGCCCGCCGAGGAGCACGAGGCCGCCGCTGAGCAGGACGTACGCGGTGATCACCCACTGGAGATCACCGGCAGCAAAATGCAGCGACCGCCCAATGGATGGCAGCGCGACATTCACCACGGTAACGTCCAGGATCACCATGAACTGAGCAGCGCACAGCAGGACCAGGACGGCCCACGAACGGCGTTGCGTCTCGGTTGCCGGTTGCACGGCGGGGTGCAGTTCTACTTCCTGAAGGGTTTCCTGCCCTGGCATCTCGTTCCTCCGGCCTTAGTGGTTAACAGGTGTGTTAACCGCTAGGCTGTCAGATGGTTTACACAGCTGTCAACCCGACGACGAGATAGCTTGCCGTCGGCGAGATGACTGCCTTGATGGAGGTCGATGTGGCAGGCGGAATCGGGCCAGGCGTCGCGGCTGCGGAGAACGCCAGCCACACATTGCACCGGCTTACCTCACACGAGGCTGCGTGGTATGAGGCGTATCGCTCCAGGCCAGACGCGGACTGGTCGGCGCCCGTTAACGATTCGCGCGTCCTTGACCTGAGAACAAACGACGAGGCCCGCTTTCCTTGGTTCTACAAGCGGTACGCCGAGCCGCTCCCGCGTGTGCCGCTGCCACGCGACTTGCCGCCAACGACAGCGCCTGCTGTCGAGGTGCTGGCCGGCTCGGCGGACGTCGCGCCCGCTGACCTGGACCTGCCTGGTCTGGCTCGCTTGCTGTACTTGTCTGCTGGGGTGGTGCGCACGATGCAGCGGCCTGCCAGGACCTGGTTGTTCCGTGCCGCAGGATCGGCCGGAGGCCGGTTCCCTTTGGAGCTCTATGTTGCAGCGCCGGAGGGATCAGCCGTCAGCGCCGGTGTCCACTGGTACGACCCCGAAGAACATGCGCTCGTGCAGGTCGGGCCACCACCTCAGACGGGAGCGGTCACGATCGTGGTGACTGGCATTCCCTGGCGGACCGGATGGCGATACCGCGAACGCGGCTACCGCCATATCTACTGGGATGCAGGCACCGCGCTGGCCCAGCTGCTTGCGGCCGCTGAGTCTGCCGGGATCGGAGCGAGGTTCTTTACCGGGTTCGCCGATGCCGCAGTCGCAGCGCTGGTCGGAGCGGACCGGGTGCACGAGTTCCCGGTGGCAGTCGTTGCGCTCGAGGACGGGGTTCCCGCGGTCGAGCCGGCCGGCCCGGCGACCCGCGGCATGGTCGACGCGGCGCCGCTGGAGTTTCCGCTTGTCACAGCGGCCCAGCGGGCGGGAGAACAGGACACTCTCGGCACTGCCTGGGACAGCGCCGGGGCCGCCACCGCATCAGCGCAGTCATCTGGTCCGGTCGAGGAGGTGGTGCTCAGGCGGGGAAGCCAGCGCCGCATGGATCCGAGCCGCGGCCTGCCTGGCAACGTTCTGCATACATGCCTGGAGGCAGCGCTGCGGGGAATCGGCCTGCCGCACTTCGTCGCCGTGCATCAGGTCGATGGAATCGCGCCGGGGCTATACCGCTGGCCTGACATGTCCGCCCCGGCTCGCCCGGGCGACATGCGAGACGAGATGTACTGGGTCTGCCTGGAACAGGCGCTGGGGCGCGACGCGGCGTTCGTCGTGATCTCTGCCGTCGACGTGGCGAGGCTCAGCGACCGCGAGTACCGCGAAGCGCAGCTCGCGGCCGGACTGGTCGAAGGCAGACTTCACTTGCTCGCCTACGGCCTGGGCGCGGGAGCGAGCGGAATGACCTTCCTCGACAGTGAGATACCCGCCCTGGTCGGCGAGCCGCTGGACGGTCTCCTCTTCACCTGCATCGGAGTACCCGCTTACGCTTCGGCCCGCGGCGGCCTGCCGGGTGCGCCAACCGCTGTCGGCCACGTGCGGCCAGCTGCCAGTTAGGCTCGCGGCAGAGGCTGGCGCGACCGCTCGCGGCAGGCGAAAGGAAAGCATGGATCTCACGGGTCAGGCGGTTATCGTCACCGGATCATCAAGCGGGATCGGAGCGGCCGTGGCCCGGCGCCTGTCAGGCCTGGGCGCGGGAATCGTGGTCAACTCGGCGACTTCAGCGGAGGCCGGAAAGCGAGTCGCGGACGAGCTAGCTGACGCGGTATACGTCCAGGGGGATATCGGTGACCCGGCCACCGCGGCAGCGCTGGTCGAGGCGGCCGAACAGCGGTGGGGGCGCCTGGACGGGCTGATCAACAACGCCGGCGTCACGGTGGACGTTCCGCTGCATGACATTGACGGGGTCACGCTGGACCACTGGAACACGGTGCTACGCACGAACGTCATCGGAACGTTCCTGGTCAGCCAGGCCGCTCTCCCCCACCTGCGCCGAGCCGGCGACGGCTGGATCATCAACATCACCTCGCTGGCGGGCGTCAGGCAGACGGGCAGTTCGCTGCCGTACGCCGTCTCCAAAGCGGCTGTCGATCACCTGACGACGATTCTGGCAAAGCATGCCGGCGACGGAGTGCGCGTGAATGCAGTCGCGCCTGGCCTTGTCGCGACGCCGTGGACGGAGGACTGGCACGAGCGGAAGGCGGGCGTTGAACTGGTCGCCCCGCTGCACAGGGTCGCGACCGCCGACGACATCGCCGATGCATGCATGGCCCTGATCACGACTCGCTACGCCACCGGGCACACGCTGGTGGTGGACGGCGGTCTCGGCCTCGTTATCTAGGACGGCCGTAAGTCCGGCTCGCTTTTACCGCAGACGGCTTGCGCCTGGTGCGGGCGCGACGCTGGTGATGTGCGGGCGATGCCAGCCCCGGACCGCGAAGCGCTCCGACACCGCATCAGCTGCCGGCCCCGCACGGCCGGTAGGGACCAGGGCAATCACGGAGCCGCCGAAACCACCTCCGGTCATCCGCGCGCCGAGCGCGCCCGCGTCCACCATTGCCTCGACAGCTGCGTCGGCCTCCGGCCAGGAGACCTCGAAGTCGTCGCGCAGCGAAGCGTGTGATGCCGTGAGCAACGAGCCGATCTTGTCGGCCTGGCCCGCCCGCAGCAGTTCGGCGACCTCCAGGACACGATGGTTCTCGGTGATGACATGCCGCGCCCTGCGACGCACGACCGGGTCACTGATCCTCCCGAGTACGCCGGGGTCGCGGAGGTCCCGAAGAGCCCGCACGCCAATTTCGGCGGCCGCCGCCTCGCATGCTTGCCGTCGCGCGCCATAGCCGCCGTCGGAAAGCTGATGACGCACGCGCGTGTCAGCGACGATCAACCGGAGTCCTGCCGCCTCGACAGCGAGCGGGACGGACTCGCCGGACCCGGACCTGCAATCCAGGAGCAGCGCATGTCCTTTCTGACAGAGCATCACCGCCAGCTGATCCATCACCCCGGTCGGCGCCCCGACGAAGTCGTTCTCCGCGCGCCGGCCGGACGCCGCCAGTCTCGGGCGAGATGTCCGCAGGTCGAAGAGGTCTGACATGGCCAACCCTGCCGCGCACTCGAGGGCGGCGGACGACGACAGGCCAGCGCCCAGCGGCAGATCGGCGTCGACGGCGATGCTCATGCCGGTCACCTGATACCCGGCCGACAGCAGCGCCCAGGCCATGCCGACCGGGTAAGCCGCCCACCCGCGCACAACGCCAGGGCGCAGACCAGCCAGCGGCACGCTGATCGCGTTCTCCTCGCGCTGCCTCGACACGACCACAATGCGATCATCGGCTCGGCGGCCGGCAGCGACGATCACACCGGCCGGCAGTGCAAACGGCAGCGCGAAACCGTCGTTGTAGTCGGTGTGCTCGCCGATCAGGTTGACCCGGCCTGGTGCACGCCAGATCCCGTCAGGCTCTCCGCCGTACTGGTCTGCGAACAGCCGCGCCGCTCCGCTGACAACGTCGCGATCCGGCTCACCAACGGTCATCGCGGGTGGCCCGGTCAGCGCCGGCCGGCACGGTCACCGTCCGGCCGCCGTCCTTCATCGAGGCGATGACCGCGTCGGCGACCATCCCGGCCGCCATTCCGTCGCGTGCCGAAGCCAGCGTGGCGGTGCGGCATTCGTGGATGGCATCAATCCATTCCTGCAGCTCCAGCCGATAGGCGTCGGCAAAGCGAAGCCGCCAGTCAGCCGGATAGGTGTGCGCCCGCGTTCGTTCAGAATCCACGACGATGTGCCCGCCATGTGACAACGCCACGCTGCCACGATCCCCGATGACCTCGCAGCGGATGTCATATCCGTAGCGCGCGTTCAGCAGGCTTTCGACCGTCGTCAGCACCCCGTCAGCGGTGTGCAGCAGCATCAGTTGCGGATCCTGCTGACCGTTCGCGACGGCACTGACGCCCGGGGCATGCCAGCTGACCGACACCACGGGCTGACCGAGCAGCCACGGCACGACGTCGAACTCATGCACGGCCGAGTTGGTAACGCTGAATTCGGTCGTCGCTCCCGGGACCGAGCGGACGCCCCTGCTAAAGCAGTGGATCATCAGCGGCACCCCGCAGACCCCGGCGTCGATCGCTGCCTTCATCTCCCGGTATCCGGGATCGAAGCGGCGCATGAATCCGACGGACACGAGCGGCGCCGCGGGCGCCGCCGCGAGAGCATCGTCTTCGGCTTGCACAATGCGCTCGCATTCGGTGCCGGTGGGCGCCAGCGGCTTCTCGCACATG
>DATELR010000116.1:0-2721 GCA_035276345.1 Streptosporangiaceae bacterium | reverse complement strand
CGAGCGACTCGGCACCAATCCGATCACCTTCCCCGGCGGCCACGACGGCTTCCTCAGCGACACCGCCGATTTCGCCCCCGTTCTGCGCACCGCCCTGGACGGCTGAATCCCGCAGGGCCAGGCGGGAGCTCGCGGATCCACGCCACGGCAGCGGACCGCAATCGGACGCGACAGCGAAGGGCGGGAAGGCGATCGCCACCGGCCTGGGCCGACGCGTCTGGCACCGCCGGGCGAAGTTCACCAACGCGACCGGACCGATGCGGCGCGGCGGCATCCGCCGAGCCTCCAGCGCGGTGACGAGATGAGAAGCTCATGTCCAGCGAGACGAGCGCCGCAACATCAGACTCCGCGCAGAACCCGAACTGCGCAGCACCGTACGCCGCTGGTGGATACATCTTCCTCGCTGGTGGACCGGCGCAGTTCCCGCCCGCCGATCAGCAACGACTATCCCGGCACCGAGCCGGGGACGCCTCGCCTGATGGAGGAAGCGCCAGCCAGGTCGGCGTGGGGCGGCACGCCGCCCCTTGCTGACCTGGATGTCACCGGCTGACAGCCAGGACCGCACTGGTTGGACGAGGCCGCGTCAACGATTAGGGCACGGCGCGTGGGGTAGCGGTAAGCGGCCCTTGCTCGGTCCGATCAGGGGCATATCAGCACTTCACGGGGGGCCGTACCGTTCATTACCGATGTGCTTGCTGGCCTGTCGCGCATGGCGTGTCCGTTTGGCTGGATGACCCACCGCGGGAGCTGCGCGCCGGCCGGACAGGCGCACAGTCTCATCCGGGCAGCATCGGTGGCGGGGTTGACCGCCAAAGGAGCACCAGACGCCCCGACTATGGGAGAAAGGATCTGAAGATGTGGGTTTTCCTGTCCGCTCGGCTGCGGGCCTGGCTACTGATGGCCATCGCGTTGCCACTAGCGCGGCTGCTCATCCATCGCCTCGCCATCTCCGCGGACCGTCATGATGCGCGATCGGCGAAACTGCTGCATCGTGCCGACTCTGCGGTGACCGCGGTGTCCCGGCGAAGCAGGCGGCGTAAGGCCAGGCGCTGAACTGCGGGCGGCGCGGACCGCATCAAGCGTGTCGTTTCCGCGGTGGCGACTGCCCGCTTAGTTCCTGACCCGCAGACCAACAACGGATTCCCCGGCCGAGCGTCGCCGGGACGTTTGCTTTGCGAGAGCGGGGGGAGCGCCCTCGTCAGGCCGGCGATCTAACCATGCCGCTCATGCGAGCAATGGCGACCTCCAGCTCGCTGCGGCTCTAGGACGGGAGCAGCGAGGTCACGGGACGCTGGGGGACCCGCGGGTCCTACGTCCGCACATCGCTGACGGCAGGCTCGCATAGCGCCTGAGCAAACGCCAGATCAACAAGCAGAGGAACAGATCACGATGAATCCCGCACTGCCGCGCAGCATAGTCAAGCTGCAGTACGCAGCCGCACGCCTGCCCTTCACCCTGCTCGAAGACTTCGTCGTAACCCGATACTGGGACCAGAACGCGCCCGTCCGCGTGGGCTTCGAGCGCTGGCTCGCCTCGCTGGACCTGTTTGCCGGGCGACTCCTTGCCGACGACGAGATCTCCCGGCGCGGCCAGGCTCTGATGCGGTCATCCGGGTACCTGGCGCATACAGATAGGGCCGTCAAGGACGCGCCGGCGCCGCCGACCCATGCCGGCCAGAACTCGCCGTATCCGCATCCCGAGACCCCTTCGGCCTACGACCAGGCCCCCGAGATGAGTGACCAGAGCGCCGCTTACCGGGAACAAGACGACCCGAAGCAATCCCGGCATGCGGTCGGCGGGCTAGCCGCGACGGGCAGCGTCCCGCCCGTCGTTGACCAACCGCCGGTTAACGACGCTGCCGGGGCGGCCGGGCAGCCCAGCGAGCCGCAGACCCCAGCCACACAGGTTAGCGCCGTTGAGGTCACCTTCACCCTTCCTGCCGACCTCCACGCCGAGACGGTCACGTTGTGCGGGGAGTTCAATGACTGGTCGGCCGAGGATACCCGGCTCGAGCGTGGCAGCGACGGGTCCTGGCAGGCCACCGTCGCGCTCGAGCCAGGCCGCAGCTACCGCTACCGGTACCTGCTGGATGGCCAGCGCTGGGAAAATGACGAGCAGGCTGACGGCTATGTGCCAAACCCTCTCGGCAGCGTCGATTCGGTAGTCGTCGTCGAATAACCAACGCCCGTCAAGTCAGCGCAGCCAGTCCCGCTATTCGGCAGCCTGCTGCGAGGCCGGGCGGCCCTGCCGGATATACGTTTGAGCGGCGCCTCGGCACGCTCCACCGCGACACTGGTCGCCAGGCAGCACGGCCTGCTGGACAGCCTCGACCCGCTGTCATTTGCTGCACAAGGCCCAGGCCAGAGTGGACGTCTCTGGCCTGGGCCTTGATCGTTCCGGGCTTCGAGGCTTCCCGTGCCGAGAACCGCTCAGGCCAGGATCTTGGCCTTCTGACGCTCGAACTCCTGGGCCGTGATGACACCCCGGTCGCGCAGGTCAGCGAGCTTGGCCAGCTGGTCCGCCGTGCTGGGCTCGCCCGCGGCCTGCTGGACATAGCTGCGGAAGGCCTCGTCCTGCTGTTGAGCCTGCTGCGCAGCCCGCTCATGCATGCTGCTGCCGCGGACGATCAGGTACACCAGGACACCGATCAGCGGGATGAACAGCACGAACAGGAACCACAGCGCCTTGCCCCCGCCGGACAGGTCATGGCTGCGGAAGATG
>DATELR010000115.1:0-2746 GCA_035276345.1 Streptosporangiaceae bacterium | reverse complement strand
AGCCGGCCCTCCAGCACCGCCGAGCGTTTCGCCGCATACGCCTCGCGGACCGTGGCGCCGCCCTCGAGGGTGAGGTTGTACGCCGGCGGAAGCAGGTCCAGCGTCATTAGCTCGGTGGCCTGGCGGTACACGGCGATCACATTGCCCGGCGGCGGGTCGGCTCGGTGATGCGCCTGCTCGTCAAGGACCATCGCCCGGCTGACGAGCCGCTCGTACTGCCCTAGCCCGTCCAGGATCGAGCGCACCGCTGCCTGATCGGCAGGATCGCCAGCGGAGAGTTCTGCGGCCTGCAGCGCGGCGCGGTCGGCAGTGGCACGGTCCTGACTGTAGCTACGGAGTTCCTGCTGGCCAGCGCCCGGACTTGGCTCGCGGCCAGTGAGCAGGATGCTAGCCACCTGGGAGTCCATGTCGCCAAGGGCGTAGTACAGATCGCCGGTGGCGAGAACCTGCGGGCCGGCGTCGTGCCCGATGACGCGCAGACCGTCTCGTGCGTTCCCGATGGCGATGTTGGCGACGATATAGAACCCGCCGATCGCCAGCACCGCGACGGCGGCGAGCGCGCGGATGCGCTCCGGCGTGGTCTGCAGCCCCAGTCGGCGCAAGCGGACGGCGGGCCGCCGCCCGGGCGGTTCCTGGGGCGCCGCCGGGGGCAGGTGAGTCCGGAATCTACCGGTATCGACCGTCATGTCCAGCTCCTCGGCCGAAGCGCGTTGGCCATGTCGACCAGCTCGATCCGGCGGTCGTGGTCCGGCGTCAGCCGGGCCATCGCCCGGTAGCCACGTTCCAGCCCAAGGCGCAAAGCGCGCTCGTCGGGCTCACAGCCGAGGATGAGACCGTCGCCTGGGGCTGCCCTGGACGCGGCCGCGCCGGACGCGTGCCGCCCGGAAGCCCGCGAGCCAGGAGGCTGCGCGGCGCTGGCACAGTCCAGCGCGGCGCGCAGGATTTCCACTGTGAGCTGCTGGCGGCGCGCCTCGTCCAGCGCCAGCCGATCCAGGCGGCCACCGGCTTGCCGCAGGTCATCGTGGGTTACCCCGGTCGACACAAGGATGCGTACCGCCGCGATCTGCGCCGCCGCGTGATGGCTTGACGTCTCGGGCACGGCGGCCAGCGCCGCGATCGCACCGGGCCGGTCGCCGGCAGCCAGGCACGTGCGCGCCAGGCCGAACGCGGCGCTGATGTAGGACCTGTCCACCGTCCAGACGAGCTGGAAGGAGCGGCTCGCCGTCACGAGATCGCCCACCGCCTCAGCGGCGAAAGCCAGCGCGAGCTTGGGCGCGAGCTCACCAGGCAGCTCATCGTAAACAGCGGTGAACGCCCCGCCTGCTGCGGCCGGATCACCGGCGGCGAGACGACGGAGACCATCAGTCCAGGCGATCCTCCAATCGGACGGGTCATCGGCGGCCAGGTCGGCCAGTGTGACCTTGGCACCGTCGTAATCGCCCACATCGAGCCGGGCGCGAGCCAGCGCCAGCCGAGTCTCGGGGGACGTTGCCACCTCGCTCGGCACGGCCGGATCACCCGAGACGGCACTGGACAATGTGGCGGCTCGCTGGCCGGGATCGAGCCCTGCGAACGTGGCCAGGTAGCCGGCCGCCGGGTCGGCCCGGTCCACCTGCGGCATCGGCATTCCCCCGATGATCTCCGCCGCCTGCGGAGGGGCCAGCGCGGCACCTGCGGTATCGTCCACCGTCCCGATCGCCTGGAGTTCAGGGCTGAACACCGTGGAGAATGCGGGTCTCGGCTTGCCGTCCGCGACAGCGAGCACCTCACGTAGCACGCCGGTGAGCTGCTCGGTCATTTCTGCCGCTGAGGCGAACCGTCGGTTCGGATCGGCGTTGGTGGCTCGGCGCAGCAGCCGGCCGAACGACTCCTGCTGCTCGAGCAACGGCACCAGATCCGGCAAAGTGAACTTGTACGAGCTCTGGTAGTCCTTGAATTCGAAAGTAAGGACGGCCAGCGCTCGCGCCACCGTGAACAGATCTGACGACACCGACGGCCCGTCCGTCTCGATCTCAGGCGCCTGGTAGCCGACCGTGCCATAGATGGGGTCGTCGCCGTCGATCCGCCGTACTGCGCCCATGTCGATGAGCTTGAGCTGCTCCTCGGTCTGGATGACGTTGTCCGGCTTGAAGTCGCAGTAGACCAGCCCCCGGTCATGCAGGTAGCCGAGCGCGGGGAGCACTTCGACGGCGTAGGCGATGGCATGCGCCACCGGCACTGACTCGCGCCTTCGCCGCGCGTCCTGCAGGATCTCCTTGAGCGACTTGCCGCCGACGTACTCCATCACGATGTACCCAGCCGACTCGCCGGTGCGACGGTCCGCATGCTGCACGAAGTTGTAGATCCGAACGATATTGGGGTGCTCCACCTGCGCCAGGAACTGCCTTTCGGCGACGGCGGCCGCCATGGCATCCGCGTCTCCGGTGTTCAGCAGCCCCTTCAGCACCACCCATCGGTCGCTGACATTGTGATCACGTGCCAGGTAGATCCAGCCGAGCCCGCCGAAGGCGAGGCAGCCGAGCACCTCATACTGCCCGGCCACCAGCTCGCCCGTCGCCAGCTTCGGAGTGAACGAGAACCGCGTGCCGCAGTTCCGGCAGAACCCTTCGGTCGAGCCCGCCCGGCCGTCCCTGCCCCGCCCGACGGGCTGCTCGCAGCTAGCGCAGAAGCGCCTATTCTCCGGCACCTGCGGATCGGCGAGTACGGCGCTGGCCGGATCCCGGTACGGCACCGGCGGGATCTCGAC
>DATELR010000114.1:0-29367 GCA_035276345.1 Streptosporangiaceae bacterium | reverse complement strand
CTTCAGCACACCTTAAGGCAGCAGGGCGCGACTAGTGCGCGAGCGAGACGGCTGCGACAATGCCCGCATGCGATCAGATGCCGGCTCACGCACAAGTTCCACCTCGGGTTCGATCTTGTCCATCGGGTCGTCGGGGTCGATTTTGTCGATCGGATCGTCGGGGTCCATCCTCTCGATCGGGTCGTCAGGCTCGATCTTGTCCATTGGGTCGGCAGCCTCCTTCGCCTCGGCTCTCTCGGTCGCCTCCTTCCTCAGCGTGGGCTCGGTCCTGTCCGGACTGTCCCGCTGGTCCCTGCTGTCCTGGCAGGCGGCGGGCGGAATCAAGTCAGGCACGCGCGGCAACGCGGGTCTGGCCGGAAAGCCGAAGCTGAGCAGAGCGTTCGGGCTGCCGAAGTCGCTGCAGCCGAGCAACGGTCGCGGCCGGCGTGGCGAGGGCAAATGAGCGATCCCGTACCGGCGACGTCGTCGGCCGCTGAGGTAACAGAGCGGCTCATGCGGGACGGCTACGTCGTCGTGTCGGGCATGATGAGCGATCGGGCGGTGGCGGACGCGCGGGCTGACCTCGGCCGGGTGCTCGAGGCGACCAGGACCGGCCGGAATGCCTTTGAGGGGTACTCAACCCAGCGGGTGTACGCGCTGTTCGCCAAGACCAGGACCCTCGACCAGGCCGCGATCCACCCGCTGATGCTCGGTGTGCTCGACAACGTGCTCGGCCACTATCAGCTCAGCGCTCCGGTGGGGATCAGAATCGGGCCAGGGGAGAAGGCCCAGGTGCTGCACACCGACGACATGATCTACCCGATCCCGCAGCCCCATCCGCCCGTCGTGGTCAACACGATGTGGCCGCTGGATGAGTTCACGACCGAGAATGGCGCGACCCGTTTTATCGCGGGCAGTCACGCTTGGGAGCCAGGCCGGCGACCCTCCAAGGACGATGTCATCAGCACCGCCACCATGTCACCCGGTTCGGCAATGTTCTACCTGGGGAGCCTCTGGCATGGCGGCGGGGAGAACCGAACTAGCAAGCCGCGCCTCGGCGTGATCCTTGAATATGCGGCGGGATGGCTCCGACAGCAAGAGAACCATTGCCTGGCGGTCCCTCGTGCGACGGTGCAGATGTTGCCTGTACGCCTCGCCGAATTGCTCGGCTACAACATCTATCCGCCGTTTGTCGGATATGTCGACGGCAGCCACCCGCGCAAGGTGCTGACGGCCGGGGGATAAGAGACGACCCGGCGGGCCAGGTCCAGACGTACCCCCGTACCGTCCGGTCAGCTGCCACACCTGTCACGGGCACCGCATGATGAGGCGGCTACCGCGTGCTCATGGGCAGTCCCCCTGGCCCGCCTGAGCCTGCAGCTCAGGTGGCGGGTGCCGCGGGCCCCCCATGCCCTGGCACCGCGCAGCATTCAGAGCCGCTGTGCGGGATCCATCGCACAGCCAGAGCCTACGGTTGCGGACCGGCAGCGACGACCCCTAGATGGTCTGTTTGCTGCCCCCATCTGAGTGGGTCAGGCGACCAGAATGGATGATAAAGCGAACTGTGATGGCATTGATCATGATCGTGACCTATCCGCCAAGCTCGGCGCCGCGCGCCGGAAGGAGGCCGGACCTGGTTGCCAGGACCACTGCCTCGAGCTGAGTGTGCGCGCCGAGCTTCATCATCACGTTCTTCACGTGCCCGCGCGCGGTATACACGCTCAGGACGAGCCGCTCGGCGATCGCGCTCGGGTCGAGACCCTCGCCCATCAGCCCGAGAACCTCCTGCTCTCGCGCCGTAAGCTTGGCTGTGTCCGCAGCGGGACCGGCGGACTGCGGCTCTGAGCTCGTGCCAATGTTCGGATCCGATGATGACGCCGGCTGGGCACCTCTCCCCGGGAGGAACTCGGCCGGCTCCTGCTGTGCCGCCTGACCCTGGGGCGGGCCTGGAATGTGCCTGATCAGCTGATTCAGAGTCGCGCCCTCTATGACCATTTTGCCCGGCATGGGGTTCCTGATAGCCGCGAGGATGTCGCTGAACGGGCCGTCCTTGGCCAGGAATCCGCCCGCGCCCGCTGCCGCGGCAGCGGCCAGCCTGACCGGGGTAGCACCGGCGGTGAGGATCAGGATGCTGACAGCGGGATGAATCGCCTTGATCCGCCGGGTTCCCTCAATGCCATCTGTCCCGGGTAGCTGGATGTCCATCAGCACCACATCGGGCCAGCGCAGCGCGACCTGGCTCAGGGCTTCATGGACGGTCGCGGCAGTCCCGACGCAGTCCATGTCAGGCTGCGTCCCGATCGCGATCTCCAGCGCAGAAGCCAGGACCTGCTGGTCCTCCACGATGAGAACACCGGTCATGTCCGCCTCCGAGGCCCGTCACCTCTAGCTGGCCATACCCAGGCGAAGCCCTGGGCACCGCTCAGCGGACGCCCGCTCCCCGCGGCAGGCGAAGCAGGAAGCGCGAGCCGCCGTCGTCGGCCGGTTCGTACCAGGCGTCGCCGCCGGCCGACCGCGCCAGCGTGCGCACGATCCACAGCCCGAGCCCGATTCCGGCTGCCTGCCGCTCAGCCTCCGGCGCCCTTGCGAAACGCTCGAACAGCAGTGGCTCGAAGTCCTCGGCAACGCCCGGTCCGTTGTCGCGCACCGAAATCTCGGTCCACTCGTCCTGCTCCGCGGCAGTAATTTCGATTGGCGCTTTAGCGTAAGTAAGCGCGTTATCTATGTAATTGGCCAGCATCATCGTGAACTCAGCCCGGTCGACAGCGGCTGATATATCGGGGCCGCAGTGCACATGCACGTCCTTCGGCGCTGCGCCGACGAGCGCTAGCTGGTCGATGATGACCTCGAGCACCGGGACTGGCTCTGGTGTGCCTCTTATGCCGTTCGCTTCGATCTGCACGCTGGTGAGAAGCCTGCGCATCAGCATCTGCAGCCGTCCGGCGAGATCGGCGATCCGCTCGGCGAGCTTGGCGCGCTCCGGAAAGCCGATCTCGACCTGCTGATCCGACAGCACATGAGCGAGCACGCCTATCGCGGCAAGCGGACTGTGCAGCTCGTGCGCCGCGACCGCGAGGGCGGCGCTCTGCTGATCTATCGCCGCTTCCATCGCCTGCTCAGATTGCCTGCGCTGAGTGACATCGCGCAGCACGGCGATTCTGAACCGCTCACCGGCGACGGTTGTCGATGTCGTGCGCACGTCGATCACCCGCGGTCCGGCCGGTCCGGTGAGCTCGATCTCGGCTCCCTGGCCCGGTGCTACGTCATGGTCGAACGGCATGCCGACCAGGTCACCGGCTCGCGGGCCAAGCAGCTGCGCGGCAGCCTGATTGCTGAACCTGACAGTGCCGTGATCGTCAATGGCCACCACGCCGTCGGCCGAGGCTGCCAGGATGGCCAGGCCAATCTCGTTCGGGTCGCTCGGGCCAGGGCGCGGAGTAGTGCGGAACCGTTCGCGGAAGGTACGCGCGGTTTCACTCATCTGCCGTCCGGCCCGGCGCTGTCGGCCATCGCTCGCCGGGTCCAGTGCCTGCAATACGCAATGTCGCCCCCGCCATCACTCGCGCCTGCTAGCTCGGCGATTTTACCCCTCTGCCTGCACTGATTACCCTACGTAACCACAATACGGCCAGCACGATACGTTCAGACTGGGGACCGGCGAGGCGGTTGCTGTTACCGGTTACCCCGCGGACAGCTCGGCTCGGACGATTTGCGCACCGGCCACGAGCGCCCGCAGCTTCGCCCTGGCGACGTCGGTCGGCAGATGCCG
Organism: Streptosporangiaceae bacterium; assembly: GCA_035276345.1. Lineage (GTDB taxonomy): Bacteria > Actinomycetota > Actinomycetes > Streptosporangiales > Streptosporangiaceae > Chersky-822. Next base: position 25,619 of record DATELR010000114.1, on the reverse strand, counting down.
TAGCCCGCAGTCGGGGTTGATGGTTAGCCGGTCCGCTGGGACGAATTCCAGCCCGCGACGGATCCGGTCGGCCACCGCAGCCTCGGATTCGACCTCGCCGGATTTGACGTCGATGACGCCGAGCCCGACGTCGCGTTCCCACGGATACTGGCCGAACAGACGCAGGTCCTCTGGCCCCTTCCTGGCGAATTCGAGCACGAGCTGGTCGACCCGCGCCGAGAGGACGGCAGGGAAGAGGAAGTCATAGTGCCCTTCCCACAACGGCCTGGCATAGCGGTTTCCGTAGCACACATGCAGCGCCCAGGAAGTTTCCACGCGCTCCGTGACGGTGTTCACGGCCGCGATCGCAAGCTCAGCGGCCTCGGGGTATCCGGCCAGGAACGGCTCGTCGATCTGCAAAAGCTCGGCTCCGGCGGCGGCCAGTTCAGCCGCCTGGCCGTTCAGCCATCTGGCGAGCGCGCCGACAAGTTCGGCCGGGTCCGCATAGGCGCTGTCGCGGATCCGCCTGGATAGCGAGAAAGGCCCGGTGAACGAGAACTTGATCGGCTTGGTCGTATGGGCCCTGGTGAACGCGAAGTCCTCGGCCAGTCCTGGTCCGGCGTTGCCGGCTGCGGGCAGCGGCCTGGTCACCTGAGCGTCGTAATAGTCGTAGTAGTCGGTCTTCGCCCGGTGCGGAATGTCCACGCCAGGAATGCGGGCAAGCAGGTAATCGATGTCGTTGTCACGCCGGAGCTCGCCGTCGGAGACGATATCCAGGCCGGCTAGCTCCTGGTCCTTCAGCGCGGCCTTGATCGCGACCTCGTGGATCTCCTTAAGATGCTGGGCGCTGATCCTGCGCTGATAAAAGTCGGTCTTCAGCCGCTCCAGCCACTCCGGTACCGAGTACGAGCCGACAACCGTTGTGGGCAGCAGCATGATCAGTCCCGTACCTGAGCGACGAGAGTGCGGACATTGGCTTCCGGCCTTCCGGAGAAAGGCGTGATCGCCACGTCGAAACCGCGCCGGTTGCCTGCCAGCTTGAGCAGCGGGCCGTTGACCCAGTTCAGGATCGAGCCGTCGTATTTGCCAGGCCCGTAGAAGCCGGCGTGATAAGCGACCGGGCTCGTCATGAACAGATCGTGGCAAATCAGCCTGCCGAACGGGTGCAGCAGCGGCAGCGTCTGGGTGAAGCTCGACAGCGCGCCGTTGCTGACATGCATCCTGACGTCGCCCGCGTTCTCCAGCAGCGGGCGCAAGATCTCGCCGGTCAGCGTGGGCGCTACCTGATAGGCGTCCAGCCCGTCGAGCGGCGCATAGCGCTCCTGCAGGTACAGGGCCGCCCAGACCTCACGCCACAGCGAAACCGCCTTGCCCGCATCGGGGAACTGATCGGGTGCCGTCTCGGCGAGCAGCTCGGGCCCGAGCCTCAGCAACCGGTCGACGATCGTGACCAGCCTTGACTTCGGAATCCGCAGCTTTCGCGCTATCCGCGCTGCGTCGTCGTCCCGGAGGTAGGCGCGGGCCTCGACCAGGTATGGCCGTCCGCCGATGCTCGCGATCTCGTCCGTCGGCAGATTGTCGTACATATTGGAGATGTAGACGCAGAAGGCCTTGTCCTTCAGGAAGCCGAGCGTACGCTGCGGCCGGCTGGCGTCCAGCACCAGCGCGCTGACGTGCTCGCCGTGGTGCGCGACCTGCTGCCAGGCACGTTCGAGCACATGTCCTGAGTAGTCACCCATCAGATAATGCAGGCGGCGGTAGTAGTCGCGGCCGTGAATCCGGTCAAGCTGCACGAATGTGTCCAGCCAGGTCTTCGCCTGACTGCCATTGCCGACGCCAAGCTCGACGACATAGAGCTGATCAGGAAGCGCGCTCCTGGCTTCGAGCGAGTCCCATACGGCGAGCAGCTCGCCGATCAGCTCGCGAGCCGTATCTGCGTTCCTGGCGTCGCTGCGCCCGCCAGGCAGCGCCTGCTCGTATTCGCGGCCCGTGACCTGCTCCCAGCTCGCCAGCGCTTGCCAGTACAGGGCGTTGAACCGCCAGATGCAGCTCTTGCTGGACGGCCCCCACGGCTCGAGGTAGGTGCGGCCAGTACCGCCAGGTTCTGAGTGTTCGGTGAGCGCCTGCTTGACGCTGGTCGCGAGGTCGAGGTCGGCGCAGCGGCGCAGATCGAGTGCGAGCTCCAGGCTGCTCACGGCTGGGACCGGCGCATCTCGAGGTTCGGCGCCAGGGTCGCTCCCAGCGTGCTCGGAGTCATCGCGTGCCGGGCGGTCTGCCAGAACGGGACGGCACCTGACCGGCTCAGCGAAATTTGACCGGTACTGGATCCAGTCACAGACGACCTTGAGCCTGGTCAGGTCCACGGACGTCACACTGAGCGCCTCGAACAACGGCCCGAGGACGGCGGGGACGCCCAGCGGGTTGGGGCCGCGCAGCCTCGCGACCGGCCTTACGTCAATCTGCATGAAGCATCCTGACCACGCTCTCGGCCCGCCGGATTCGGTCTGTGCTGCTAAGCAGAGGGTAGGTCAGATTGACCGCCATTGCCCGGCCCGGTCCGGCCGGAGCAGCAGCCACCTAGCAGCGCTGCTGGTCAGGCGCGCCTTGGCCGGTGCCCATCAGCGAGTGCACTTCGGTCAAGGTCCTCGACGCGATTGCCGCTGCCCTGGCGTTGCCCTCGCGCAGCACCTGCCGCAGATATCCAGGATCGGCGGCTAGCTCTGCGCGCCTTGCTCGGAGCGGCCCGAAGAACTCATTCACCGAGTCGGTGACCATGCGCTTCAGCGCGGCGGAGCCGCCTCCGCCGATCTCGGCCGCCACATCCGCCGGATCGCGGTTCTGGCAGAGCGCGGCCAGCAGCACGAGACTGGATACCTCAGGCCTGGACGAAGGATCGAACGTGATGTCCTTGCGGCCGTCGGTCTTGGCGCCCTTGATCAAACGCGCGGTCTCGTCCGCGGTGGCTGCGAGCGCGATTGCGTTGCCGCGGCTCTTGCTCATCTTCGCGCCGTCGGTGCCGAGCAGGTTGGGCGCCGCCGACAGCAGCGCGTCGGGAACAGGGAAGAACTGCGATCCGGACGCATAGCGGTCGTTGAAGCGCCGTGCGATCGCCCTGGTGACCTGCAGGTGCGGAAGCTGGTCCTTGCCGACAGGCACGAGATTGGCCTTGCAGAACAGGATGTCCGCGGCCTGGTGCACCGGATAGGTGAACATCAGGCCGCTGACGGCCTGCTGCCGTGACTGCGCGATCTCCTCCTTGACTGTCGGGTTCCGCTGCAGCTCAGGCACCGAGACGAGCGACAGGAACGGCAGCATGAGCTGGTTCAGCGCCGGAACCGCGCTGTGCGCGAAAATCGTCGCGCCGGCCGGGTCGATCCCGGCGGCGAGGTAGTCAGCAATCAGGCTGTCTATCTGCCTCGGCAGGTGATTGGCTACGTCGCGGTCGGTAAGCACCTGGTAGTCGGCGATCAGCACGAACAGCTGCACGCCCGCACGCTGCAGCCGCACGCGGCTCGCCAGGGTGCCGAAGTAATGGCCAAGATGCAGCGGGCCGGTCGGCCGGTCGCCGGTGGCAATCCTGAACCGTGCGGGCTCGGCCGCGATCAGTGACTCAAGCTCGGCGCTCCTGCGCTGCTCAGCGAGCAGCGAGGCCGCCTCGGAAGTGGTGAGGTTCACGGGACTCTCCTTCTTAGCTGAAGGAGGACAGTCCGGCTGCGTCCTGTTTACGAAAATGCAGAAGGCCGTCCAGCCGGACGGCCCTCGTCGTGCATGCTCTGGCGGGCCGCCCTAGGACGACCACCAGGTCAGGCACGAGAAATGACGCATAACCCGATGATACGGCATTGCGCCGCACCGGCCCGCGTGGCTGACGCAGTGGCGTCGAACACCTACCTGCGGGTAACGTCAGATTTGCCAATGGGGGGCACCATTACCGACGACATTGTCGAAAGTGGCGGTCAAGGGACCATGGACTTACAAGACCCGGTTGGAAATCAGGCCCGCCACGAAGCCACTGCCTGGGATGCGATCAGGTCCAGGCGCAATGTCCGGCAATACGCTGAACGGCCAATCGCCGACGCCGAACTCGATGAGATTCTCGAGGCAGCGCGCAGGTCGCCGTCATCGCAGAACACCCAGCCGTGGGACTTCGTCGCGATCACCGATCGCGATCTGCTCAGTCGCCTGGCCGGCGTATGGAGAGGTGGCAAGCACATCGCCGGCTCGGCCGCGACCATCGCGCTGATTACGGCGGCGGAAGAGGCCGCCCTCGGCCGGGTGCAGTTCGACCTCGGCCAGGTCACCATGTCGATCATGATCGCCGCGGCCGGCCTCGGCATCGGCAGCTGCCATTCCGCGGTGGGTGATCAGGACCTCGCTCGCGAGCTGCTCGGGCACCCGGCGGACACGACGTGCTCGCTGCTGATCTCGCTGGGCTACCCGGCCGGCCGGCCGCTCTCTCCGATCCGTAACCCCGATCGCCGGCCCCTGAGCGACCTAGTCCACCGCGACCGCTGGTGATTGCTTGCAAAGCGCACCGAACACCGACGCCTTAAGGCATCAGCGAAGCCGCGGGTGCGGATGTGACGCTTACCTCTTCGCGGATGCCTCAGCCTTTCGGCAATTGCGCGTTAGTGGGTAGCGAAAACGTCAGGGAGAGCCGCAAACGCTACCTTTACCGCACACTAGGCAGCCTGACGCCGGCCCGGCGCCGGATCCAGCGCGCGGATCAGTTCAGTCGCTGGCGCTTGGGGGTCAGGCGGCTATGGCTTGCGGGTGGCCGACCGACAGGCCAGAGTCGGCGTCGAAGAACTGAAGGTTCGACGTGTCGACGGCGAGCTCGACGGGCTGACCCGGCGCGATCCTGCTTCGAGCCGCGACGCGCGCGGTCCACAGCGACTTGCCGGCGACGAGCGGCAGCGCGTCTTCTTCATCGTCCGACCTGGCGGCGTCGCCGAGCGCGGCGTGCTGAACCGGCGGGGCGTCGACCCGGAACAGCACGTGCATTTCGCTGCCCAGCGCTTCGGTGACATCCGGCGTGGCAGGCATCCGCGGCCACGAGGCGTCGGCGAGGTCCGCATCCTCGAAGTCCGACGGCCTGATGCCCAGGATGAGGTCGCGGTCGAAGTACTCCGACAGCGCCGGCTTCGCCTCAAGGAGCGCGTCAGGTACAGGAAGCCGCAGGCCGGCGAAAATCACGGCGGGACCGTCGTCACGCACCAGCCGCGCGCCGACGAAGTTCATCGCCGGCGATCCCATGAAGCCGGCGACGAAGAGGTTGACCGGCGAATTGAACAATGCCTGCGGGCTGTCGGCTTGCTGCAGCTTGCCGTCCCGCATCACGCAGACGCGCTGGCCGAGCGTCATGGCCTCGACCTGGTCGTGCGTGACGTACACGGTCGTCACGCCGAGCCGTTCGTGCAGCTGCGACAGCGACGCGCGCATCGAGACCCTCAGCTTGGCGTCGAGGTTAGACAGTGGCTCGTCCATCAGGAACGCCTTGGGCTCCCTGACGATCGCGCGGCCCATTGCCACCCGCTGGCGCTGGCCACCTGACAGGGCGGCCGGCTTGCGCTTCAGGTAGTCCGAAAGCCCGAGCAAACTGGCCACGTCGGTCACCCGGCGCTTGATCTGGTCCTTCGGCGTCTTGCGCTGCTGCAGGCCGAACGCCAGGTTCTGCTCGACGGTCATATGCGGGTACAGCGCGTAATTCTGGAAGACCATCGCGATGTCGCGGTCCTTGGGCGGGAGGTCGTTCACGACCTGGGCACCGATTGAGATCGTGCCTGACGTGATCTCCTCGAGCCCTGCGATCGACCGCAGGGCGGTGGACTTGCCGCAGCCCGACGGGCCGACGAGCACCATGAACTCGCCGTCGGCGATGTTGAGGCTGAGGTCGTCGATGCCTTTCACGCCGCCTGGATACACCTTGGAGACGTGGTCAAGGACGATCTGGCCCATGGGCGCTCACCTCTTGCGTCAAGTCCGGAGCCAGGCCGAGCAGTTCCGCTGCGGCCAGGCTGCTTGCACGTGTAGCACCAAATGTAGCTAGATATGAGCGCGTTGGGGGATGCCAGACCGGCAATCCCATCTCAACGACGACGGCTGCGTGCCTTGCGGCGAGCAACTCAGCGACCACGGCCTGGGCCACCTGATGCCGGTGTGCGTCGCGGATCACGATCAGCAGCGGGCGCTCGCCAGCGGTGGCGGCAAGCACGTCGCGGGTGATGAGACCGGGGTCTGGATCGGCGTCTGCCTGGCCGGTGCTGATCCGGTAGACGTTGTCCGGCCGCACCCATCTGCTCAGCCCCCAGGGCACCGTGCCGACCGCGATATTCGACGGCGGCACGATCTCCACCAGGACGGGATCGGTCAGCCGAGCCAGTTCACCTTCACACCGCAGCGCACGGCGCGCTGCCGTCATTCCGACGTCCGTGCGATCGTCATCCGCGCCCTCGGCGGCGGCCAGCCCGATCGCCAGTTCGCGCGCGGAAGAGACCCAGGCGCGCAGGTCATACACTCGTGCGGCGGATTCCTCCAGCCTGGAAGCAGGCAGCCGCCCGGACTGCACGGCTCCCACCAGCGCGTCCCTGACCTGCAGGTACGTCAGCCGATCCTGGTCGCGTCCGAAGCACAGCAGGTCGGTTCCTGCTGCCACGGCCATGACCGCGGCCTCAGGAATGCCGTATGGCCCGCTGACCGCGCGCATCTCGAGGGCGTCCGAGACGATCACGCCGTCGAAGCCGAGCTCACCGCGCAGCAGCCCGGTCTGGGCCGCCGCCGACAACGATGCAGGGAGCTCGCCTGCCAGCTCTGGTATCAGCAGGTGACCCGGCATGACGGCGCGCACGCCTGCCTCGATCGCCGCCACGAACGGCGGCAGGTCCCGGCGCGTGATCAGCTCCATCGAGCCTGGCACGGTCGCCACCACGTGGTGGCTGTCAATGCTCGTGCTGCCGTGGCCGGGGAAGTGCTTGGCGCAGGCGGCCACGCCGGCTGCCTGGAGACCGGTGACGGCGGCGGCGGCGTGCCTCGCTACCAGATCAGGATCGGCCCCGAACGATCTCGTTCCGATGACCGGGTTATCGGCGGCGGTGTTGACGTCGACCGAAGGCGCCAGGTTCAGCGTCACGCCGAGTGCCGCCAGGTCGCTGCCCAGCGCGCGATACACGGCGCGGGTCAGTGCCGGGTCGTCTACAGCGCCGAGCGCGGCGTTACCTGGATACGGGCTGCCGGTCTGGTGGGCGATCCTGGTGACGTCGCCGCCTTCCTCGTCGATGGCGACGATCGGCGCGTCGCCAGTGGTCTCTGAACCAGCCGCGCGCAGCCGGGCGATGAGGCCGGCGAGCTGATCGGTGCTGCCGATGTTCGGGCCGAACACGGTGACGCCGGCCAGACCGTCGGCTAGCGCCTCGAGCACCCATGGGGGCGCCGTCCGGCCGGGAAACGGCGGGATGAGGAGTGCGTCAGCCAGCCGGCCGAGCGTCGGGTCGGCGGCGGTCTCCGATGTCACGAGGTCACCCCTTCACCGCCCCTGCGGTGAGCCCGGTGACGAGCCGGCGCCGCACGATGAGGAAGAAGAGCACGACCGGGATCGTGTACATCGTGGAAGCCGCCATGATCGGCCCCCACTGGGCGCCGCCGCGGTTGAAGAAGTACGTCACGTAGATCGGCAGCGTGTACGTCGAGTGCGCCTGGCCGAGGAACGTCAGGGCCACGATGAACTCGTTGTACGCGGTGATGAACGAGAAGATGCTGGTCGCGACCAGGCCAGGGGCGACAAGGGGGAACAAGATCCGCCAGAAGATCGTCGGTGCCTTGGCGCCATCGATCGCCGCGGCCTCCTCCAGTTCTCTCGGCACGGTGGCCACGAAATTGCGGAGCATCCAGATCGAGACCGGCAAGGCCTGCGCCGCGTACACGAGAATCAGGCCGAGCAGGTTCTCCAGCAAGCCGAGCTTATTGAAGTCCAGGAACAGCGCGATGATCAGCGCCTGACCAGGGATCATCTGCACGATCAGCAGCATGATCAGCACCGAGGCGCGGAACCTGAACCGGAACCTGGCAACGGCGACCGACGCGAGCAGGGAGACCAGCGACGCGACCAGGACGGTCGCGAGCGTGACAGCGAGGCTGTTACGGAAGAACAGCCACACCGATCCGATCCCAGACGCCTGGCCGCTGATCACCTCCCTGAAGTTGCCGAGCGTCGGATGGCCAGGGGTCAGGTGCGGTGTCAGCGAGAAGATCTCCTGCGATGGCTTGAACGCGGTCGAGATCATCCAGGCGATCGGGAACAGCGTGACAATGGCGACCAGCACCGCGGTCCCGTTGAGGCTGACGGTCTTGATTCTTCTGACCGCGACCGGCCGGCTCATCTGAGCAAACCTTGCCGGACGGACGCACGGACGTAGCCGACCGTGACGACGAGCAGGATCAGCGTGAAGATCAGCGCGAGCGCGCCGCCGAGGCCGTAGCTCGGCGGGAACTGGAACGCCTTGTCGTAGATGTACAGCGAGAGGTTGAACTCGTCGCGGTTGCCAGGGAACCCGGTGAGCACGTAGCTCTGGGCGAAGACGTTGAAGTCCCAGATCACCGACAACAGCAGCAGCACCAGGAAAATCGGCTTGAGCAGCGGATACGTGATCCGCCAGAACACCCGGAACGGGGTGGCGCCGTCGACCCTGGCGGCCTCGTACAGCTCGGCGGGGACGGTCTTCAGCCCGGCCAGCACGGTGACCGCGATGAACGGGAATGACTGCCAGACCACAAGCAGAGTCATGACCGTGTACACCGGCAGCGCCCCGCTTGTGGTCCAGTTGAAGCCCGCCCAGTCGGTGTTGCCGACGAGCCAGTTGGGGAGCTTACTCAGCGTCCAGTCGACCAGGCCGCCATCGGGGTTGAACAGCCAGTAGAACAGCACGCTCGCGGCGACCGGCGGCGTGGCCCAGGCGAGCAGCGCCGCCGTGCTCACGAACGCGGCCATCTTCTTGCCGAGCCGATGCAGCAGCAGGCCGACCAGCGTGCCGGTGACGAGCGTGAGCGGCACGACAACGGCGGCAAACAGCACCGTGGTACGCAGCGAGAGCCAGAACTCGGAGTCGGCGAACGTGGTGCTGAAGTTGCCGAGTCCGACCCACTGCGTCGGCTCCGCGCCGGTGATCTGGGGGAGGCCGTAGTTCTGGAACGCGTACATCCCCACCTGGATGAGCGGCCAAAGCAGGACCAGGGCTATCCCGGCGAGCCCAGGCGCGAGCAGCAGGTAGGGGGCGAGCTTGTGCCTGCGGATAAATGCGGCGAGCGACGTGCCACGCGGCGTCGTGCCGCGGAGCGGGCGTTCCCGCCGCCAGGCGTACTCAGCCATCGCAATCAGTCATCGCTTCGGCCAATCTCTCGGAGGTGACCCTGGTCCCACGGCCCATGCAGAGCCCTGCGGGAGGGCCCCCGTGACCTCCCGCGGGGTGGGACCCGGCCAGCGGGTCCGGGTGGTCCTGGAGGGGAGTACCCGCCGGCCGGGACCGCCAGCGTGCCTGCTCGCCATGCCCCTGACAATGCAGGTCATGAGACACAGGCACGCTAGCGGGCTTACTCGGTACCGGGATGCCCGGCCCTACATGCTGCCGGTGTTCAGCACCTTCTCGAGATCTGAGTTGGCCTTGTTCACCGTGGCGGTGAACGGTGCGCCCTTCATGAGCGCCTTCATCATGGTCGGGATGATTGCGTCGGTCGCATCGGCCGTGGCCCAGTTCTTCGAGTTGAGCGGGGAGATCTGGGTGTACGCGGCGGCCTTGGCGAAGCCGGCCAGTATCGGGTTGTTGGAGTAGCCGCCGCCGGACAGCGCGGAGGTGAACTCGGGGAAGAACCCGGATGCGTTAGCGAACGTGGTGGCGTTGCCCGGGCTGTCCATCACCGTGACCAGCGACCAGGCGGCTTTCTGGTTCGGGCTCTTCGCCCAGACGCCGAGGTCAGATCCGCCGGCGAACGCGGGCGCGGGGTTCGGTCCGTGCTCGCTCGGGATCGGGAACGACGCCCACTGCGACTCGTACTTCTTGCTGACGGCCTCCAGGGACGCCTTGGCCCACGGACCGTCCATGTACATGTCCAGCGTGCCCTTCGCGAAGTCCTCGTCGGATCCGCCCGAGGTGGCGCCCGGCGCGCCGAGCTCGGTCTGGCCGATGTACTTGGCGGGGGAAACGTGGTCCTTGAGGTACAGGTCGGCGTAGAACTTGATGCCGGCCTCTGATTGCGGGCTGTTGAGCTCGGCCTTCCACTTGCCGTTCTGCTGGACGGCGACCTGGCCGCCCGCGCCCCAGATGAAGCTGACGATGCCGTTGGTGAAGTTAGTGGGAGCCCCGAGGCCATAGGTGCCAGGGAACTTCTTCATCAGCAGCTTCGCGTCGGCGACCAGCTGCGCCCAGGTGGTCGGCGGGGACGAGATGCCGGCCTTGCTGAACTGGTCCTTGCGGTACCAGATGGCCCGCACGCCGCCGAACCACGGCACCGCGAAGTTGCTGCCGGCCACGGTGTCGTTCTGCAGGTTGCCCGCGATGATGTCGGAGCCGCTTGACCAGGACTTCACGTCGGAGGTGATGTTGGCCAGCGCGCCCTGTGAGGCGATGCCTGGTGTGTCGGTGTTCCCGAGCTCGGTGATGTCAGGGCCGCCTTTGCCGCTGGTCAGCGCGTTTGTCCAGTCCGTGACGCGGTTGCCCCACGGGATCCAGTTGACGACCACCTTGGTGTGCTTGTACTGCGGAAACTGCTTGTGGAACTGCTTGACGACACCGTCCATCCAGGTGACCTGTGACGGGACGGACGAACCCATCCGCCACACGACCAGCTTGGCCGGTGCCGCCGAGGAACTCGATGAGCCACCGCTCGAGCCGCAGCCCGCTGCGGCTCCAGCGAGCGCGATGGCAGCGCCGATCGCGGCTGCCGCTCTGGTGTGTTTCACTGCTCGATCTCCCTTCCCGGCAAATCTCTAGGAAGGACGTCCTCCGGGCGGACGCCTCCGGCAGGCCCCGTTTGCGTGCTTTCCGCCTTTAGGCTGTTGGCTGACGGCGTTCACCTGCGATGTCAGCCGCGTGCCTTCGTGGTGTCGTGGCTGCGGCGGGGGACCGCTAACTTGGGTCTGGGCAGAAACTAACAGGAAACTTTCCTATAAGATAGAGTCCGTTGCAAATTTGCAATAACAAGAACTCGAATGCGGGCCACGAGGGGGCTGAATTGGACCGACGGCCGGGTACCCCGCGGCTGCTACGCGAGCTGAACGATCGCGCCGCCCTTGAGTTGCTGCTGAGCGGCGGCCCGATGACCAGGGCGCAGCTCGGCGAGCGCACCGGGCTGTCGAAGGTGACCGCGTCGCAGCTGCTGGCGAGGCTGGAAGATCGCGGGCTCGTGGAAGTCACCGGCGAGCAGGCGGGCGGCCGGGGGCCGAACGCAGCTCTGTACGGCGTCGTTCCGTCCAGCGCCTACGTTGCCGGATTGCACGTCGAGCACGACGAGGTCTCAGCTGGCGTCGCGGACGTGACGGGCAGGGTGGTGACCCAGATCTCCGTTGACCCGAACGGCACCGGCAACCCGGTTGAGCTAGTACGCGGCGCGATCGGACGAGCGTGCGGCGCTGCCGGGATCGCTCCTGACGCACTGCGCGCGTTCGTGATCGGTACGCCTGGCGTGCTCGATCCGAGCACCGGCGACATGCGGCTGGCCGTCAACTTGCCGGCCTGGCACGAGGGCGTGCATGACGCGCTTCGCGCCGATCTTGGCAAGCCCGTAACCATTGAGAACGACGTGAACCTCGCTGCGATGGCCGAGCGGGCGGCCGGCGCCGCCCACGGAACTGATGACTTCGTCCTGGTCTGGATCGGGGTCGGTCTCGGGCTCGCGACCATGCTCGGCGGCAGGCTGCACCGCGGCGTGGGCGGGGCGGCTGGCGAGATCGGCTACCTGCCGGTTCCCGGGGTACCGCTGCCGCAGGACGTCACCCACCCGGCGACGGGCGCGTTCCAGTCGCTGGTCGGCGGGCAGGCCGTGTTGCCGCTCGCGGCCAGCTACGGGTTCGAGGCGGCGACAGCAGCGGGCGCCGTGAGCGCAGCCGTCGAGGCTCTCGGCGAATCGGCCGGCCCGGACCGAGGCCCGGCCGAGCAGTTCCTTGCCGAACTGGCCAGCAGGGTCGCGACCGGAGTGGCCGCGATCTGCGTCGTGCTCGACCCAGGGCTCGTCGTCCTCGGCGGCGAAGTTGGCCGGGCCGGAGGTACCGCGCTGGCCGGACGCGTCGCCGCCGAGGTAGGCAGGATCAGCCCGGCCAAGCCCGAGGTGGTTCCCACCGGCATCAGCGGCGGGCCCGTGCTGCGCGGCGCCATCCTCGCCGCGGTTGACCAGGCCAGAGCTGAGCTGCTCGCCTCGGTGGCCAGCTGACGCCTAGCTGGTTGGCTTGATGTTCTGGTTCAGGTGGAACAGGTTGCCAGGGTCGTAGCTGCGCTTGATCTTCGTGAGCTGCTCGTAATGCCCCCGGTAGTTGTCCTGGATCCGCTCCCAGTCGTCGTCGGCCATGAAGTTGACGTAGCCGCCGGGCTCTGAGTACGGCTCGATGGCGTGGTAGTAGTCCCGCACCCAGGCGATCCGCTCGTCATCGACGTTCTTGTCCGGCCAAGCCGCCACGATCACGGGCGCAAAGGTCGCATTGCGGTACGCGAATGCGGTGTCGTCGGCACCGACCCGGTGGCACGCGCCGTTGATCGGGTACATGTGCATGGTCGCGCTGACCTCGGGCACCTGCGACCCGTGCTTCACGTGCTGCTCGATTGCCTCATCAGTGAGCTCGTTGACGAAGGCGCCTTTCCAGTAGCTGCGGATGCCCTTCGGGAACAATGCGTCGAACGCGGAGTTCAGCGCCGGGTACGGCATCGGCCCGGCCATTTCCGCCACGATCGGCGCGATCGCGCGGAACGGCTCCATCGCACGCTCGCCCGCCTCGACCGGCCCCGAGTAGTGCACGATCGCAGCGCAGAAGGTGTCGCCCACCCGCTCCGGCGGCACGAACGGCAGCGGCGGCGCGATCTGGAACGCAGGGAACGCGCCGTACTCTTCCGGCGCGGTCTTGATGAACTCGCGGAAGAACCGCATCACGTCGGCGGCGTACTCGAGCTCGTAGAAGAAAATCCCGGCGTAGATGTCATCGACCGGGTGCAGCTGGAACTCGAAGTTGGTGACGACGCCGAAGTTGCCGCCGCCGCCGCGAAGCCCCCAGAAGAGATCGGCGTTCTCGTCCTCGCTCGCGGTCAGTACCTGGCCGTCCGCGGTGACCACCTCCGCTGAGCGCAGGTTGTCGATCGACAGGCCATGGGACCTGGCCAGATAGCCGATGCCGCCGCCCAGCGTCAGTCCTCCGACGCCGGTGGTCGATACGATCCCCCCGGTGGTCGCGAGGCCGTAGGCGTGGGTCGCGTAGTTGAAGTCGCCCCAGGTCGCGCCACCTCCCGCGCGGGCCGTCCGGCTGGCGGGGTCGACGTGGACGTCGCGCATCTGTTCCAGGTCGATCACGACGCCGCCGTCGGTGGTCCCGAATCCTGGCGCGCTGTGCCCGCCGCCCTTGACCGCGAGCTCCAGTCCAGCCTCCCTGGCGAAGTTCACGCCACCGATCACGTCAGCCACCTGCTGCGCGAGGACCACCGCCTGCGGGTGCTTGTCGAACATGCCGTTGTGTACGGCTCTGGCTTCGTCGTAGCCCGCGTCACCAGCGGTGAGGACCGGTGCCCTGAGCTGCTCGCGCAAGTCCTCCGTCGATGGCTTCGTCATGATCGCTCCCCCGAGATTTGACTGGCAAAAGCAAATTCGGCACATAGAGCGCCGAGGTGCCAGCTAGCCCAGAGCGAGATGAAGATGCTGTGGAGGGCCCGTGTGGCCCGTGTCAATACTCTGTCGAGCTTGATGCGAGCGCCTCATGGCAGGCTTGCATCCGTGACAGCGATACCGCGCGTAGAACATGTCGGAAGCCTGCTGAGGCCGGACTACCTGCTCGGCGCCAGGAATGCGCGAGAGAGCGGCGGCATCGGGCCTGCCGAATTCAAGGCGGTCGAGGACCGCGCCGCCCGGGCGGCTATCGAGCTCCAGGAGGATCTTGGCCTGCCCGTCATCAATGACGGCGAAATGCGCAGGGACTCGTTCCAGGCCGAGCTCACGGCCGCATGTGCTGGCTTCGCCGGAGTCAGCCTCGACGCGTGGCTGTGGGGCGACTGGCACTCCGCCGAGGTCGGCGACGCGAGCGTCAAGCGGCCAGCGGATCTTGCCGTCGTTGCGCCACTGCGCAAGCGACGCAACCTGGCCGCAGAAGAGTTCACCTTCGTCCGCGCGGTGGCGAGCCCTGACCAGGACCGGCAGGTCAAGGTCACGCTGCCGAGCCCTACGCTGTTCGCCAACCTGTGGTCTCCCGAGCGTTCGGCCGATGCATACGCGACCCTGGACGACTTCATGACCGACGTCGTCACCATCCTGTGCGACGAGGTCGCCGAACTGGTGCGGCTGGGATGCCGGTACATCCAGCTCGATGCGCCGCATTACCCGCTGCTCATCGACCCGACCTGGCGCGAGTTCTACGAGGCGCGCGGCTGGCCGATGCAGCGGTGGCTTTCTTACGGTGTTGAGCTGGACAACGCCGTCATCGAGGCGGGCAGGCCGGCCACCTTCGGGTTCCACCTGTGCCGCGGGAACCAGCTGAGCCGGTGGCTGGTGGCGGGCGGCTACGAGCCGATCGCCGGACCCATCTTCGGCGGGATCCGCGCCGACCGGCTGCTCCTCGAGTATGACGACGAGCGGTCGGGCACGTTCGACGCGCTGTCGCTGGTGCCCGACGACAAGCTCGTTGTCCTCGGGCTGGTCACCACGAAGACGTCGCGGCTGGAGTCTGCCGAGGCCGTCACCGGCCGGCTGAGGGAAGCGGCTGAACGGATCGGCGCGGACCGGCTCGCGGTGAGCCCGCAATGCGGCTTCGCGACCTCCGCCGCTGGTAATGCGATCACGCAGGAAGCACAGCGAGCCAAGCTTGCGCTGCTGGTCAGGATCGCTCGCGACGTCCTCGCCGGCTGACCGCCGCGACCGGTCTCAGGCGATGCCGATCTGGGCGGCCCAGCGTTGAACGCATTCGCTGAAGAACGCATCGCGGGCAGCAGGATCGTCGCTGACGACGTTGTGGAACTGCCCGAAAAGTTCAAGAGAGATCGTGCCGAACAGGGCCGACCACACCATCAGCCCGCCCTGAATCGCGACCGCGGTCACGCCGGGAGGCAACACGGCAACCACAGGCGACAGCGCTGACCTGGCGGCAGGGGTAAGGTCACGGCTGGCCGGGCCAGATGGCACGATCCCGCGCTCGGCCGACTCGGCCAGGATCTGCACAAGCAGGTTCGTGACCCGGCTGGCCGGGCCGATCGTGTCTTCAGGTGCGGCGTACCCGGGTACCGGCGAGCCGTAGATCAGCGCCCATTCGTTCGGGTTCGCCAAGGCCCAGCTCCGGACGGCATGGCAGACCGCCGACCACCGCCTGGCTAGGTCAGCCCGGTCAACGGGGGATTCGGCGGACTCGGCTGCCGAGCCGAGCGAGTTGTAGGCGTCAATAATCAGCCTGGTCAGCAGGTCATCGCGGCTGGCGACATAGCGATACACCGCCGACGATGCCATCCCCAGGTCGCGCGCGATCGCGCGCAGGCTGAGCGCCGCTGCTCCCTCAGTCGCCAGATGCCGGCGCCCGGCTTCGAGTATCTCCCTGGTGATCTCGGCCCGTGCCCGTTCCCTGGCCGTCCGGGGTACCGAGCGGGCTGCCCCGTTGTGTTCCGCCACCTGCGCCATCCCTGAATACTGACACACGACAAGAGCACTAGCAACAAATAAGAGCGGCGCTCTTGACAGATTGGATGCTGGTTTGCCACGCTGGTAAACCAAGAGCGGTGCTCTTGAATCGGAGCATAGAACAGATGAGGTGGCCATGAACGACAACACGCCAGCGAGCACGCGGCGTCTGCATGTGGTCGTCGGTGCCGGCCCGATCGGCAGCGGTATCGCGCAGATCCTGACCGCGCAGGGACACCTGGTCCGGGTCATCACCAGGTCAGGTTCTGGGCCGGCTGGCCTCGGCGCGGAAATGGTGGCTGCCGACGCCAGCGATGCGCCGGCGATGGCTCGACTGACCGAGGGCGCGGCAGCCATTTATAACTGCGCGAACCCGCCCTACCACCGCTGGCCGGAACTGTGGCCGCCGATCGCGGCGTCGCTCCTCGGCGCGGCTGAGCGAAGCGGCGCGGTCCTGATCACCGTCGCGAACCTCTATGGCTACGGCCCGGCGAGTCTGTCCCAGGGCACGGCGGGCTACGACGAGGTCCGTCCGATGACCGAGAGAACGCCGCTGGCCGCCACCGGGCACAAGGGAAAGGTCCGCGCACAGATGTGGCGCGATGCAGTGGCGGCGCACGAAGCCGGCCGGGTCAGGGCCGTCGAGGTCCGCGCCTCTGACTACGTCGGCCCCGGCGCGCAGAGCGTGCTGGGCGAGCGCGTGGTTCCCCGTGTGCTGCGAGGCAGGGGAGTGTCGGTGCTAGGCAGGACCGACCGGCAGCACACCTGGACCTATACGCGAGACGTTGCCCAGCTAGCGGTCGTCGCCGCAGCCGACGCGAGAGCCTGGGGCCACGTGTGGCATACGCCGTCCGCACCGCCGCGTACGCAAAGGGAAGCAGTCGATGATCTTGCTATGGCCGCTGGGCTGGCGCCCGTCCGGGTCCGGGCGCTGCCAAGCGGGGTGGTGCGCATCGCCGGGCTGTTCTCGCCGCTAATGCGAGAGCTCACCGAGACCGGCTATCAGTTCACCGAGGACTTTGTGATGGACTCTGCGGCCGCGAAGCAGACGTTCGGGCTGGAGCCGACGCCCTGGGACCAGGTGCTTGCCGACGTGCTCCGCAGTTTCGGCTGGCCTGACGTAACCGTCGGCTCGCATACCGTGAAGAGGTAAAACGCGTGCGGTGAGCAATTCCGGGGGAGCGTCGTGACAAGCCGACTACGACGAGTGGGCACCGGACCTCGCATTCTCGGCGTTATCGCGACCGCTGTCATCGCGACGGCCATGACCGCGTGCGCCACCTCGGATCCGGCTGCTGGCGGCCAGGCCAGCTCTGCGAGCTCGGCAGCAGCCTCATCACCCTCCGGCGGTCATTCGAGCGCGGGCGACGGGACCCGATCGGCTGCGCCCTCGCGCGGCGGTGGGACGTCAACCTCGGCAGGAGCGCACGCCGTGGCCGGCGGGGCCGCAGCACGCGCGGCTGCGGGCGATTCGCCGGGCTTCTGGAATGGGACGGACAGCTTCGCGATGCCGGTGACCGGTACCGGTCCTTACACCGAGCCCGTGATCGGCGGCAGCTATGGCGGCTATATCGGCATGGCCGGCAACTGGGCCCACTGGCAAGGCTGCCGCGGCGGGATCGTCTGGTCCGCCACGAACGCGAACCAGGCATCGACCAACCTGGCCACCTACCACAAGGGAGTCGGAACCGGCGTCTACTGGTTCATGGCCGGACCCGGCGTCGACCCGCACTACAACGGGACAACCTCGGAGGCAATGGCGTGGGGTCAGCAGCAGGCCGCGCGGACCCTGGATGACATCGGCACCGGCGTGAAGTACCCGGTGGTGTGGATGGACGTCGAGCTCCCTGGCAACGCGCCCCAGTTCACGCCAGCGCCGGACAACGGATGGAACGCCGTCTACACCTCGCCGTGCAGCGGCACCGTCAAGAGCCGGCACATCAACCCGGCCGTCGACCGCGCCGTCCTCGACGGCTACGCCAGCTACCTGACCGCGCACTCTTCCTACAAGGCCGGCGTCTACTCGGCCCCGCCGGCCTGGACGGCGATCTTCGGCACCGGCAGTGCGTCGAAGATCCCCGGCCTGTACGAGTGGACCTACACCGCAGCCAGCAGCAGCCTGGCGCACCATCCATCATCGTGGTGCCTGAAGACCACGTCGACATGCGCGCACTTCTTCGGCGGCCAGCACGCCACGGATACCACCGCCCTGATGTGGCAATGGTCGGGCGGTGGCGGCGTCAGGAACGGCGTCGGCGACTTCGATCAGATCGACGGCGCCAGGACACCCTGACCGCTCCTTAGTCCGTGGCGTGCCGGTCCAGCCTTCGTTACTGTCCGGCTGGGCTGTACCGGGCCGGAAGCGTGGTGTTCGTGTACTTCGACAGGCGGAACACCTGCGATCCGGTCGTGGCGCAGATTTCCCAGCCGAATTGGGCTGAGGTGATCGTGCTCGACGCCGGGATCTTGCCGTTCCTGACCAGCCACCTGAGCGTCGACAGGATGTGGACAGTCCCTGTCTGCTCATTGTGGTCAAGCACGAACGCGAAGGCGTCTGAGCCTGACTGCCACACGTTGAAGTTCTGGCCGAAGATGTTCGCGGTCGCTACCTTGTGACCGAACGGAACCTGGCGGTGGTTGTCCGTCCAGACCATCACCTCAATGTTCCAGTTATTAAGCCACAGATCGAAGGCGGCTTCGCCGATGAAGTTGGTGGACGGATCTGGCATCTTCTCAGCGAACGTGCTGCGGTCAGCGTTCAGCTGGCTGATCGGTGCGTTACCGCCGGGCACGTCGTAGTAAGGCACCTCGACGTTCGGGTAGGTCTCCACCGCACCACCGAGGTTGGGCTGGCTGCTGCAGACTCCCCAGTCGCTGGCGGAGTTGGCGAACAAGGTCTGAGGACCGTGGCTGCCGTTCCAGGTGTTGTTGTTGAGCTGGTAGGCACCGTGCGAGCCGTCTGCATACCGGTCCCATGAGCCTTGACCGTTCGAGGTCACGAACTTAGCGCTGGGGCACGAGGCGGCGTGAGCCTGCGGTGCGTTGACGATGAGTCCAGCTATGGCCAGCACCGCTAGGGCCAGACCGGCGTAGATACATTTTGTCGGATTAAGCACGAGTCGCATGTGTGATCATCTCCACAGTGCGCGTACGGGACGAATTCAACAAAGCGAGAACTATCAACATGAATCCGTCTTTTGACGTAGCGCACTATACATACGCCCTCGCGACAATTCAGGTAATCACGACAAGGGTGATAAAACACGAGCTCCGGCATCGCGCCAAGACAAGGCGCGACTAAGCCCGCCGGCCCAGACAGCAAGGGGCAATCTTCGTCTACGCGTCCGATGAAAGCAGGGCGTCCGTCGCGTGATCAGGTATGCCGTCGAAGTAGCGGGTGAGGACCTGGCTGAACAGTGCCTCATCAGGTGCGGCCCGGTGGAACAACGTCATCGACGACCGCAGCTTCATCGCGTCGACACTGCCGAAGATCTGATCAGCGCTGCGGCCCTTAAGACCCGCGAGTATCCGCGCGCACTCGCGCAGACGCGCGCCGAGCACCGGATGCTCGAGGTAGGCCGTCGCCTCGGCCGCTGAGGAGATGGCGAACTGGCGCGACGTCGGGCTCTGCCCGAGACCCGCGATCTGCGGGAAGACGAACCACATCCAGTGGCTGGACTTAAAGCCAGCCTGGAGTTCGCTGACGGCCCGGTCATAGGTGCTGCCCGCGTTCTGCGCTGTCACGAAGCGCTCTAGGTCGTACCGGTCGTCCACGGTTGCCGCTAGTCCCCACTTCCGCGGCGCGGAGGAATCGCGCCGCCTGGAACAAGAACCGGAGCCATGGCCGGTACCGTATCGGGGTACTTCAGCCCGGCGCCCGTGTTGAGTACGACCACGGCATCGCTCGCGGATAGCCAGGCCGACTCACGTAGCTGCCTGACGGCAGCGAAGCAGGCGGCGCCCTCGGGGCAGATCAGGCACCCCTCGAGCCTGGCGACCTCACGCTGGGCGGCAAGCAGATCTTCATCGGTGACGGCAATGGCCGTGCCGCCTGTCGCGTACAGCGCATCCAGCACCAGGAAGTCGCCGAGCGCCTTCGGCACGGTGATGCCGAACGCGATGGTTCTCGCCTCTGGCCATGGCTCGCTCTGCTTGGCGCCTGCCTCGAAAGCGGCGACGATCGGCGCGCAGCCAGTGGCCTGCACCGCGACCAGCCTGGGCGACTCGCCGCTTACCCAGCCCATCTCGCGGAGTTCGAGCAGGGCCTTGTAGATGCCGATGATGCCAAGGCCTCCGCCGGTCGGGTACACGATGACATCGGGCAGCTGCCAGCCAAGCTGCTCGGCGATCTCCAGACCCATTGTCTTCTTGCCTTCGATCCGGTACGGCTCGCGGAGCGTGGCCACGTCCTGGTAGCCCGGGCGGTCCGCCAAGCCTCCGCTGACGAGCGCGGCCGCGTCGCCGATCAGGCCGTCCACGAGGTAGAGCTCGGCGCCAGCGGCGGCGCACTCGCCCCGCGTGATGGCCGGCGCTGCCGTTGGCATCACGATGAGGCTGGGCAGGCCCGCTCGCGCGGCGTAGGTTGCCCAGGCCGCCCCTGCGTTCCCGTTCGTCGGCATCGCGATGCCAGACACCCCCAGCTCGGCGGCGCGCGACACGCCGACCGCCGCGCCGCGGGCCTTGAACGTTCCCGTCGGGATCAGGCCCTCGTCTTTCATCAGCAGCCCGGGCACGCCGGCGTTCTCCCCGAACCGGCGCATGGGCAGCAGCGGCGTCATTCCCTCGCCGAGGCTCACCACGTTCTCGGCATCGCTCACCGGCAGCAGTTCGTGGTAACGCCACAGGTCGGCCGGCCTGGCGCCGATCGAGTCGAGATCGGTCTCTGCCTTAACTTGCTCCAGGTCGTACCTCGCCAGCAGCGGTGAACCGCACGCGCAGGTCCCCTGGACCTGGTCAGCCTTATGTTCGGCGCCGCACCTCGCGCATTCCAGATGCGTGAGTGCTGAATAGGCCGTCGCTGCCATGTCTCATCCTCCGCTGCCCGCCATGGCAGAGTAGCCGCCGACGTTGGCGGGACTTCCGGCGCCTGGCAGAGGCTGGCTAGCTTGCCGTCGTGTCAGCCGCTCGCTCTGCGCGGATGATGATCCGCCTGCGTCGTCCCGTCGTGATGGTGTGGCTGCTCACCGCCGTGAAGCCGGCGGAAGTCAGCGTCTTGCAGAGCTCGTCGGCGCGTTCCTTGCTGAACCCGTGGCCGGTCGAACCGGGACTGAGCAGCCGTTCCGCGAGCAGCACCCGCCCGCCTGGAGCGAGCACGCGACGGATCTCGGCGCAGCCAGCAGCCGCGTCTGACCAGTGATGAACCGAACTGATCGACCAGGCCGCTGTCATGGCGCCGTCGGGCAGCGGAAGTTGCTCGGCGCTGCCGAGGGCAAAGGCCACCTGGCCAGCCGGGGAGTTCCTGCTGAGGAAGCGCGCCATCCGCAGCGCCACGGGCGAGGGATCGATGCCCGTCACGTGCGCGCCGCAAGCCGCCGCTACCCGCACTGCAGTGCCCGGGCCGCAGCCGATGTCAGCGGCGCTGTCATGATCGGTCAGGCTCGCCTCGTCCACGATGGCGCGCGCAACCTGGCCGCGCCCCGCGACCATCGACAGCGCCATCCCGATCTCGCTGATCACGGCGAGCGGGTTCCGGTGCCGGACCAGATGAGACCCCTGGTCTGTCATGGCTCAGCCCCCTGACCTCAGCAGCCCCTTAGTAAGTGAGTAACTTAGCTGCTAAGTAACATAGCGACTGTGGGTATCATGGTCAACATGACCGCGCCCGCGCGCCGTGAGCTCGCCGCCATTCTGCATGAGTTCGGGCTTGAACGAGATCGGATGCGGGCGGCACTGGCCCGCCGCGCCCGAATCAGCCAGACCGACCTCGACGCACTCGAGCACCTCGAAGCCGCCGGATCGCTCACTCAGCGCGAGCTGGGCGAGCGCCTCTCTCTTACCTCCGGGGCAGTGACGATGCTTGCCGACCGGCTCGAGGCCGCGGGGCTTGTGCGCCGGCGGCCCCACCCGGCCGACCGCCGCTACGTCGTGCTCGAGCTATCGAGCCAGGCCATGCAGCGTGCGCCGTCCGGTCTTCGCGCCTATCACGCTGCCATTGCGGACCTAGTTGCCGGGATACCCGCGGAGCAGGCCGAGGTCATCGGCGCGTTCCTGAGCGCTGCCGCGATGGCGGCCGCGCGAGCGGCTGGCTCAATGGAAACGGAATCGTGATCGCCACACCCTTGCGCAAATGTCTATTTTGTGCTAGTATACGCACGAATTGGTACAGTCAGCCTCGTGACAGCCGCTTCGAGTTTCAGCGCCCGCACTGCTGCCGCGGCCCGGGCGGCTCACCTGATCGTTGACCAGGATCCGGTCATCTTCGCCGATACGCTCGCGCTGCGGCTGCTCGGGGACGAGGCCGACGAGCTAGTGAACTATCACCGTGCGCACGGCACCCACGTCGTCCTCGCGGGTGCCCGCTGCCAGGTTGTGTGCCGCAGCCGGTACACGGAGGACGCTCTCGCGGCTGCAGTCGCGGCGGGCGTGCGGCAGTACGTGATCCTCGGAGCTGGCCTTGACTCGTTCGCATACCGCTCGCCGCTTGCTGCGAGCGTCAGGATCTTCGAGGTCGACGAGCAGGAAACCCAGGCAGCTAAGCGCGCCAGCCTGGCATCCGCACGGATCGCCAAGCCAGAAAATCTTGTTTTCGTGCCGGCCGACTTCGAGGCGGCGTCGCTGACCGGCGAACTCGCAAGAGCAGGCCTGGACCTCCGCGAGCCGGCGTTCCTCAGCTGGCTGGGCGTCACGATGTACCTGACAGAGGCTGCAATCGGCCAGACTGTCGCCGAACTAGGCAAGCTCGCCGCTGGTTCGCATGTCATCGCCGATTACATGCTGCCTGCGGCACTGCGGGATGAGGCCGGCCACACCTACGTCGAGCTCGTCGGGCCGGTGTCGGCGGCGCGGGGCGAGCCGTGGCTGACGTTCCTGTCGCCGCAGCAGATGTCGCAGCTGCTGATTAGCCATGGCCTGACCCCGCTGCGGCACGTGGCCCAGCGCGATGTCGGAGTCGCGGAGACCTGGAATCGAGCCGATGCGCTACGGCCGTCCCAGCTGTCGCTCATCGTCCACGCCGCGGTTCAGGTCGCCGTGCCCGGCACGGCAGCCAGCAGGCTGGCGAGCATCGCACCAGACGCGCGCGGGCCGTTTATCTCCAGCCAGCGGACCTGGTGACCCGCGGTGGTGAGACCGGCATAAAGGGGCTGCGCCATGTGACATGCGCACAGTGGCGGCTTGATCAGCCAGCCAGAGCGCTGCCCGGCGAGCACCAGCGGCTTGCTGGTGGCGAACGGATAGAAGGAGTCCACATGCTGGCCGAGATACCTCACGAAGGCCCTGGCGCCAGCATCAGTTCGGAACGTCAGGGACCGGCTCACGACGAGCGTCAGCCGCCGCGACTCGCCCTGGAACGTGCGCTGCCAGCCGGTCAGGTATCCCCAGCGCCGCAGCTTGCCAGCCAGGCCGCGCAGGCTCGAGTCCTTCTGGACGTCGGCCGGTG
This sequence comes from Streptosporangiaceae bacterium, assembly GCA_035276345.1. Taxonomy (GTDB): domain Bacteria; phylum Actinomycetota; class Actinomycetes; order Streptosporangiales; family Streptosporangiaceae; genus Chersky-822. The sequence continues at coordinate 2,203 of DATELR010000114.1, read as the reverse complement.
TCAGCGCCCTGGTCACCTGCGGCAAGCCGGCGATCGCGTGCTTGCCGAGCACGCCGCTCACCGGCGGGGCGTGCTGTGGCGTCGCGCCACAGCCTGCGAGTGCGGCGGCGATGACGACCGTAGCGGCAGCGCCGCGCCAGCCAGGTGCCGATCCGCGGCGTCTGGCCAGGGCGGCGGGCCAGGTCACCCGCTGCTCTCCTCGTCGACCACGGCGTTGCCCGATCCTGCCAGGACCCGCAGCCCAGCCGGCGGGAGATGACACGCCACCGCCATGCCTGGCGCCCACGCCGAGGCCGTTTCCTCGCCGTTGTTGGGTACGAGCGCGGTGACACCATGGCCGCTCGCGAGCTGAATGGCCAGCTGAAGGCCGCTGCCGAGATACACGATGTTGGTCAAGAGGCCCGGCAGCCGATTGGGGCCCGCAGTGCCGGCCGCCTCGACGCCGATCCGTTCCGGACGGATGACGACCTTGGCGGGTCCGCGGTGCGACACATCGCCGCTGCGGACCTCGACCGAGAAGTTGTCGGACAGCCTGACTTCGGCTCCTGACCCGCCAGCTGAGGGTCCGGCCACCGTCGCGTCCATCAGGTTCGAGACGCCGAGAAAGTCGGCGACGAACGCGTTCGCCGGCTCCTCGTAGAGGTCCTGCGGCGATGCGGCCTGCTCGATCCGACCGCGGTTGATCACGGCGATCCGGTCGCTCATCGTGAGCGCTTCCTCCTGGTCGTGCGTCACGTACACGAACGTGATGCCGACCTGGTTCTGCAGTTGCTTCAGTTCTACTTGCAGCTGGCGCCTCAGCTTGGCGTCCAGCGCGCCGAGCGGCTCGTCGAGCAGCAGGACAGCCGGCTGGAGCACCAGGGCGCGCGCGAGGGCGACGCGCTGTTGCTGGCCGCCGGACAGCTGGCCGGGCTTGCGGGTCGCGTACTCGGCCAGCTGAACGAGATCAAGTACCTCGCCAACCCGTCGCATGACTTCGCCTTTGGCGACTCCCGCACGGCGCAGCCCGAAGGCGACGTTGTCGAAGACACGCAGGTGCGGGAACAAGGCGTAGCTCTGGAAGACCGTGTTGACCGGCCGCTTGCTAGCCGGGATCTTCGCGATGTCCTCCCCGTCGAGCAGTACCTGACCAGATGACGGCACCTCGAAGCCCGCGATCATCCGCAGCGTCGTGGTCTTCCCGCAGCCTGATGGCCCGAGCAGTGAGAAGAAGCTGCCCGCCGGTATCTCCAGGTTGATGTTGTCGACCGCCGCGACGGAGCCGAAGTGCTTTGTCAGCGCGACCAGGCTGAGCTGGCCGGTGCCAGGGCGCCTCGCGAGCGTGGCTGCCGAGCCGTCGCCCGCCGGGTCGTTCGGGTTCGCCGGATGAACCGCGGTGCTAGCCACGATGTGCCTGCCCTAACCGTGAATGGTGGCGAATGCTTCAGTGGGTTGTTCTGCTGGTGCGGCGGCTGCCGTAGCCGCGGCAGCGGTCTCGCCGACCAGCTTGCGCTCTGCCCATCGCCTGCCTCCCTCGGCGAGCACGACAAGCAGCAGCGAGCCCGCGATGATCAGCGCGCCGATGGCGATGACCTCCGGCAGCAGAGCCGGCGTGCGCGCGCTTGCGTACAGGAAGACCGGATACGTCGGCTGCCCCGACGGCGCAAGGAACGAGGCGATCGCGAACTCGTCGAAGCTCGTCACGAAGCAGATGATGCCGCTTGAAACCAGCGCCGGAGCGAGCAGTGGCAGCGTGATCAGGCGCAGCGACGCGAACGCGGAGGCTCCGAGATCCTGCGCTGCCTCGTTCATCGCCGGGTCCAGAGACCGCAGTCGTGGCAAGATCACCAGGATCGCGAACGGCAGCACGATCACGCAGTGCCCGAGCACTACTGCGACAAGGCTGGGCTTGGCGCCAACTTCCTGAACCAGGATCAGCAGGCCGACTGCGAGGCAGATATAGGGCACCACCAGCGGCAGCAGCAGCACAGTGAGGGCGAGCGCGGCCGCCCTGCCCCGCAAGACCAGCAGTCCGAGTGAAGCCGTGATTCCCAGGGCCGTGGCGAGCACGGCCGCAACGATGGCGATGGCGATGCTGCGCAACAGGGCGCCGGTGAGCACGCCGTTGCCGAAGGCCTCATGGAACCACTTGGTGGAGAAGCCCGATAGCGGCAAGGTCGGGGTCGGGCTCTTGTTCACCGAGAAGATCAGCAGAACGGCGAGC
>DATELR010000113.1:0-4255 GCA_035276345.1 Streptosporangiaceae bacterium | reverse complement strand
AGCGTCGCGAACGCTGCTGCCATGCGGCTCGCTCTGAACGGTCTTCAGCAGCTCGTGGTCGGCGCGTTCAGCCAGAGCGTCGGACACCGGCGCCATCCGGGCAACTGAGTTGGACACAGATTCTTACCTCCGTTGATTGATCCCGCGTAGCCATGCCCTCCCTGCCGGCTTCAAACATCTGCGCTCCCCGGTCGCGTTCTTGCCGACGCGCGGTCATGATGCCCCCTGAGTGCGATGTCGCTTCCGCGGCCGATTCCGCCGGACAGGGGCGGCTACCCCCGCGACGCCCGAGCAAACCGGCCGGGAGGGTACTTCCCGCAGGTCTGGCCTGGGTTTAGCCAGGGGGCGCCGGGTAGACCGAATGATCTGCATTCGTGGGAGGGGAACTGCCATGGTGGACGCATTCGGTGTCCTGCGGCGTGATCACGAGAAGCTGGAGCGCACGCTCGCCTCTCTCGAGGACGGCGCGAACGCTGGAAGCGGCGCTGACCAGGTCGAACTGATCGCCAGGCAGCGGCTGACGCAGCAGCTCATTGCCGATGAGTCCGGTCACGAGGCGATCGAGGAACAGCAATTCTGGCCGGTCGTCAAAGACCAGATGCCGGGCGGGGCCGAGCTCGCGGACGAGGCCCTGGGTCAGGAGCATGAAGCCAATCAGGTGCTCGGGCAGCTCGGGACGTTGCAGCCCTGGGATGACGGGTTCGAACAGCTGCTGAGGGAGGTCATCGCGGCCGTCCGCGAACACGTGGCGTTCGAGGAGACGAAAGTGTGGCCAGGGCTTCGCGAAGCGCTTTCGGCGCAGGAGGTCAGCGACCTGGGGGACAAGCTGGTGCAGGCGAAGGAGAACGGGCCGGCCAGGCCGCCAGAACAGAGGTAGCCGCAAGCCTGCGGATCGGGGCCAGCGATTGGCCGGGCACGGACCCGGGTACCGGGTGCGGATGCGGGAGGCCGAGAACATCCAAGTCAGCGGACGCGAGATCAAGCTCACCAATCCGGACAAGGTGCTGTTTGATAACGGCATCACCAAGCGTGATCTTGTCGAGTACTACGTGGCCGCCGCGCCGGTGATGCTGCCGCTGATGCAGGACCGGCCGGTCGTCATGATGCGCTTTCCGGACGGCATCGGCGGCCAGCGCATTGTTCAGAAAAACACTCCTGAGTACTTCCCTGAGTGGATTAGCCGCGCGAGGGTCCCGAAGCGGGATGGTGGCGTGGTCAGCCATGTCATCTGCGAGGACGCCCCCACTCTCGGCTACCTGGCGAGCCAGGCGTGCATCGAGCCGCACATCTTCTTGTCCAGGTCGGGCAGCCTTGACTGCGCGCAGGAGGTGGTCTTTGACCTTGACCCTCCCGGAGCGGATACGTCGTTCGATCCGGTCAGGCGCGGCGCGCTGGTCCTGCGCAATCTGCTCGAGTCTGAGCTCGGGATGACGACCTTCGTCAAGACGACGGGCGGGCACGGCCTGCACGTGCACCTGCCGCTCGACGGCAAGGCTGGATTCGATAGCGCCAGGGAGTTCGCGCGCGGCGTCGGCGACCTTCTCGCCGCGCGACATGAAGACACGTTCACGACGAGCCAGCGGATCAGCGGTCGTGCGGGGCGGATTTACGTGGACGTCATGCGCAACGCCTTCGCCCAGACGGTCGTGGCACCGTACGGTGTGCGTGGCCGGCCGGGCGCACCGGTGGCAACGCCGCTGGCATGGACCGAAGTTTCGGACGCCAGCCTGACACCCGGGCGATTCGGGTTGCGGGACCTGCCTGCGCGGCTGGCCGACATTTCGGCTGGGAAGGATCCGTGGGCAGGATTCTGGCGGCGAAGGTACGGCGTCGCCGCAGCGCAGCGCAAGCTCGCGGACCTGGGCAGCTAGCGGCTGCGCTTGAGCGTGACGATCACGGCACCGGCCATGGCGGCACCTGCGACCGCGGCGGACACGGGTCCGGCATGCTGCGACATCCAGAGCTGCAGCGACCGGTCGTGGGCCTTCTCGGTGAACTCTCCGTGGGCGCCATAGTCGTCCCCTGGCGGAGCGTCGGCGGGCCGGTAGAGGTTGTCGGCGCGATCCTGCCCGGGCGGCTGATCCGTTTGCTGCGACTTGTATCCGGTCTTGGCCAGATACCGGTCGAGCAGGGCAGGGGCGATCCGGTTGGCGACCAGCGTCGCCGCGGTCGTGCCGCCGACCCAGTACATTCGCCGCTGCGGATGGTCGGCCGCATAAGCGACGCCCCGCGCGGCGACTTCTGGCTGGTAGATCGGCGGGACCGGCTGCGGCTGCTTTGGCAGCTTGGAGCGGACCCAGGAGAACTGCGGGGTGTTGACGGCCGGCATTTGCACGACGGTCACCCGCACGTTCGAGCGGTCGTGCAGCAGCTCGCAGCGCAATGACGACGTGAATCCGAGAATGGCGTGCTTGGCGCCGCAATAGGCGGACTGCAGGGGGATGCTCCGCTCCGCCAGGGCCGAGCCGACCTGCACGATCGTGCCGTTGTCGCGCGGCTTCATTCTGGCCAGGGCCACCATCGTGCCGTACACGAATCCGAGGTAGGTCACGTCGGTCACCCGGCTGAACTCCTCGGGGCTGATCTCGGCGAAGGGCGCGAAGACCGAGCTGAAGCCGACGTTGATCCAGACATCGATGGGGCCGAACTCGTCCTCAATCCGGGCGGCTGCAGCGTCAAGCTGCGCGTAGTCAGCCATATCGACGCTGATCGGCAGGGCTGTCCCGCCGCCCGCTTTGATGTCCTGCGCGGCGCCCGCCAGGCCGTCGGTGCCGCGGGCGAGCACGGCGACCCGGTCGCCGCGACGGCCGAACAGACAGGCGGTCGCCCGGCCGATGCCGGCACTTCCACCGTTGATAACGACGGTCTGAGTCATGGGCGCCGGCTACCCGCGCGCTGGCCAGGCAAACGGCGAGCCGGTTAGACCGGTCCGGCATGGGAAGCGGTAGACGTCATGTCAGGACCGGCGTATGCGCGAGGCGCGAGGAGGGACTAGCAGCAGTGCCCGAGCTGTGGAGTCCTCGCGTCTTGAGGGAGTACTCATTCATTGCCGACGGTGAACGGGGAGGGCTGGTCGGTCCGGACGGCGCGATCGTGTGGATGTGCGTGCCGCGGTGGGACAGCCCTGCGGTGTTCTCGGCGCTGCTCGGCGGTCAGGGCGGCTATGCCGTGACGCCCGCCGATCCGTGGCACGTCTGGGGCGGCTACTACGAGCCTGCGAGCCTGATCTGGCGAAGCCGGTGGGTCGGCAGCAGCGTTGTTGAGTGCCGCGAGGCGCTGGCGATGCCCGGCGATCCGCATCGGGCAGTGATCTTGCGCCGGATCGAGGCACGGGACGGGCCGGCCAGGGTCACGGTCACGCTCGACGTGCGGGCCGGATACGGCGCCAGCCCGATGCGGGACCTGGCTAAATCCCGTGGTATCTGGACCGGGCGCAGCGGCACCAAGCCTTCGGCCGGTGCCGTGTGGTTCCGCTGGTCAGGTGCGGGCAAAGCACGGCCAGACCGAGACGGCGTACTCAAAATGACGCTCACGGTCCCCGAAGGCCAGCATCACGACCTGGTACTCGAGATCTCCGACCGGCCGCTGCACCACCAGCCTGTCGATCCCGGCGACGCGTGGGTCAGCACGGAGGAAGCCTGGGCCGGCGCGGTGCCGACATGCGACGGGCTGGTTGCGGCGCGCGACGCCGCCCATGCGCACGCTGTGCTCACGGGACTGACATCGGCGTCGGGCGGCATGGTCGCCGCGGCCACAACGTCGCTGCCTGAACGGCTCGATGGAGCGCGGAACTATGACTACCGCTATGCCTGGATCCGCGACCAGTGTTACGCGGGAATCGCGATGGCCGCCCATGGCTGCCAGTCTCAGCTCGCAGCCACGGTTCGGTTCATCACCGATCGGGTGCTCGCCGAGGGACCTGACCTCAAGCCCGCTTACACAGTCGGCGGCGAGCAGATTCCCGACGAGCGCGCGCTGCGGCTGCCTGGTTATCCGGGAAGCTCGGTACGGGTGGGGAACCGGGTGCGGCGCCAGTTCCAGCTCGACAGCCTCGGTGAGGTCCTGCAGCTCCTGGCGTCCGCCGCCGGGCTCGACGTGCTCGACGCCGACGGCCTGAGGGCCGCCGAGGTGGCCGCCAGCGCGATCGCGGAGAGATGGACGGAGCCAGAGGCGGGCGTCTGGGAGCTGGATCCTGACCGCTGGACGCACTCAAGGCTCTGCTGCGTTGCCGGGCTGCGCGCCATGGCGACCGCCA